>NZ_JBGIWG010000011.1:0-173005 GCF_041320715.1 Enterobacter sp. KB-221C9
CTGGTGTTCGGGTTGTCATGCCAATGGCATTGCCCGGTAGCTAAATGCGGAAAAGATAAGTGCTGAAAGCATCTAAGCACGAAACTTGCCCCGAGATGAGTTCTCCCTGACTCCTTGAGAGTCCTGAAGGAACGTTGAAGACTACGACGTTGATAGGTCGGGTGTGTAAGCGCAGCGATGCGTTGAGCTAACCGATACTAATGAACCGTGAGGCTTAACCTTACAACGCCGAAGCTGTTTCGGCGAAGAGACAGACAATCAATTTCAGCTTTGATACAGATTTAACAGAATTTGCCTGGCGGCTTTAGCGCGGTGGTCCCACCTGACCCCATGCCGAACTCAGAAGTGAAACGCCGTAGCGCCGATGGTAGTGTGGGGTCTCCCCATGTGAGAGTAGGGAACTGCCAGGCATCAAATAAGTAGAGAGGCCATCCGGAAGGATGGCCTTTTTGCGTTTATACGGCGCACAAACTAATCCCCCAATACCCTGCTTATACGGTAAACTACCTGCGTTTTTGCATCAGGATAGCGTCTATGAACCACTCCCTTAAGCCCTGGAATACCTTTGGCATTCAACGCAATGCTAATCAAATTGTACGTGCCGATACTGCACAGCAGCTGCTGGATGCATGGCAAAACGCGACAGAAAATAACGAACCCGTACTGATTCTGGGCGAAGGAAGTAATGTCCTGTTTCTCGATGATTTTGCGGGAACGGTGATCGTTAACCGCATCATGGGAATTGATGTGGAAGAGCGTGCCGATAGCTGGCTTGTGCACGTGGGTGCCGGAGAAAACTGGCATCATCTGGTGCAATTTACCCTCGAAAAAGGGATGCCGGGTCTGGAAAACCTTGCGCTTATTCCAGGCTGCGCCGGATCGTCACCTATTCAAAACATCGGCGCCTACGGCATCGAACTGAAACATGTCTGTGAATATGTCGACTGCATCGAACTGGCAACCGGAACGGCTAAGCGTTTAACGGCAGAACAGTGCCGATTTGGCTATCGTGACAGTATCTTCAAACATGAATATCAGGACCGCTACGTGATCGTTGCCGTGGGTCTGCGACTGTCGAAGAGCTGGCAGCCGGTGTTGACCTACGGAGATTTAACGCGTCTCGATCCGGCTACCGTAACCGCCCGTGACGTTTTTGACTCGGTTTGCCATATGCGGATGACCAAACTTCCCGATCCAAAAGTAAACGGAAACGCTGGAAGCTTCTTCAAAAACCCGGTTATCAGCAGCGAAAATGCAAAAGCCTTCCTTGAAGGATGGCCAGCAGCGCCACATTACCCTCAGGCGGATGGCAGCGTGAAGCTGGCCGCGGGGTGGCTCATCGATCAATGCCAGCTAAAAGGCACTTCAGTAGGCGGTGCCGCCGTTCACCAACAGCAGGCCCTGGTACTGATTAATCAACGCGATGCGACCAGCGATGATGTTGTACAGCTGGCTCATTATGTTCGTCAGCGTGTGGGCGAAAAGTTTAACGTCTGGCTGGAGCCAGAAGTTCGCTTCATTGGCCGCACAGGTGAAGTCAATGCCGTGGAGGCCATCGCGTGAAAGACAATACCATCCCCTTAACCCTGATTAGCATCCTTGCTGACGGTGAGTTTCATTCTGGCGAGCAGCTGGGTGAGCAGCTTGGCATGAGCCGTGCCGGCATTAACAAGCATATTCAGACGCTGCGCGACTGGGGTGTTGATGTGTTCACGGTCCCCGGAAAAGGCTACAGCCTGCCGGAGCCTATTCAATTGCTGAATGAAGAAACGATCCGCAGCCAGATTGGACACGGCAATGTTGCGGTGCTGCCGGTGATTGATTCGACGAACCAGTATCTTCTGGATCGTCTGCCTGAACTGAAATCCGGCGATGCCTGCGTTGCTGAATATCAACAGGCCGGTCGTGGCCGTCGCGGCCGCAAATGGTTTTCGCCATTTGGCGCCAACCTCTATCTTTCCATGTACTGGCGACTCGATCAGGGTCCGGCCGCTGCCATTGGCCTGAGTCTGGTCATCGGCATCGTTATGGCGGAAGTGCTGCACGATCTGGGAGCGGATAAGGTACGCGTTAAATGGCCTAATGACCTCTACCTCAACGATCGTAAACTTGCGGGTATTCTTGTCGAACTGACGGGAAAAACGGGCGATGCGGCACAGATCGTCATTGGCGCAGGCCTCAATATGGTGATGCGCAATGTACAAAATGATGTGGTGAATCAGGCCTGGACTAACCTCCAGGAGGCGGGGATCGTTATCGATCGTAACACCCTTTCCGTACGTATGATTAAAGAGTTGCGTAGCTCACTCACGCTTTTTGAACAGGAAGGGCTGGCACCGTTCCTGTCGCGTTGGGAAAAGCTGGATAACTTCATCAACCGCCCGGTGAAATTGCTGATTGGTGATAAAGAGATCTACGGAACTTCCCGCGGTATTGACGCACAGGGCGCGCTGCTCCTGGAGCAGGATGGCGCGATCAAACCCTGGATGGGCGGTGAGATTTCACTGCGAAGTGCCGAATAACCGGATTGAGTTAATTATGCGAAAACCCGTCTGCGCGACGCTGGCCGTCATGATGAGTCTGCTGTTCTCGCCTCTCTCTCATGCGGATCGGGCCTGGGAGAGTTACAAGGCCCGCTTTTTCAAACCGGAAGGCCGCATTGTCGATACCGGCAATGGCGGCGTGTCGCATACGGAAGGTCAGGGTTTTGCCATGCTGATGGCGGTGGCCAACGACGATAAAGCCACGTTCGATAAGCTCTGGCAATGGACAGACAGTCAGCTGAAGAACAAAGAGAATGGTCTCTTCTACTGGCGCTATAACCCCTCAGAATCCAACCCGGTCGCCGACAAAAACAACGCTGCAGACGGTGATGTGCTGATTGCCTGGGCGTTGCTCAAAGCCGACGCCCGCTGGCACGACAAGCGCTACGGCGCCGCATCGGATGCAATTACAAAAGCACTGATTGACCACAGCGTGATCCGCTATGCGGGCTACCGCGTGATGCTGCCCGGCGTCCAGGGATTTAAGCTTGAGGGTGAAGTGGTCCTGAATCCTTCCTATTTCGTGTTTCCGGCCTGGCTGGCCTTCGCCGGGCGCAGTCATTTGCCGGTCTGGCGCGATTTGATTAAGGACGGGAAACGTCTGCTGGGGAAAATGGGCTCTGGCAAAGCGAATCTGCCCACTGACTGGGTTTCACTGGCATCTGGCGGCAAGCTGGCTCCTGCTAAAGGCTGGCCGCCGCGAATGAGCTATGACGCGATTCGTATTCCGCTGTACCTTGCCTGGTCTGATAAGCAAAGCCCGCTGCTGACGCCGTGGAAGGCCTGGTTCGGTCAGTTCCCCCGGGAACAAACTCCCGCCTGGGTTAACGTCACGACCAACGAATATGCGCCCTACATGATGGAAGGCGGCCTGTTGGCCGTGCGTGATTTAACGGTGGGACAGCCTTCCGGAGAACCCGAAATCACCTCTAAAGACGACTACTATTCGGCAAGTCTGAAAATGCTGGTGTGGATTTCAGCGCAATAATAACGCACTGACTATCCCCTCTCCCCGATGGGGAGAGGGTGAGGGGTAAATCAGTTACTGCGGATACGGTACCCAATCCCCGCCGTTCAGGCGAACGTATGGTTTGTTTTGATATTGAATGACGACCGCGTTGGCGTTCTCTGAGACTTCCGCCGTTTGCGGCAGTTTGCTGGTGAGCTGATCCCAGTTCACGCTATCTTCCACGAACAGCTTCCCGTCAACGGCGCGGGCAACCAGTTCTGAGATCGCCAGATAGCTGGTTGGCTGCGTAATCTCAATCGGTGCGCCCTGATGCGGCGCCTTCATACCAAAGAATTTAATGCCTGCAGGCACGTTGGTGATGGACGGGCTTGGGATATCACGCAGGCCTGACACCTGCATTCTGTCACCTTTCAGCGCACCACCGTGCTCAGGCACCACAACCACCATCACTTTACGGCCTGATTTTTCCAGCTCCGTGAAGAACGCATCCAGCTCGTCGAAGAATTTCTGCGCTCGCACTTTATAATCTGCCGTTTTGCTCACGCCCGGGAAATGGTTACCGTCGTGGAGCGGCAGGGTATTAAAGAACGTCGCGCTGCGTGGATTACTGTCTTTTTCGATGGTCTGCAGCCAGCGTTGCAGGACGGCAGTATCGTCATAAACGGGTGAACCGTCGAAGCCCAGCAGAGAGACAGGAAGACCGGTTTGGTCCATCAGCGGTGCCTGCATGCCACCCTCTTCGCGCACCTCTTTCAGGAAGTTACCGAACTGGCCGTTATGCCCCAGCATCAGATGCTGCGTAAAGCCCAGTTTTGAAAGGTTATCGAACAGATAACACTGGTTGCCGGCGGGTTGATACAGGTTTTTATGCGATGTCTGACCGCAGCTTGCACGCAGCAGGCGGATCGCAGCCGGGCCGCTGTACGAGGTGGCAGAGTTGAAATCTTTAAACTGAATGTCGAAATGTGACCACAGCGGATGAGACATTAAACCGGCGGCGTCCACATCGGCCCAGGAGAGAGAGCAGATGTTGATCACCAGCAGTTCAAACGGTTGAGCATCCGCCGGCAGCGCATCCGGGAATTTAGTCTGTCGCTTGTCTTCTGCGGTATAGAAACTGGAGAGCCAGGCGTTCAGGTTGGTCGAGGTCGGCGGTGCGGTCTGGGTTGGGATATCACCCACCACAGGCGTATCGCCTGCTGTGGTGACGGTTGCCGCTGCGCTTCCCCCTGTGGTGGTCACCGTGGTGGTCGGTTGACCGGCAGGCCACAGCGAAAAGTTTGGCCCAGCCAGCGTCAGCACGTTAAGCCAGATCATAATCGCGACGACAAACACCGTGACGCGGATCCACTGTGACAGGAACAGCCAGGCAACCAGCAGTACAAATACCGCGCCAATCATCTGCCAGTTAATAAAGCGCTCGGTCAGATCGAGGACATAGCTGGCGCTAAAGCCCGCCACCTGCGACCCCTGGCTCATAATGCTGTCCGGCCCCGGTAGCCAGGTATCATGCCAGAACAGCGCAAACCCGACAGGGATGGCCACCCAGTGACGTAAGCGGTGCAGCCTGATATTCGGCAGCGGCATCAGCAGGAAGGCCATAAACACGAGGTTGAGAAGGGGATGGAAATTCAGATAGCCTGCCCACAGCAGACCAAACTTCACCAGAAAGTAGAAGTTCCAGCCGGAAAGGCCGCGCCAGTATTGCCAGAGCGGCGAGGGTGACGAAGCGGTATAGGTAGAGTTAGTCATGTTTTCGGTCTGCCTTGACGTGTGATGCCCGTGTCAGTGTTCCGGCTGGTTTTACGTAGCGAGGTTTTATAAACAGCACTCTGGCCGTATCGCGGATACGGCGTATGGAATGGCGCGCATAGTAGCCAAGCGGGAAAAAGATCAGCGCACAGAATATAACCAGTTGAATGATATCGCTGATATTCATGATGATGCGTTCTCCGCGTTGTCTGTTAATAAGCGAAGGGGTTCCGGAACCCGACGCCAGACGTGTCCATCGTGTCTGGCATTGAGGATCGGTTTGGCATCGCTCTTAATAGCGAGCGGCTTAACCCATTGTTCAGGCTGGAGCGCACGCATCTGCACCAGCTCCGCGCCGATAGTATTATCTTCGAACCAAATCATACGGTTAGAGAAAATATCCCCGGTAGGCAGGGGGAAGATGTGGTTAAGCGCCGTATCGAGATCGTTTACCCGGCAGAAGGACAAAAACAGCACCAGGCGATTGTCGCCAATGGTCATAATGTCCCCCGTACGGTTCGGGCGACATAAGGTGAGAGCCTGTTCGACGCGAATACCCGGTACGGGACGCAGGGCGACCATGACCCCTTTTCCGTCAGCAGGAAGAAGCGTGTTGCTCATCATGTTGCCGACGGCGTCGCAGAAGGTATCCCATTTTTGGTATCCACGCAGCTTCATCGGCTGCGTCATGGAAAGCAGCGTGGAAATATCTTCCGGTACATGGCGGCTAAACTGCTGGCCCTGAACGCTTTCGATAAGCGTCAGACAGCGTGACAACGGCGCATTCCATGGAATAATCATATTGGCGCCGCAGCCCAGAAGCAGGCGCTCATCGGTGGCGCGCAGGCTGGTATTATTTTCGCGCACGATGATTTTTAACGCACTGCCGCGCTGGCGGCGTAAGGTGTGGATTTGCCTTGCCAGCGTCTCAATCTGGTTATTCTGCATCAGCGAGAAAATTAGGGTTGCCGCCTGGGTTGTGCGGGCTTCATGGAAAAGGGCTTCGTTTGATTCAAACAGTGACCAGTTTTCCGACAGGGCAGGTGCTCCCTCTAAAACCGCGATATGGCTCAGGATGCGTTTTTCATCACTGCGCGGCTGCACCACGGTTTCTTCCTGCTGCGCCAGGTGCCACTCGCCCTCGATATGTTTCAGCGTAAGCTGCTGCCTGGCGCTCACGCCTTTTTCATTACACCAGAAGGCAATATCGTAGAGATAGCTGCCCGCCTGGTCACGAATGCTTGCCAGACCGAACAGGGAGCGATATTCGCCCATTAAAAGTGAAAACAGCTTGTCATTATTACTGCCGGGATTGACTATCAATAGCGTGCAATTTTGAAATTTTGCCCATTTATTGATTTTTTCCAGCCATGCCAGCAGTTTTTCAGCAGGCATATTTTGCAGGACGTTATTTGCACATTTAAGAATCACTAAATAGTGATCCGGATCAATAGAGCACTGAACGTCGCGGGACAAAAAGTATAGACTATCGGCTTCCGATGTCATGGAAAATAATCGCACCGTCTGGGGGCCGCGACCACTTTCAAGCGAGATAATTTTCCGGGGTTCTTCGCCCATGCTAATGACGGCCACGCGGGAATCCTTATCCTGAGCGGCAATTGTCTGGTTTACCAGACTGATAGCATCTTCATTACGGTCCGTATTAATCCACCAGACTCCTCCGACTGGCATGTGGCTCAATTCGTCCCATAATGACTGGATGCCAATAGAAAATATGGAGTCCACGGTGTCCCTCTTTTCGTCTAATTTATCTGTATCTCAGTTTACTAGCGAAAGCGTAGAAATAAACCTAACATTGAAATTAAAGAACATCAGATTTAGCATGTAAATGAAATTTCATAGGGCAGGATGCCTCGCTACTTCTGATCTGGCGATTCTACGCAAAGGGATGGAAAAAGAATGGATAATAATGAACCCGGAACCCCAGTCGATTCGACCCTGGGTTACACATTCCAAAACGATTTTCTGGCGCTGACGCAGGCCTTTTCTTTACCTGAAATAGATTACACCGATATTTCCCAGCGGGAACAGTTGGCTGCGGCTATTAAACGCTGGCCGTTATTAGCTGAATTCGCCCATCAACAATAAGGGAGCCATTGATGGCCATACTCGGATTACAGGGTGTCCGTGGCGGTGTGGGTACCACATCAGTTACCGCGGCGCTGGCGTGGTCATTACAGCTTTTAGGTGAATCGGTGCTGGTTATTGACGCCTGCGCCGATAATTTGTTGCGTATGTCGTTTAATGTCGACTTTTCACGCGAAGAGGGCTGGGCCCGCGCGCTGCTTGATGATAAAGACTGGCAGGATGCAGGGATGCGCTATACCTCCCAGCTCGATCTGCTGCCATTTGGTCAACTGACCACCACGGAACGCGAGAATGAAGCCGCGTATCAGCGCCTGTTTTCGCAATTCACGCTGGCGCTGCAAACCCTGAAAGAAAAGGGACACTATAAATGGATCCTGCTGGATCTGCCGCACGGTGCCGGCACGCTGACCCGACAGCTCATCGCGCAGTGCGATCATGTGCTCTCGATCGTCAACGTCGATGCGAACTGCCATATCCGCCTGCATCAGCAGGGGCTACCTCAAAATGGCCATATCCTGATTAACGATTTGCGCATTGGCAGCCAGATCCAGGACGATCTGTATCAGGTGTGGCTGCAAAGCCAGCGCCGTCTGCTTCCCATTGTCATCCATCGCGATGAGGGAATGGCGGAATGCCTTGCGTCTAAGCAACCGCTCGGCGAATACCGCAGCGATTCACTGGCGGCAGAAGAGATCCTGACGCTGGCTAACTGGTGTCTGCTGAACTTCGCCAACGGTGCGGAGCAGGCAGGGAGTTCTGTATGAGTCGTCTCGCCAGCTGGTTACTCATCCCGCCGGTCAGTTCGCGTTTGAGCGAACGCTACCGGCATTTCCGCCGGCACGGTGCTTCGGCATTTAGCGCCGCGCTCGGCTGTTTCTGGATGATTCTGGCCTGGATGTTTATTCCACTCGAACACCCGCGCTGGCAGCGCATACGCGCACGGCACAGTGAGCTCTATCCGCACATTAATCCCGACCGGCCGCGTCCTTTGGATCCGGCGCGTTATCTCATTCAGGCCATCTGGCTGGCGGTCACGTCATCCCGCTCAGAGACAATAACGCCGCACTGGCGCAGTTTCTCCCGCGTGCAACAGTTACGCGAACGCTACCACCAGTGGCTGGATAAACTGCCCAACAGCGTAAGCGATAAGACCAGCCACCTGGATAACCACAAAGAGCTCGGGCATCTCCACCCGGGCCTGCGGCGTTTTATCCTCGGCGTGATCGTGGTGTTCTCGCTCATTCTGGCGCTGGTCTGTATTACGCAACCTTTCAACCCTCTGGCGCAGTTCACCTTCCTGATCCTGCTGTGGGGCGTGGCGCTGCTGGTCCGCCGTATTCCGGGCCGCTTCTCGGCGCTGATGCTGATTGTGTTGTCGTTAACCGTCTCCTGTCGATACATCTGGTGGCGTTATACCTCAACCCTGAACTGGGACGACCCGGTCAGCCTGGTGTGCGGCCTGGTACTGCTGTTTGCAGAAACCTACGCCTGGATCGTGCTGGTGCTGGGCTATTTCCAGGTCATTTGGCCGCTCAACCGTCAGCCGGTTCCGCTGCCTAAAGACACCGCGCAGTGGCCGTCTGTCGATCTCTTTGTACCGACCTACAACGAAGATCTGAGCGTGGTGAAAAACACCATTTATGCGGCGTTGGGCATCGACTGGCCGAAAGACAAGCTCAAGGTCTGGATCCTGGATGACGGCAACCGTCCGGCGTTCCGCCAGTTCGCAGAGGAGGTTGGCGTCGAGTACATCGCCCGTCCGACTCACGAACATGCGAAAGCCGGGAACATCAACAACGCGTTGAAGTATGCCACAGGGGAGTTTGTCTCAATCTTTGACTGTGACCACGTGCCGACGCGCTCGTTCCTGCAGATGACCATGGGCTGGTTCCTGAAGGAGAAAGAGCTGGCGATGATGCAGACGCCGCACCACTTCTTCTCGCCGGATCCGTTTGAACGTAACCTTGGCCGTTTCCGTAAAACCCCGAACGAAGGCACGCTATTCTATGGCCTGGTGCAGGACGGAAACGACATGTGGGATGCCACCTTCTTCTGCGGCTCTTGTGCGGTTATCCGCCGTAAACCGCTGGATGAAATTGGCGGTATCGCCGTCGAAACGGTGACTGAAGATGCGCACACCTCTCTGCGCCTGCACCGTCGCGGCTATACCTCAGCCTATATGCGTATTCCGCAGGCTGCCGGTCTGGCAACGGAGTCACTGTCGGCGCACATTGGCCAGCGTATTCGCTGGGCGCGCGGGATGGTGCAGATTTTCCGTCTCGATAACCCACTGATAGGGAAAGGACTCAAGCTGGCGCAGCGTCTTTGCTACGTCAACGCCATGTTCCACTTCTTATCCGGTATTCCGCGGCTGATCTTCCTGACCGCGCCGCTGGCGTTCCTGCTCCTTCATGCTTATATCATTTACGCCCCGGCGCTGATGATTGCGCTGTTTGTTCTGCCGCACATGATCCATGCGAGCCTCACGAACTCGAAGATACAGGGTAAATACCGCCATTCTTTCTGGAGTGAAATCTACGAAACGGTGCTGGCCTGGTACATCGCGCCGCCGACGATGGTGGCGCTGATTAACCCGCACAAAGGTAAATTCAACGTCACCGCGAAGGGCGGCCTGGTGGAAGAGGAGTACGTCGACTGGGTGATCTCCCGTCCGTATATCTTCCTGGTACTGCTGAATATCGTGGGCGTCATCGCCGGTATCTGGCGCTACTACTACGGCCCGGAAAACGAAATCCTGACCGTCTTCGTGAGTATGGCCTGGGTCTTCTACAACCTGATTATCCTCGGCGGCGCGGTAGCGGTGTCGGTGGAGAGCAAACAGGTTCGTCGTGCGCATCGCGTGGAAATCTGCATGCCTGCGGCGATCGCCCGTGAAGATGGTCACCTCTTCTCCTGTACCGTGCACGACTTCTCTGACGGTGGTCTGGGGATCAAAATCAACGGTCAGGCGAAGGTGCTGGAAGGGCAGAAAGTTAACCTGCTGCTTAAGCGCGGTCAGCAGGAGTATGTCTTCCCGACGCAGGTGGTTCGCGTGGCGGGCAATGAAGTCGGTTTGCAGCTGATGCCGTTGACCAAAAAGCAACATATCGATTTTGTGCAGTGTACGTTTGCCCGCGCGGATACGTGGGCTCTCTGGCAGGACAGCTTCCCGGAAGATAAACCACTGGAAAGCCTGCTGGATATTCTGAAGCTGGGGTTCCGTGGCTATCGTCACCTTGCAGAATTTGCCCCGTCGTCGGTGAAATTAATTTTCCGGTCACTTACTTCGCTGGTTTCCTGGGTCGTGTCGTTCATTCCTCGTCGTCCTGAGCGGGATGAGGCGAAGCAGGCGGACCCGGTTATGGCTCAACAATGATGATAACGCGATGAAAACAAAACTTTCCTGGTTATGTGCAGTGGCAATGGGGATGAATGTTATCCCCGCAACAATGGCTAACGCAGCTCCTGGTAACGCAGCGGCAACGCCTGCGCCAACGGTACCTGTCGTCGCGCAAGCAACCGATCCGGTTGTCACCGCGGCACCTGGTCAAACAGAAAATATCGTGCCGAACCAGCCAACGGAGGGGAACACCCTGCCGGCAGACGGCCAGGTCATCGGGCAGGTGATGCCGGGCGTCCGGGGGGCGAATGCGCCCGTCGTCGCGGACAATGCGCCGTCACGGGACGTGAAGCTGACCTTTGCGCAAATCGCACCGCCTCCGGGCAGTATGGTGCTGCGCGGCATCAACCCTAACGGCGGCATTGAGTTTGGCATGCGCAGCGATGAGGTCGTCTCTAATGCGGTGCTGAACCTTGAATACACCCCGTCACCGTCTCTGCTGCCGACACAGTCTCAGCTGAAGGTCTACCTGAATGACGAGCTGATGGACGTTCTGCCGGTCACGAAAGAGCAGCTGGGCAAGAAAACCCAAGCTCAGGTGCCGATCAACCCGCTGTTCATCACCGACTTTAACCGCATCCGCCTGGAGTTTGTCGGTCACTACCGCGATGTCTGCGAAAACCCGTCCAGCAACACGCTGTGGATGGACGTCGGCCGTAACTCCTCGCTGCAGATGACCTACCAGTCGCTGGCGCTGAAAAACGATCTCTCGGCATTCCCGGTTCCGTTCTTTGATCCGCGTGATAACCGTCCGCTCACGCTGCCGATGGTGTTTGCATCTTCCCCGGACGTGACCGAGCAGCTGGCGGCCACCATTGTGGCGTCCTGGTTTGGTTCACGTGCCGGCTGGCGTGGACAGAGCTTCCCGGCGATGTATGACAAGCTGCCGGACAGAAATGCCATTGTGTTTGCGACCAACGCAAAACGTCCGGCCTTCCTGCGCGATCATCCGGACGTCAAAGCGCCGACCGTTGAGATGATAAGCCACCCGGAAAACCCGTACGTGAAGCTGCTGGTGGTCTTTGGCCGCGACGATAAAGATCTGGTGCAGGCAGCAAAAGCGATTGCCCAGGGCAACGTCCTTTTCCGCGGTAACAGCGTGGTGGTGGATGAGGTCAAACCGCTGCTGGCGCGTAAACCTTATGATGCGCCAAACTGGGTGCGTACCGACCGGGCGGTGACATTTGGCGAGCTGAAAACCTATGAAGAACAGCTGCAGGCGACGGGGCTTGAGCCTGCGCCGATTAGCCTGTCAATGAATCTGCCGCCGGATTTGTACCTGCTGCGTACCAACGGCATTGATATCAATCTGAACTACCGTTATACCGCGCCAGCGACCAAAGACAGCTCGCGCATGGATATCAGCCTGAACAACCAGTTCCTGCAATCGTTCAGCCTGCAAAGCACGCAGGATACTAACCGCCTGATGCTTCGCCTGCCGGTATTGCAGGGTCTGCTGGACGGTAAAACGGATGTCTCTATCCCGGCACTGAAGCTGGGTGCGATAAACCAGCTGCGCTTTGACTTCCAGTACATGAACCCAATGCCTGGCGGCTCGGCGGAAAACTGCATCACCTTCCAGCCCGTACAGAACCACGTTGTGATTGGCGATGAGTCGACCATCGACTTCTCGAAGTACTATCACTTCCTGGCGATGCCGGATCTGCGCGCCTTTGCTAACGCGGGCTTCCCGTTCAGCCGCATGGCCGATCTCTCTGACTCCATTGTGGTGATGCCAAAAGCGCCAAGTGAAGGGCAGGTCACGACTCTTCTGGACACCATGGCGACCGTTGGGGGACAGACGGGATTACCGGCGATTAACGTCACGTTGACGGACGATGGCAGCCAGATTCAGAACAAAGACGCTGACATTCTGGTGATCGGTACTATTCCGGACAAGCTGAAGGATGACAAACGTATCGATCTGCTGGTGAAAGCGGCCCAGTCCTGGGTTAACACGCCGCTGCGCCAGACCGAGTTCCCGAGCATTATGCCGGATGAGAACGATCGTCAGGCCAGCGCGCAGACGACGGTAACGTCTCAGGGGGCAATGGCTGCGGTGGTGGGCTTCCAGTCACCTTACAACGACCAGCGTAGCGTGGTGGCTCTCCTGGCGGACAGCCCGCGCGGGTATGAGCTGCTCAATACCGCCATGAACGACAGCGGTAAACGTGCCGCGATGTTTGGTTCCGTGTCGGTGATCCGTGAGTCCGGCGTCAATAGCCTGCGCGTGGGTGATGTGTATTACGTAGGCCATCTGCCGTGGTTCGAACGCCTGTGGTATGCGCTGGCTAACCATCCGGTTCTGCTCGCCATCCTGGCTGCGGTCAGCGTGGTCTTGCTGGCATGGGTGCTGTGGCGTCTGCTGCGTATCATCAGCCGTCGTCGTCTGAACCCGGATGAGTAAGATGTGATGAAAGCCTTTCGCTGGTGTGTATTAGCAGCGTTGATGCTGGCGGTGCTTCCTCTTCGCGCCGCCTGTACATGGCCTGCCTGGGAGCAGTTTAAAAAGGATTACATCAGCGAGGGCGGGCGTGTCGTTGATCCCAGCGACACGCGCAAAATTACGACGTCGGAAGGGCAAAGCTACGCCTTGTTCTTTGCCCTGTCGGCGAACGATCGCAACGCGTTTGACCTGGTGCTGACCTGGACGCGAGATAATCTTGCCAGCGGCAATCTCAACGACCATCTGCCAGCCTGGCTATGGGGTCAGAAAGATAAAGAGACGTGGGCGGTGATTGATACCAACTCCGCCTCTGACGCCGATGTCTGGATCGCATGGTCACTGCTCGAAGCGGGTCGGTTGTGGAAACATCCGGACTATACCCGCACGGGCAAGGCACTGCTGAAACGCATTGCCAGCGAGGAAGTGGTGAAAGTGCCCGGGCTCGGCGCAATGCTGCTTCCCGGTAAAGTCGGTTTTGCCGATGAACACGTCTGGCGCTTTAACCCCAGCTATCTTCCTCCGCAGTTAGCGAGTTATTTCACGCGTTTTGGTACCCCGTGGACCCAGCTTCGTGAAACCAATCTGCACCTGCTGCTGGAGAGTGCGCCGAAAGGTTTTTCGCCGGACTGGGTGCAGTATCAGAAAAACAGAGGCTGGCGGTTACAGCAGGATAAGTCGCTGGTGGGCGGCTACGACGCCATCCGCGTTTATCTCTGGGTGGGAATGATGAGTGATAAAGATCCTCAGAAAGCCCGGCTGCTGACGCGCTTCCAGCCGATGGCGGCAAAGACAATGAAACGGGGTGTGCCGCCGGAGAAAGTGGATGTGGCGACGGGTAAACGCACCGGGAATGGCCCGGTCGGATTTTCTGCCGCCATGCTGCCGTTTTTACAACAACGTGATGCCCAGGCGGTTCAGCGCCAGCGCGTTGCGGACCATTTTCCCGATAACAATGCCTATTACAGCTACGTGCTGACTCTCTTTGGGCAAGGATGGGATCAGCATCGTTTTCGCTTCACCGCTCAAGGTGAATTAATACCGGATTGGGGCCAGGAATGCGCAAGTTCACAGTAAATTTACTCACTTTATCGCTTGGCCTGGCGCTTATGCCGTGGGCCCAGGCCGTCAACTCTCCGCAGCAGAAACAGCTTCTGGAGCAGGTGCGGCTGGGCGAATCGACACAGCGTGAGGATTTGGTTCGTCAGTCGCTCTACCGTCTTGAGCTGATTGACCCGAACAACCCTGACGTCATTGCCGCACGCTTTCGCTACCTGCTGCGCCAGGGCGATAACGCCGGCGCGCAAAAAGAGCTGGATCGTCTGAAAGGGATCGCGCCGGGCTCAAGTGCATACCAGTCATCTCGCAACACGATGCTGCTTTCCACGCCGGATGGCCGCCAGCAGCTCCAGCAGGCGCGATTGCTCGCCACCACGGGACACACGCAGGAGGCGATTGCCGCCTATGACAAGCTGTTTGACGGCAACCCGCCGGGCGGCGACGTGGCGACGGAATACTGGAATGTGGTCGCGAAAGACCCTGCTCGCCGGAATGCGGCCATTAACCAGCTCAAGAAAATAAATACCAGCAGCCCCGGAAATACCCAGCTGCAGGCGACGCTGTCCCAGCTTTTGTTTCAGAGCGGACGCCGTGATGAAGGCTTTGCGGTGTTGCAGGAGATGGCCAAATCTACCAATGGCCGTAACCAGGCGTCTGATATGTGGTATGACCAAATCAAAGGCCAGCCTGCCAGCAGCGCCAGCGTCAGCGCGCTGCAAAAATACCTGAGCGTATTCAGCGACGGAGATAGCGTCGCGGCGGCGCGTGCCCAGCTTGAAGCGCAGCAAAAACAGCTCGCCGATCCGGCGTTCCGCGCGAAAGCGGAAGGGCTGGCGGCGGTGGATGCCGGGCAGGGGAGTAAGGCGGTGGCTGAGCTACAAAAAGCCGTCAGCGCCAACCATGCCGACAGTGAAGCGGTGGGCGCCCTTGGTCAGGCTTATTCCCAGAAAGGCGACCGCGCCCGCGCGGTGGCGCAGTTTGAAAAGGCGATTGCCCTCGATCCCCAGAGCGATAACCGGGGTAAATGGGACAGTTTGCTCAAGGTTAACCGTTACTGGCTGCTGATCCAGCAGGGCGATGCGGCGCTGAAGGCGAATAATCCGGCGCAGGCGGAGCGTTACTATCAACAGGCACGCAGTATCGACAATACCGACAGTTATGCCGTGCTGGGGCTGGGCGATGCCGCCGCGGCGCGTAAAGATAACGACGCGGCGGAACGTTATTATCGCCAGGCGCTGCGTATGGACAGCGGCAACAGCAATGCGGTCCGCGGCCTCGCCAATATTTACCGCGCGCAGTCCCCGGAGAAGGCCTCGCAGTTTATCCAGTCTCTCTCCGCCAGCCAGCGCCGGAGCATTGATGATATTGAACGCAGTCTGACCAACGAGCAGCTTTCTGCTCAGGCAGAACAGCTGGAAAATCAGGGGAAATACGCTCAGGCGGCAGAAATTCAGCGTCGTCGTCTGGCGCTCTCTCCCGGCGACGTGTGGATAACCTATCGTCTCTCGCGCGATCTCTACAGCGCGGGTCAGCGTAGCCAGGCGGATACCCTGATGCGTCAGCTTGCCAGCCAGAAACCGTCCGACCCGGATCAGGTGTACGCCAACGGGCTCTATCTTTCCGGAAACGATCAGGACCGCGCCGCGCTGGCGCATCTGGACACGCTGCCGCGCGGCCAGTGGAACGGCAATATTCAGGAGCTTGCCGACCGCCTGCAAAGCAACCAGGTGCTGGAAACCGCCAACCGCCTGCGCGACAGCGGCAAAGAGCAGGAGGCGGAAAACCTTCTGCGTCAGCAGCCG
This sequence comes from Enterobacter sp. KB-221C9, assembly GCF_041320715.1. NCBI lineage: Bacteria > Pseudomonadati > Pseudomonadota > Gammaproteobacteria > Enterobacterales > Enterobacteriaceae > Enterobacter > Enterobacter sp. KB-221C9. The sequence goes on from NZ_JBGIWG010000011.1 coordinate 16,079, forward strand.
ACCTCCACCCGCATCGACCTGACGCTGGCGGACTGGGCGCAGCAGCGTGGCGATCTGGCGTCGGCGAAAACGACGTACAGCGCCGTTCTGCAGCGTGAACCGCAGAACGAAGACGCGATCCTCGGCCTGACCGAGATTTATAGCGCGCAGGGTAACAAAGATGCCGCGCGCGCAGAGCTGGCAAAACTGCCCGCCGCGCAAAACGGCCAGCCGCAGTCGCTCAACATGCAGCGCCGGATCGCGATGGCGCAGGCAGGCCTGGGCGATTCCGCTGCCGCAGAACAGACCTTCAACAAAATCATTCCGCAGGCTAAATCGCAGCCCGGCTCCATGGAAAACGCGCTGGTATTACGTGATGCCGCGCGTTTCCAGGCGCAAAACGGGCAGCCTCAGCAGGCGCTGGAAACCTATAAAGATGCGATGGTGTCGTCCGGCGTCACGACGACCCGTCCGGCCGACAACGACAGTTTCACCCGTCTGACGCGTAACGATGAAAAGGACGACTGGCTGAAGCGCGGCGTGCGCAGTGATGCCGGTGACTTGTACCGTCAGCAGGATGTTAACGTCACGCTGCAGCACGACTACTGGGGCTCCAGCGGCACGGGCGGCTATTCCGACCTGAAAGCGCATACCACCATGCTGCAGGTGGATGCCCCGCTCTCTGACGGACGCATGTTCTTCAGAAGCGATCTGGTCAATATGGATGCCGGCTCGTTTGCGACGAAGGACGGGAAGTACGATCCGAGCTGGGGTACCTGTTCTGCGACGCCGTGTAGCGGCAACACCCATCAGTCCGACAATGGCGCAAGCGTTGCCGTCGGCTGGCAGAATAAAACCTGGGCGATGGATATTGGCACCACGCCAATGGGCTTTGACGTCGTCGACGTGGTGGGCGGCATCAGCTACAGCAGCGACCTGGGGCCTGTTGGCTATACCGTTAACGCCCATCGACGTCCAATCTCCAGCTCTCTGCTGGCCTTTGCCGGACAAAAAGATACCAACACCGGCACCACCTGGGGCGGCGTACGTGCCACCGGTGGCGGCGTAAGCGTGAGCTATGACAAAGGGGAAGCGAACGGCGTCTGGTCCAGCCTGAACGCGGAAACGCTGACGGGTAAAAATGTGGAAGATAACTGGCGCGTCCGCTGGATGACGGGTTACTACTACAAGCTCATTAATAAAAACAATGAGCGCCTGACGGTCGGCGTCTCCAATATGCTCTGGCACTACGACAAAGACCTGAGCGGTTATACCCTGGGTCAGGGCGGCTACTACAGCCCGCAAGAGTATGTCTCCTTCGCACTGCCGGTGACCTGGCGTAAACGCACGGAGAACTGGTCCTGGGAGCTGGGTGGCTCGGTGTCCTGGTCTCACTCCAAAACCAAAGACGAGCTGCGCTACCCGATCCAGAGTCTGATCCCGACCGATGAGCCAGGCCGCTATACTGACCGGGGCGCGATGGAAACCGGCAGCAGCTCCTCAGGCACGGGTTATACCGCGCGGGCCATTATCGAGCGCCGCGTCACGTCCAACTGGTTTGTGGGCATGGGCGTGGATATTCAGGAAGCGAAAGACTATACCCCAAGCCATGCGCTGATCTATGTGCGTTACTCTGCTGCAGGCTGGCAGGGCGATATGGACTTACCGCCGCAGCCGCTCATCCCGTACGCAGACTGGTAATCGGATTTTCCTTAATCCATTTGTAAGTCTCTCTTAATAGCGCGGCAATCGGGTATACTCAGGCGCGCCAGGTTTATACCCTGGCGCGCCCTGCGCTTCGAGTTTTGTGGAGAGTCATTTTGCGTGTCAGCCGTTCCTTAACAATCAAACAGATGGCGATGGTCTCTGGCGTCACCATGCTGTTTGTACTGCTCTTCTGCGTAATTTTGCTGTTTCATGCCGTACAGCAGAATCGCTATAACACGGCTTCGCAGTTAGAAAGTATCGCCCGCTCGGTGCGCGGCCCGCTTTCTGCCTCTATCCTGAAAGGGGATATTCCCGAAGCGGAAACCATTTTAAAACGCATTCAGCCTGCCGGCGTCGTTAGCCGCGCCGACGTCGTCTTGCCCAACCAGTTTCAGGCGCTGCGGATGAGCTTTATCCCGGAACGTCCCGTCCCGATGATGGTGATGCGCCTGTTTGAACTGCCGGTGCAAATTTCGCTGCCCGTTTATTCACTCGAGCGCCCTGCGAATCCGCAGCCGTTGGCCTACCTGGTATTACAGGCGGACCCCTACCGCATGTATAAATTCGTCATGAGCTGGGTGGTTACGTTAGTGACCACTTGCTTACTTATGACGCTGATCCTCAGCGTAGCGCTCACCTGGTGCATTAACAGGTTGATTGTTCATCCGCTGCGCCGTATCGCCCGCGAGCTGAATACGCTTGCGCCGCAGGATCAGCTGGGACATCAGCTTGAGCTGCCGCGTCTGCATCATGACGATGAGATAGGTATGCTGGTGCGTAGCTACAACCTCAACCAGCAGCGCATCCAGCGTCAGCAGGATGAGTTAAACAGCAGCGCCACGCGCTTCCCGGTGTCGGAGCTTCCCAATAAAGCCTTCCTGATGGCGATGCTGGAGCAGACCGTTGCCCGTCAGCAAACCACGGCGCTGATGGCAATCGCCTGTGAAACCCTGCAGGACACGGCTGGCGTGCTCAAGGAGAGCCAGCGCGAAATGCTGCTGCTGACCCTGGTGGAAAAAGTGAAGTCTGTCCTTGCCCCGCGCATGGTGCTGACCCAGGTTAGCGGCTACGACCTGGTGGTGATTGCCAATGGCGTAAAAGAGCCCTGGCATGCGATCACATTAGGTCAGCAAGTACTCACTGTCATTAATGAGCGGTTGCCCATTCAGGGTATTCAGCTTCGCCCGAGCGCCAGTATCGGTATCGCGATGTACTATGGCGATTTAACGGCGGAACAGCTTTATCATCGCGCGTTCTCGGCGGCGTTTACCGCCCGGCGCAAAGGGAAAAATCAGATCCAGTTCTTCGACCCGGAGCAGATGGAAAAGGCCCAGCAGCGCCTGACGGAAGAAAGCGACATCCTGACCGCGCTGGATAACCGCCAGTTTGCCCTTTGGCTACAGCCGCAGGTGAATTTGCTGACGGGAGAAGTGAAAAGCGCCGAGGCGCTGCTGCGCCTGCAGCAGCCGGATGGTTCGTGGGAGCTGCCGGAAGGGCTGATTGAGCGCATTGAGTCCTGCGGCCTGATGGTTACCGTCGGCTACTGGGTGCTCGAGGAGTCCTGCCGTCAGCTTGCGGCCTGGCAGGAGCGCGGCGTGACGCTGCCGCTGTCGGTCAATTTGTCTGCCCTGCAGCTTATGCACCCGACCATGGTTTCAGAGATGCTGGAGCTGATCCATCGTTACCGAATAAAGCCTGATACGTTAACCCTGGAAGTAACGGAGAGCCGACGCATTGACGACCCTAATGAGGCAGTCACCATTCTTAAGCCGCTGCGTAACGCCGGCATTCGCATTGCGCTGGACGATTTTGGTATGGGGTACGCCGGGCTGCGCCAGCTTCAGCACATGAAAACCCTTCCGGTGGATGTGCTCAAAATTGACAAAGCGTTCGTCGACGGTCTGCCGGGCGACAGCAGCATGGTGCAGGCGATTATCCAGATGGCGCGCAGTCTCAACCTGCATCTTATTGCCGAAGGGATTGAAACCGAAGCACAGCGCGTCTGGCTGGCAGAGGCGGGCGTGGAGAGCGGACAAGGCTTCCTTTTTGCGCCTGCTGTTCCTTCGGATGTCTTTGAACAACGATACCTTTCCGGCGCTGACAACCACGCAAAAGTGTAATTTTGTTGCTGGCTTGTGCGAGCCAGCTCAAAGTTCTTAACATTTGTGTTTCAAATTTGAACTGAGTTTATTTCTGTCCTGTTATGTGGGTGTTATTTTAAAGCCGCAGGTTAACCATAACCTTACAAAGCCTGTGGTTTTTCTTCCCAAGGACACCTTATGAAAACCTCACTCTTCAAAAGTCTTTATTTCCAGGTCCTGACAGCCATCGCCATCGGTATTCTGCTGGGTCACTATTACCCTGAACTGGGCGCGCAAATGAAACCGCTTGGCGACGCGTTCGTTAAGCTCATCAAAATGGTCATCGCTCCGGTGATCTTCTGTACCGTCGTCACGGGCATCGCTGGCATGGAAAGCATGAAGGCGGTAGGTCGTACCGGTGCAGTGGCGCTTCTCTATTTTGAAGTGGTCAGTACCCTTGCGCTGATTATCGGTCTGATCATCGTCAACGTGGTGCAGCCAGGCGCGGGGATGAACGTAGACCCGTCAACGCTGGATGCCAAAGCGGTCGCGGTCTATGCCGAGCAGGCGAAGGACCAGGGCGTGGTGGCCTTCCTGCTGGACGTAATACCGGGCAGCGTCATTGGCGCGTTCGCCAGCGGAAACATCCTGCAGGTTCTGCTGTTCGCCGTGATGTTTGGCTTTGCCCTGCACCGTCTGGGCAACAAAGGCCAGCTTATCTTTAATGTGATTGAAAGCTTCTCGCAGGTCATCTTCGGCATCATCAATATGATCATGCGCCTGGCGCCAATTGGTGCCTTCGGTGCTATGGCCTTCACCATCGGTAAGTATGGCGTCGGTACGCTGGTGCAGCTGGGCCAGCTGATTATCTGCTTCTATATCACCTGTATCCTTTTCGTGGTCGTGGTGCTGGGGTCCATCGCCCGCGCGACCGGCTTCAACATTTTCAAATTCATCCGTTACATCCGCGAAGAGCTGCTGATTGTTCTGGGGACCTCCTCTTCAGAATCGGCGCTGCCGCGTATGCTCGACAAGATGGAAAAGCTGGGGTGCCGTAAATCGGTGGTCGGGCTGGTGATCCCGACGGGCTACTCCTTCAACCTGGATGGCACCTCAATATATCTGACGATGGCGGCCGTGTTTATCGCTCAGGCGACCAACAGCCATATGGATATTTTCCATCAGATTACCCTGCTGGTGGTGCTCCTGCTCTCCTCTAAAGGCGCGGCAGGCGTGACGGGCAGTGGCTTTATCGTGCTGGCTGCCACCATTTCCGCTGTGGGTCACCTGCCGGTGGCGGGTCTGGCGTTGATTCTGGGTATTGACCGCTTCATGTCAGAGGCGCGTGCGTTAACTAACCTGGTGGGTAACGGCGTGGCAACGGTGGTGGTGGCGAAATGGGTGAAAGAGCTGGATCACAAAAAGCTCGACGATACTCTGAATAATCGTTCAACTGACAGCAAAAATCCTGGTTTATCTTCTTAATCTTGTCACAAATGCCCGTATTCCCTTGTCGGGATGCGGGCTCCTGCGCATAATAACTGTTCGTACCTGTCATAATTCGACAAGATTTTTTTGGGTATATTTCACTTCTGACCGTGACGTTTTGCCGAACGCGCGGTCTAATCGACGTGTTTTCATCGTCATCTTTAAGAGTGAAGCGCGTCGCGAAACACTCTTTTTTAACCAGGAATGTTGATCAGGGGTTCACATGCAGGGCACAAAAATTCGACTCTTAACCGGCGGTTTGCTGATGATGGCAGCAGCCAGTTATGTGCAGGCAGATGCGCTCCAGCCAGACCCGGCCTGGCAACAAGGGACATTAGCGAACGGTTTTCAGTGGCAGGTGTTAGCCACTCCGCAACGTCCCAGTGACCGTATTGAAATCCGTCTGTCCATTAATACCGGTTCCCTCTCGGAAAGCACTCAGCAAACCGGTTTTAGCCATTTTATTCCCCGGCTGGCGCTCACGCAGAGCGGCAGCCTGCAAGCGGTTCAGGTGCGTTCGCTTTGGCAGCAGGCCATCGATCCGAAACGCCCGCTCCCACCGGCGGTTCTCTCGTATGACTACACCATGTTTAACCTGAGCCTGCCAAACAACCGTAACGACCTGCTTAAAGAAGCGCTTACGTATCTCTCCGATGCCTCTGGCAATCTGGCGATTACGCCGGACACCGTCAACTATGCGCTGAGCAACAGCGACATGGTGGCGACCTGGCCTGGGGATACCAAAGAGGGCTGGTGGCGTTACCGCCTGAAGGGCTCAACGTTACTGGGACACGATCCGGCCGAACCGCTGAAACAGCCGGTGGACGCTGAACAGGTAAAATCGTTCTACCAGAAGTGGTACACCCCGGACGCGATGACGCTGATCGTGGTGGGTAACGTGGACAGCCGCGCGGTGGTGGAGCAGATCAACAAAGCGTTTGGTGATTTGAAAGGCAAGCGTGAAACGCCAGCCCCTGTCCCAACGCTCTCTCCGCTGCGTGCAGAGCCTGTCAGTATTATGACGGATGCCGTGCGTCAGGATCGCCTTTCCATCATGTGGGACAACGCCTGGCAGCCAATCCGTGAGTCCGCGGCGATGTTGCGCTACTGGCGTGCCGATCTGGCGCGTGAAGCGCTGTTCTGGCACGTTCAGCAGACGCTGAGTAAGAACAATGTGAAGAATATCGGCCTTGGCTTTGACTGCCGCGTGCTGTTCCAGCGCGCGCAGTGCGCCATTAACGTTGAATCGCCGGGCGATAAGCTGAATGCCAATCTGGGTGTGGTTGCGAAAGAGCTGGCAAAAGTACGTAAAGAGGGGCTATCCGAAGAGGAATTCAACGCTCTCGTGGCGCAGAAAAAACTCGAGCTGCAGAAGCTGTTTGCGACCTATGCTCGCGCCGATACCGACATTCTGATCAGCCAGCGTATTCGTTCCCTGCAGAATCAGGTGGTGGACATTGCGCCGGAACAGTACCAGAAGCTTCGTCAGGACTTCCTGAACGGTCTGACCGTCGATATGCTCAATCAGGATCTCCGTCAGCAGCTGTCGCAGGAGATGGCGTTGATCCTCCTGCAACCGAAGGGCGAGCCGGAATATGACATGAAGGAACTGCAGAATACCTGGGATTCCATTATGGCTACCGCGCCGCAGCCTTCGCAGGCCGCCACGGCCGATGATTTACATCCGGACGCGACGGATATTCCGCAGGGGCAGTAATGCTTAACCATTCCCTCTCCCTGTGGGAGAGGGTTAGGGTGAGGGCATCAGCCCGCACCCTACTTAAACAGGCATCGCCTCGCGCGGAATAATCGCCCCGCGATACTGAATCACCGTGCTGGCCGTCAGGTGCCCACGCTGTGCCGCCGCTTCCGGCGTTCCACCCGTCAGGCGTACCGCCAGATAGCCCGCGCTGAATGAATCGCCTGCCGCCGTGGTATCAATCACCTTCTCTTTGGCAAGCTTCACCGCCGGCACGTCAACCAGCGCTTCACCCGCCACCGCGACCAGGCACGAATCTGCACCGCGCTTAATCACCACTTCGCTCACGCCTGCCGCCTGCGTACGTGCAATCACGTCCGCTACCGGTTTCTCACCCCACAGAGCGTCTTCATCGTCGAGCGTCAGGAAGGCGATGTCGGTGCACTGCAGCATCTGTTGGTAGACCTGCTGCGTCTCTTCGCGGCTGGCCCACAGGCGCGGGCGGTAGTTGTTATCGAAAATAACCTTCCCGCCGTTTGCACGGCATTCGCGCAGCAGCGAGAGCAGCTTTTCTCGGCTGGCGGGGCTTAAAATCGCCAGGCTAATGCCGCTCAGATAGAGATAGTCAAATGTCGCCAGCTCTTCGCAGATGGCCGCGGCCGCGTCGCTCTCCAGCCAGAATTTGGCCGCAGCCTCGTTACGCCAGTAATAAAACGTGCGTTCGCCGGTGCTGTCGGTTTCGATGTAATAAAGCCCCGGCAGACGGTTTTCCATACGCTGAATCAGCGACGTTTCAACATGTTCACTCTGCCAGGCCTCCAGCATTTGCTGGCTGAAGCTGTCCGTTCCCAGAGCGGTAACGTAGTTCACGGTGAGCGCGTCAGGCGCAACCTGACGGGCAATGTAAACCGAGGTGTTTAACGTATCGCCACCAAATCCGCGGCTGACTTCCGCGCCTTTTTGTGACAGCTCAATCATACATTCGCCAATCACGGCAATTTTTTTGGACATAGTCGTGAACCTGAACAGAAGAATTATCAGCAGTGTGCGCTGAGTGAATTAACCGGTCAACTATATTAAAACAACGTTCCATTATTTTATTTGAGCCAGCGCGTGTTCCCGCCTATTTCTGTCATCTTAATTTCATTTTCCCGGTGAATTGAACATAAAGTTCTCAATTATCGCGCCGATAATCCTGTGACGAGTCCAGAAAGGCTATCCCAACAACAGGACATCTGAAATGAAGTCAGAGCAGGTTATCCAGCGGCTGAGCACTACGCCTGAGGCAAGTATTGAGAACTTGCAGGAGCATCGCTACTGGCTGCAATGTGAGCGTGCGTACACCTATCAGCCGATCTACCGAACAGATGGTCGACTGATGGCAATTGAAATTTTGACCGTCGTTACGCACCCCTCAAACCCTACTCAGCGCATCGCGCCGGATCGCTATTTTGCCGAAGTTGCCGTTCGCCAGCGTCTGGACGTGCTGGAAGAGCAGCTTCGTATGCTGGCGACGAAGCAGTCCTTTTTCGAACAGCATAATATCCTCGCCTCGGTGAACGTCGATGGCCCAACCCTGCTGGCGCTGCGCCAGAACGCGAAATTGCAGGAGCTGATCGCCACTCTGCCGTGGATGCGTTTTGAGCTGGTGGAGCATGTCCGCCTGCCGCAGGATTCCTCGTTTGCGTCGATATGCGAATACGGCCCGCTGTGGCTGGATGACTTTGGCACCGGCATGGCGAATTTTTCCGCCCTGAGTGAAGTACGCTACGACTACATTAAAGTGGCTCGCGATCTGTTCATTATGCTGCGTCAGACCCCGGAAGGGCGGAATCTGTTTACGCTGTTATTACAGCTGATGAACCGCTATTGCCAGGGCGTGATTGTTGAAGGTGTGGAAACACTGGAAGAGTGGCGCGATGTGCAAAACTCTCCCGCAGCGGCGGCGCAAGGCTATTATCTCTCTCGCCCAGTACCCATGGATCGCCTCGATAACGTTATAACGACCCTCTGATAAGCCCGCTTCCCTTTGTCTGGACTATAGTTTTACAGAACAGGTCATCAGGAAAGGGGATAAAAATGACAAGAACAACCAGGGTAATCTCCTGGACAGCAGGGATTTTCTTGTTGTTGATCGTGGTCGTCGCCATCATTATTGCGACGTTTGACTGGAACCGTCTCAAGCCGACCATCAACCAGAAAGTCTCAACCGAACTGAACCGCCCCTTCGCCATACGCGGGGATTTAGGGGTGGTATGGGAGCGCCAGAAAGAGGAGCCCGGCTGGCGAAGCTGGATCCCCTGGCCACACGTCCATGCCGACGACATCATCCTCGGCAACCCGCCGGATATCCCGGACGTCACAATGATTCACCTGCCGCGCGTTGAAGCCACGCTGGCTCCGCTGGCGCTCCTCACCAAAACGGTCTATCTGCCGTGGATCAAACTTCAGCAGCCCGATGCGCGCCTGATCCGACTCTCAGAAAAAAACAACAACTGGACGTTTAACCTTGCCAGCGACGGCGAAAAGGATCCGAATGCCCAGCCTTCTTCCTGGTCATTCCGTCTCGACAATATTCTCTTCGATCGCGGACGGATCGCCATCGACGATAAGGTCAGCAAGGCGGATGTGGAGATCCTGGTCGATCCGCTGGGCAAACCGCTGCCGTTTAGCGAGGTTACGGGCACGAAAGCAAAAGGCGACGCGGCAAGCGTAGGTGACTATGTCTTCGGCCTGACGGCAAAAGGACGCTACAACGATCAGCCTCTCAGCGGTAAAGGGAAAATAGGCGGCATGCTGGCGCTGCGGAGCGAAGGCACGCCGTTCCCGGTGCAGGCGGACTTCCGTTCCGGTAACACCCGCGTGGCGTTCGTGGGCACGGTCAACGACCCGATGAACATGGGCGGCGTCGACCTTCAGCTCAAATTTGCCGGTGATTCGCTGGGCGAGCTGTATGACCTGACCGGCGTACTGCTGCCGGATACCCCGCCGTTCGAAACGGACGGGCATCTGGTCGCCAAAATCGACACCGAAAAATCGTCCGTTTTTGACTACCGGGATTTCAACGGCCGCATCGGCGACAGCGACATCCACGGCTCGCTGACCTACACCACCGGAAAACCGCGCCCGAAACTGGAAGGGGATGTTGAGTCCCGTCAGCTGCGTCTGGCCGACCTGGGCCCGCTGATCGGCGTCGATTCCGGTAAAGGTACGAAGTCAAAAGAGGTGAAGAAAGATCTCCAGCCAGCCGGGAAAGTGCTGCCCTATGACCGCTTTGAGACGGATAAGTGGGACGTGATGGACGCGGACGTGCGCTTCAAAGGTAGAAAAATTGAACATGGCAGTACGTTGCCCATCAGCAATCTTTCGACCCATATTCTCCTCAAAAACGCCGACCTGCGCCTGCAGCCGCTGAAGTTCGGCATGGCGGGCGGGACGATATCCTCGAACATTCACCTGGAAGGCGATAAGAAGCCGATGCAGGGACGGGCGGAGATCCAGGCGCGTCGATTGAAGCTGAAAGAGCTGATGCCGAACGTAGAGTTGATGCAGAAAACCCTCGGTGAAATGAACGGTGATGCCGACATTCGCGGCGTGGGGAACTCGGTGGCGGCGCTGCTGGGCAGCGGCAATGGTAACCTGAAATTGCTGATGAACGACGGGCTGGTGAGCCGCAACCTGATGGAGATCCTGGGGCTGAACGTGGGTAATTTCGTTATCGGGCAGATCTTCGGTGATGACGAGGTGCGGGTGAACTGCGCGGCGGCCAATCTGGATCTGGTTAACGGCGTGGCGCGCCCGCAGATTTTTGCCTTCGATACGGAAAACGCGGTGATTAACGTGACCGGTACCGCCAGCATGGCCTCGGAGCAGCTTGATTTGACGATTGACCCGGAAAGTAAGGGGATCCGTATCATCACCCTGCGCTCGCCGCTTTACGTGCGCGGGACCTTCAAAAATCCGCAGGCGGGTGTGAAGCCCGGACCGCTGATTGCGCGTGGCGCAGTGGCAGCGGCGCTTGCGACGCTGGTTACCCCAGCCGCCGCGCTGCTGGCCTTGATTTCGCCGTCAGAAGGCGAAGCGAATCAGTGCCGGAATATTTTGTCGCAGATGAAGAAGTAAGGTGCGGCCTGTTTCGCCCGGGTAGCGCTGCGCTTACCCGGCCTACATTTGAATCGTAGGCCGGGTAAGGCGTAGCCGCCGCCCGGCATTAGCTTACAGAGCCTGGTGCTTAGTTTCGTGCGTCAGCAGCAGCGCAATCAGCGTCAGCGCCGCCATGGCCGCCAGATAGACGCCTACATAGAACAGACCGTAGTTCGCCTGCAGCCAGGTGGCGATATACGGCGCAACGGACGCGCCCAGAATAGACGAGACGTTATAAGAGAAAGAAGCACCGGTATAACGCACTTCCGTCGGGAACAGCTCAGGCAGCAGCGCGCCCATCGGGCCGAAGGTCAGACCCATCAGGCTCAGGCCAATCAGCAGATAGGCCATCACCAGCGCCGGGCTACCGGAACCCAGCAGCGGCGGGAAGACGAACAGGGCAAACAGAATGATCAGCGTGGTGATCGTAATCATGCTCGCACGACGACCGAATTTATCCGCCAGCAGGCCCGCAATCGGTACCATCACGCCAAACCCAATCACCGCCATCATCAGCATCCACAGCACTTCGTTACGCGGCAGCCCCAGCCCAACCGGCGCGGCGGTGGTACTGAACGTCATCGAGTAGACGGTCATGATGTAGAACAGCGTATAGGTTGCCAGCATGATAAACGTCCCCAGCACGGTCACGCGGACGTGTTTGGTCAGGAGCGTACCCAGCGGCACTTTCACCTGCTTGTTCGCCGCGGCCACTTTCGCGAAAACTGGGGTCTCATGCAGAGAAACGCGCACATACAGGCCAATCAGCACCAGCACGGCTGAGAAGATAAACGGAATACGCCATCCCCAGTTCATGAACTGTTCATCCGTCAGCAGCCAGGAGAGCAGCAGGAACGTCCCGTTGGCAAAGAAGAAGCCAATCGGTGCGCCAAGCTGCGGGAATGAGCCATACAGCGCGCGCTTGCGCGCCGGGGCGTTCTCGGTGGCCAGCAGCGCCGCGCCGCCCCATTCACCGCCCAGGCCCAGACCCTGACCAAAACGCGCCAGCGCCAGCAGGACCGGCGCCAGAATGCCGATGGTTTCATAGGTCGGCAGCAGACCGATGGCCACGGTGGAGATACCCATCGTCAGCAGCGAGGCCACGAGGGTGACTTTGCGGCCAATGCGATCGCCAAAGTGTCCAAACAGCGCAGAGCCAATCGGACGCGCAACAAACGCGATGGCAAAGGTCGCCAGAGACTGCAGCGTGGCCGCCGTCGGATCGCCCTGCGGGAAGAAAATATGCGGGAAGACGATGACCGCGGCGGTGGCATAAATATAAAAGTCGAAGAACTCGATGGCGGTGCCAATCAGCGATGCGACGACGACTTTATTGCGCGAGTTTACCGGAACGTTTTCCGTTCCCGAGTCGAGTGTGGTGGCTGTTGCTTGCATAATATTTTCTTATTTTTGTCGAACGAAAGGCCATATTACGCACAGCAAAAGCGACATTTCAATCTGTAACAAAGCCGCGCGCTGGTGATAAAAGCAACAAAAAGCGGATAATTTTCAGACCAGCCAAAACACGTCTATGAAATGCTTCTCAGATTTTAAACATCAGTCAATTAAACTGGTTTTCGGTTAAATAAAAGTTACGGACTGGATTTATATGCTGAAATGATGAATCGGGCTGAAATTTCAGCCCGAGAGCGGGATTACCGGTGCGTTTTGCCCGGCATTCGCGGGTCGTCTTTATACTCGGCGGTGGCAATCCACGCCGCGCAGAACAGGGTTAAACGCGCGAAGAAGTAGAAGAACGCCATCAGCCCCAGCACCGAGCCAAACGCCGCGCCGGAAGGGGATTTAACCAGTGACGGTAAGGTGTAAGTCATCACGATTTTGATGACCTCAAAGCCGATCGCCGCAATCAATGTGCCGCGGATCAGCGCCTTCTTGCGCGGACGATGGCGGGGCAAGCGCCAGAAGATCCAGAAGAAGAGCAGGTAGTTGGCGAAGATGGAAATGGCCAGCCCAATGCCGCGCCAGGCGGGCTTCAGCCAGTCGATGTAATCAAGGTAAAGCGCGGAAATGATCATCTGCTGCGCCGAGCCCGCCACGGAGGTAATGGAAAGCGTCACGATGAGCGCGACGAGCAGGCCAATCAGCGAAACAAAATCGCGGAGATACTTAACCCAAATTTTCTCCTGGTCCTGCGGCTTACGCTCCCAAACGTCGCGAGACTGGGCGCGAATGGCCTCGCGCAGGTTGCCCATCCAGTTAACGCCGGAGTAAAGGGCAATCAGCAAACCGACGATGCCGACGGTGGTACGCTGCTGGACGGCGGTATTAATGGTGCTTTTGAGCGTGCTGGCCAGGGTCGGGTCACTGACGTTATTCAGGATCTTATTGAAGATATCCTGCAGCAGCGTCGGGTGCGACGCGAGCACAAAACCGGCCGCCGCAAACGACACCATCAGGATCGGGATCATCGACAGGAAGGAAAAATAGGTGATGGCGGCACCAAACTGATTTCCCATGCGGTCATTAAAACGCTCGGTCGCGCGTATCAGATGCGCAACCATGGGAAACTGCTGAATTCTCGCGGCGATGCCGGTGACGGTCCCCAGCGCTTTACTGGCGGTGCCTGGCGTTGTGGCCTCTTCAGGCCCGGTTTCCATCTTTTTGACGGGCTCATACTCTAAATGTTGGGTGGGTCGTTGCGGGTTGTTTTCCGGCGTCACGCGCATTTTCCTTTTCGTTGAGCTGGATGTGTTTTTGAATTATAGCTTGCGACTAGTCCACGTAAGCTTTTGTGAGTTCGGTTAGCCACTCCATGAACAGATGGACCCGTCGGGAGAGGTTGCGGCGGTGGGGATAAATCAGGGAGACAGGCATCGGTTCGGCCCGGTATTGCGGGAGGATCTCAATCAGCTTCTTTGTGCGCAGTAAATCACGCACCCCAACCCGCGGAACCTGAATAATGCCCAGCCCGGCGAGGCAGGCAGCCTGGTAAGTTTCCGTGCTGTTGACGGTTAACACCCCTCCCGTTTTTATCCACTGGGTCGCACTGCCGTTATAAAACTCAAAGCCCTGCGGGCGGGTTCCCAGCATCGCGGCGTAGTGGATCACGGCGTGTGACCCTAAATCGTCCAGGGTTTCCGGGTAGCCAAAACGCGCCAGATAATCCGGGCTGGCGCAGTTAATCACCGACAGCTTGCCCAGCGGGCGGGCAATCAGCCCTGAATCCTTCAGCGTGCCGACGCGGACGACGCAATCAAACCCTTCACGGATCACATCCACCAGGCGATCGCTGCTGCTGAGTTCCAGTTCAATGCCCGGATAGTGCTGCAGAAAAGCAGGCAGTTTAGGGATGACTAAATTTCGAGCAACGCCGACGGGCATATCCACGCGGAGACGGCCGCTGATGCTGGAGGGATCGTGCTGAAACATGCCGTCGAGTTCATCAAGGTTTGCCAGCAGATCTTTTGCCCGCTCGTAATAGACCATGCCGTCCTGCGTCAGGCTGACGCGGCGCGTGGTGCGGTGCAATAGTTGGGTGCCAAGCCGGTTTTCCAGGGCCTGAATCTGTCGTGAAACGCTGCCTTTCGGCAGGGTTAATGTTTCGGCCGCGCGGGAAAAACTCTCCAGTTCCGCGACGCGGACGAATAGCTGCATTGCGTGAATTTTATCCATAGAGGAAGCTCATTGTTGTTGCTGCTGAAACAGTGAAGCGCTTTAACCGATCTTTATTGATTTTCTATCACCTAATAAGCTCTTTCTCAATCTCCTTAACAGCCAAAACGAGGTATATGATGAGTGAACGTATCGCATTAGTGACGGGTGGTAGCCGCGGTCTGGGTAAAAACGCTGCGTTAAAGCTGGCGGCAGACGGCACGGGAATCGTCCTGACATACAACCGTAGCCAGCAGGAAGCGCTGGACGTTGTGCGTGAAATTCAGCAAAAAGGCGTCAACGCCGCTGCATTGCAGCTGAACGTCGGTGATATCGCGAGTTTTGATAATTTTGCCCGACAGCTCCAGGACACCCTTAAAACCGTCTGGCAGCGTGAAACTTTTGACTATTTATTGAACAATGCTGGGACGGGTTTATATGCGCCCTATACCGACACGACGGAAGCCCAGTTTGATGAGGCGCTGAACATTCATTTCAAAGGACCTTTCTTCCTGACCCAGCGCCTGCTGCCGCTGCTTAACGACGGTGGACGGATCCTCAACGTCTCCAGCGGGCTGGCTCGCTTTACCCAGCCGGGCTCAGGGACCTACGCGGCCATGAAGGGGGCGATGGAAGTGCTGACGCGTTATCAGGCGAAAGAGCTGGGGGCGCGCGGGATCGCCGTCAATATCATCGCGCCGGGCGCGATTGAAACTGACTTTGGTGGCGGACGCGTGCGCGACAACGCGGAGCTGAATCAGCTTCTGGCCTCGCAGACGGCGCTGGGACGGGTAGGGCTGCCGGACGATATTGGCGATGCCGTTGCGGCACTGCTCAGCGATAAACTGGGCTGGATGAATGCGCAACGTATTGAAGTGTCAGGCGGTATGTTCCTGTGATGCACGCGCGTAAGGGGAAGGAACCCCTTAAGGAAATCCTCAACATGAATGTGTCTAAATACGGGCAGATATAAAGAACTCGGGGGGATTTGTAACGTCTCCATTCGTTGAGTTTTTTCTTAAACCACCCCTCTGTAGAATCCCCCTTCGCTATTCTCAGAGGGAGAAAAACGATGCGAGTAATCATGTTTGACAGGCATTCACTTTTTATTCACGGAGCGATACACAGTCTTCAGGCGCTAATTCCGGAAATAGATATGACAGGGACCTGTCAGGCAGACGATTTATGGACGCAGGTTTCCGCTTCACCGTCAGCTATCGTCATGATTGACGGGAACGTAATCCAGGACGACGGGATCGCTTTGCTGGAAGAGATGCTGCAACGCTTTCCGGCGATACGCGTGATTCTGGTTTTGGCGAAAAAAGAGGCCAGATGGGTTGAGCAATTGCGGCAGCGAAACGTTATGGCCATCATTCCCCGAAATGCCCACCCCGAGCGGTTTTCCGCCGTGCTGGATTCGGTGTCCAGAGGGATGGTCTGTTTTCCCGGAGAGTGGGTCAGCCTGCCGTCGTCGCCTCAGGCATTATTATCCCTTAGCGAGCGTCAGCGCGACGTGTTGAAATTGCTGGCGGCGGGGGAGTCAAACAAAGAGATTGGACGCAATCTCAACATCAGTGCGGCCACGGTAAAAGCGCACCTCGAGGCGCTTTTCCGGCGGCTGGAGGTAAAAAACAGAACGCAGGCTGCCATGTACTATACCCGTGCAACGGCCTGAAAAATCGCGTTTGGGAGCGAAGGCATCTCGCCGAAGCTGAATATCATCATAACCAGCGCATCATGCTGCTGTTGGGTTAAAGGATGCGTCACACTTTCCCGCAGCAGCGCCTCACACAGCTGAATATCGTCATGCAGCAAATCTTCTGCATCGGCAGGCGTGATGGGACCGCGAAAATGCGCCCGATCGCGGATCTCGTGACCATAGCCGATAACCCATAATCCGTTTTCGTCACGATATTTCTCAAGAGAAAGACCCTGATGTTTTTTTATTAACGCAATGGCGGCAGAAGATATTTTCAGCGCATGACCTTTCATATTCGTTTCCTCTTAATAGCGACACTGTAGAGGAAACGACGTTCGAGATATATCCGCCAAATGGCTGTTGATCAGGAATTATTATTCAGGTATTCCTGCTGTAATAAACCAAATAACCAGTCATTTTGCCAGCGCCCCGCAAGGTAATAGCTCTCGCGTAATTCGCCTTCCAGGCGAAAGCGGGCTTTTTCCAGCAGGCGTCTTGAAGCGGTATTCCCCGCGGTAACGGTAGCGGTGAGTCGACGTATACCGCCCTGATGAAAAGCGTAATCGCAAAGCGCGTTCAGGGACTCAAAGCCGTAACCATTCCCCTGCGCCTCGGGTGCGAAAAGGAAGCCTACTTCGGCACAGTCCTCCTCCCGATGAATATACCCGGTAACGCCCAGCGGGGCCTGGGAGTCGGTGTCTCGCACGACGAGACAAAGCCAGTGCGCGCTGCCCGGTGACCAGGGCGTCAGGCGCGAATCAAACGCCTCGCGGATCGCCGCGACGGGGCGGTCTTCCGCCACAAAGCGCATGACGTCGGGATGCTGCTGTAGCGCCAGAAAAAAGGGCCAGTCTTGTTCCTGCAGGGGCGAACAGGTAAGGCGAGGGGTAATTAAAACTGGCATTCAGATTCTCCTGAAACATTTTAAATGATTTTAGGGTTGTCACTTTATTTCAACAGAAAGTCAGGTATGGTTAACCGCGTATAAATAAAAAGAAAAAAGGCCGTCTCGTGCCCATTTCGGATGTCTTCGTTGTCGCTTAAGGAAAACAATGACTCTCAGCACATCACATCATATTCGCGAACAGTTCGAACACTGTCTGGCGGTCATTCGCCATGCGTCGGTGGAAATTTTACTTCTTCTGAATGTACATGCTTCTGAGGGCAAAGATCCACGCTGGTTCCTGGAACAGCTCGACAGCGCGCGATTAGCTCTGGGCGGCTGGGGAGCCGTTGCGAAAAAACTCAACCTGAATGATGCCGAGATGTCGGAATTTACGCTCCAGCTGCGCCTGCTGCAGCAGCGCGTTCCGCAGTATGAAAGCGGACAGGATGTGAGTGAAAACCAGCTTATTGCGGCGATGCGGTTTGTGACCGCGCTTGAACACCTTCGCCTGCAGCAGCCGCTATTGACCTACAGCACGGACCTGGCGCCGGGAAGCGAACTTCAGCAGCAGCAGGCGCAAAAGCAGGTACGCGCGATTGAGCTGATGATTAAAGGGCTCATCCAGCAGGCCTGGCCCGATCAGGTGCGGTTGAACAACCATCTTAAGACTCTGTTTAATGCTGACCGCGTACGGCGCTGGCTGAAGCTTGGTGAGATCAACGATGTTCTGAGCGGCATGATGTTCAGTGAACTGGCGCAGATGCTGGTGGATAAAAAAGAGTTCAGCCGCTATTACGCTTCGTTGTTCAGCGACCCGTCCATGCTGACGCTGCTGGTTGAACCGCGTAAAACGCTGCAAACTTTCCTCGACGACATTCGGCAAATCCGCAACAGCATCACCGTTCAGAAAACGTTAAGCTCAGCGCAAATTCAGCTGCTGGATAACTATTACGCGCAGATCGCGCGGCCCGTTCAGCGCGCGTTTGAAGAGGGGAGAACGCGCGTCAATCCGGCCGGATTTATGGCGGTAGATGCCAGCGAACTGCATACCTTCTGGGAAAAGGCGCAGAAAATGGATCGGGTCACCGGTGGGGATCTGTTTGAAGTCCGTGACACCATTGAAAAGCCGACCCAGCGCGCGCCGCGTAGCCCTGAACAGCGCGAGCAGCTTATTTCCGGTGCGCTATGGGGGGCGGTTGGCGTCATGGTGATTGCCATCGCGGCGGGGGGATTCTGGCTGGTGACCAGCGGTAAACCGCAGCCTGCGACCGCCAGCACGGCTGAAGCGGCCGCTCCGCAGGAAATGCGCGAGACGCCTTCCTCGCGCGAAACGCTCACGCGCATGGGGGTGACCTGGGACGAGAACAATTTCCGCTCGGCCATTAACCGCAACGATACCCGCGTGACCCTGCTATTTTTGCAGGGCGGTATGGACTGGAAGCTCTCCTGGACCGAAGAGGCGATGTCGGCAGGCTATGACGATGTGCTTGAGCTGATGTTACGCTACCGGCAGAACATGGTGGAAGAGAAGCCGTGCCGTCGTTTCATCAACACGCTCAGCCACGCCATGTCGAACGGCGAGTCTCTGACCTCGGTACGTAAAGAGTATCTCAAAGCGTTCTGCACCGTGCCTGCCGTGGTGAAACGCCAGCAGCACGATCTCGACATGGCCACACGCCGCGCGCAGTCGCAGCCGGATGCCACCACGAAAAAATGGCAGTCCATTCAGACTGCCATTTATGAGGTGATTCGCTGATTTCTTCTCCCTCTCCTTCCGGGAGAGGGTTTGCATCTTTCTCCCTGTGGGAGAGGGCACCAGACCGCACTCCCCTTAAGGCTCCCCATACAACCCAATCAGCCGCCGCACCACGCCGTTCGTCCAGCCGAAGCCATCCTGCAGCGGATACTCACCCCCGCCACCTTCTCGCGGCGTACTGCTGGCGATGTGGTACTTCTCAATCAGCTTATGATGCGTCTGATAAAAATGGTTCACCGTATGCAGCCAGCTCCAGGCGATCTCATCGCCCAGCGAATCGTTGCCGTACTGCTTGAACCCCTGAATCGCCATCCACTGCAGCGGCGCCCAGCCGTTGGGTTTATCCCACTGCTCGCCGGTTTCGTACTCGGTCGCCAGAATTCCGCCCGGCGTCAGCAGCCGCGCTTTGACCGCGTCAGACAGGCGCTCGGCCTGCTCGTGCGTCGCCATGCCAACGTACAGCGGCACAATGCTGGCTGCCGAGAACAGCGCCTGTTCCTCGCGCCGCCAGTCGTAATCGCGGTAACAGCCGCTCTCCTCGTCCCACAGATAGCGGTTCACCGCCGCGCGGCGGTCGTTAGCTTTCTGGCGGAACGCCTCTGCCGTCTCTTTATCCCCTTTCGACGCCGAGATGTTGGCGATAGCGCTTTCCAGCTTGAACAGGAAGGCGTTCAGATCGATGGGGATAAACTGCGTCGTGCGGATGCTGGCGAGCCGCGATGGATCGCGCAGCCAGCGGGACGAATAATCCCAGCCGGACGCCGCCCCCGCGCGCAGATCGCGATACACCTCGTTGGGCGGACGACCCGAGTGGCGGGCCGTTTCCACGTCCTCAATCCACGATTCGTCGCGTGGGGTATCACGGTCGTCCCAGTAGCGGTTGAGCAGCGAGCCATCCGGCATGCGCACGGCGCTGCGGTAGGCCTGGTTAAGCAGCAGCGACTCCGCGCCGTCCATCCAGAAGGCGTACTCCATTTTGAGGTGGTCCAGATAGCGTTTCGCACCGCGCACGCCGTCCTCCTCGAACAGCTCCACCATCAGCGCAAAGACCGGCGGCTGCGAGCGGCTGAGATAATAGGTGCGGTTGCCGTTGGGGATATGACCGTAGCGCTCAATCAGCCAGGCGAAGTTGTCCGCCATACATTTGAGCAGATCGTTACGGCCACTCTCCGCCAGCCCCAGCATGGAGAAATAGGAATCCCAGTAGTAGGTCTCGCTGAATCGCCCGCCGGGGACGATATAGGCCTGCGGCAGCGCCAGCAGGGAAGACCAGGGAATATGATCCTGCGGCTCGCGCGTCAGCACCGGCCACAGGTTATCAATGTGCTCTTTCAGGGAAAGGCCCGGGTCGGAGACATATTCTGTGCCGTACGTTTCCGGCATCCAGAAGTGGTTCTCCACAAACTGGCGCAGGTCGAAATCCCGGTGGCGTCTGACCTTGCGGTAGCGGATCAGGATATCCAGCGGATCCATCTTCGGCGCGCAGTCGGGGAAGGTTTTACTGTCCGCAAACAGCCGCGACGACTGCACATGCTCGAACAGTTCAAGGTAGCGGTCTGCGGGCGTCAACGCATCGGAGGCGGGTAGCCCCTCGATCATTTCGGGTTCCGGCTCCGCCTCAATCATTTCATCCAGTTTCAACTCGCAGGGATCGGTCTCGTAGCGCAGCTCTTCTGCAATCTCGAACTCGATGTTCTCGGTAGCCTGTAGTTTCTGGTTGAACATGGTGATAGGGACCTCCGGTTGTGTGTTCAAAAGACAGGTTTATCCGGGCGTCTTATAAGCGTAGACATTCGCTTCGGTAGTTGGGGAGGGATATGTGCGGTAGATCACTATTTTCGGAGCATTCGTTTTGCAACGATTTATGAATGTTAAAAAAAAATGCCCCTCGGGGGAGGGGCATCAGGATTAACGCATGGTCACAAACTCTTCTGCGGCCGTCGGGTGGATTGCCACCGTGTTGTCGAAGTCTTTCTTCGTTGCGCCCATCTTCAGCGCCACGGCGAAGCCCTGCAGGATCTCGTCCATGCCGAAGCCGATGCCGTGGATGCCGACAATCTTCTCTTCCGGGCCCACGCAGACCAGCTTCATGCGGCACGGCTGACGGTGCGAGGTGACGGCGGTATACATCGCGGTGAAGGCCGATTTATACACTTTCACCTGGTCGTCGCCATACTGTTCGCGCGCCTGCGGCTCGGTTAAGCCGACGGTGCCGATTGGCGGGTGGCTGAAGACCACGGTTGGGATAAGGTTGTAATCCAGATGCTCGTCCGGCTTGTTGTTAAACAGGCGCTCGGAGAGACGACGGCCCGCCGCAACGGCTACCGGGGTCAGCTCGACCGCTCCGGTATTATCGCCGACCGCATAAATGCCCGGTACGCTGGTGTTCTGGAATTTATCGACGACGATATAGCCTTTTTCGTCGGTTTTCACGCCGGTCACGCCCAGGTTGAAGTTATCGTTCGCCGGTTCACGGCCAATCGCCCAGATCAGGCAGTCGACGGTCTGGCTGCGGCCATCTTCCAGCTCAAGCGTCAGGCTGCCGTCCGCGTTTTTCACGACCGCTTTTGGCACGGCGTTGGTGTGCAGGGTCGGGCCTTCGGCGTTCATCACTTCAACCAGCGTGTCGACAATCAGCGGGTCAAAGCTGCGCAGCGGCGCGTGTTTACGTACGAACAGGTGCGCCTCAGCGCCCAGGCCGTTAATCACCCCAGCCAGTTCCACCGCGATGTAACCCGCACCCACAACGGCAACGCGCTCAGGCAGGGCAGGCAGCTCGAAGAAACCGTCGGAGTCGATGCCGTATTCCACGCCCGGAATGTTCGGGTGGCTCGGACGGCCGCCGGTGGCGATCAGGATGCGATCGGCGGTGATCGTCTCACCGTTCACTTCGATCGTTTTCGCGTCAACAAAGCGGGCGAAACCGTGGATCACGTCGACGTTATTCTTGCCCAGCACGTTGTCGTACGAGGTGTGAATACGGTCGATGTAGGCGGTACGGCTGGCAATCAGTTTGTCCCAGTCGAAGTGGTTGATGGTGGTGTCAAAGCCGTAGTCCGGGCCATACATATGGATAGCTTCACGGATCTGCGCCGCATGCCACATCACTTTCTTCGGTACACAACCCACGTTCACGCAGGTGCCGCCCAGCGCTTTGGCTTCAATCAGCGCGCACTTCTGGCCGTACATGGCCGCACGGTTGATGGAGGCGATGCCGCCGCTGCCGCCGCCGATTGCGATGTAGTCATAATGCTTAGTCATAGCTTTTGTCCTTAATCGTGAATTGCCGCGATTGTATACCTGAAATCAATAGTTTCCACCGATGGCTGCGATTACTCCGGCACGATCCAACTGACGGTGGCGTGGCCTGTACCGGCTGGCACCAGCGTTTTATGCAGCCACGGCAGCACGTTGTTCATCTGCGCTTCGAGCTTCCACGGCGGGTTGATCACAATCATCCCGGAGGCGGTCATGCCGCGCTGATCGCTGTCCGGACGTACCGCCAGCTCAATCTGCAGGATTTTGCGGATGCCGGTCGCTTCCAGGTCTTTGATCATGCGTTTGATTTGCGCGCGCAGCACCACCGGATACCACAGGGCGTATGTCCCGGTGGCGAAGCGTTTGTAGCCTTCATGGATACCGGTCACCACCGCCTGATAGTCGGTTTTGATTTCGTACGGCGGGTCGATCAGCACCAGGCCGCGACGGGAAACCGGCGGCAGCTTGGCTTTCAGCTGCTGGTAACCGTCGGATTTTTCCACGCGGGCGCGGCTGTCTTTCTGGAATTCAGAACGCAGCAGCGGGAAGTCGCTCGGATGCAGCTCGGTCAGCTGGAGGCTGTCCTGCTCGCGCAGCAGCTGGCGTGCAATCAGCGGCGAGCCCGGGTAGTAGCGCAGCTGGCCGTTGCGGTTGAAGTGATTTACCACGCCGATGTACGGCTCCAGCTCGGCAGGCAGATCGTCCTGCTGCCAGATGCGGGCAATCCCTTCCAGATATTCACCGGTACGCTCGGCATGCTCGCCGCTCAGCTGATAACGGCCCGCGCCCGCGTGCGTGTCCAGATAGAGAAACGGCTTCTCTTTCTCTTTGAGCGATTCGATGATCAGGCTCTGAACGGTGTGTTTAAGGACGTCGGCGTGGTTGCCTGCGTGGAAGCTGTGGCGATAACTGAGCATGGGTAATGATATTCCGCTGAAGTGACGATTTGCCACAGTTTACAGCAGAACGGCGCAGATTACCCGTAGGCCCGGTAAGCGCAGTGCCACCGGGCGTTTTTCGACAACCTTCGGCATTGAAATCCTCTACACTTAACCCCATTCTAGATCCCATATGCACAGCGCCGGATGCGCGCTTCATTCACCTATTTCAACAGGACAGCGTTTATGACCAATCCATTACTGACGCCTTTTTCGTTGCCGCCGTTTTCTAAAATCCTCCCTGAGCATGTGGTTCCAGCCGTTACGCAATCGCTGGACAACTGCCGCGCGGCGGTAGAAAGCGTGGTAGCGCAGGGCGCGCCGTACACCTGGGAAAATCTGTGTCAGCCGCTGGCCGAAGTGGACGACGTGCTGGGGCGTATCTTCTCCCCGGTGAGCCACCTGAACTCGGTAAAAAACAGCCCGGAACTGCGCGAAGCCTACGAACAGACCCTGCCGCTGCTCTCTGAGTACAGCACCTGGGTCGGCCAGCACGAAGGTCTGTACAAAGCCTACCGCGACCTGCGCGACGGCGACCATTATGCCGAACTGAACACGGCGCAGAAAAAATCGGTCGATAACGCCCTGCGTGATTTTGAGCTGTCCGGGATTGGCCTACCAAAAGAGAAGCAGACCCGCTACGGTGAAATTGCCGCGCGCCTGTCCGAGCTGGGCAACCAGTACAGCAACAACGTGCTCGACGCCACCATGGGCTGGACGAAGCTGATTACCGACGAAGCGGAGCTGGCGGGTATGCCGGAAAGCGCGCTGGCGGCGGCAAAAGCCCAGGCCGAGGCGAAAGAGCAGGACGGTTTCCTGTTAACGCTGGATATCCCGAGCTATCTGCCGGTGATGACCTACTGCGACAACCAGGCGCTGCGCGAAGAGATGTACCGCGCGTACAGCACCCGCGCCTCCGATCAGGGGCCGAATGCCGGTAAGTGGGACAACAGCCCGGTCATGGCGGAAATCCTCGCCCTGCGTCACGAGCTGGCCCAGCTGCTGGGCTTCGAAAACTACGCCGATAAATCCCTCGCCACCAAAATGGCGGAGAACCCGCAGCAGGTACTCGACTTCCTGACCGATCTGGCGAAACGCGCCCGTCCTCAGGGTGAGAAAGAGCTGGCCCAGCTGCGCGCCTTCGCGAAAGCGGAGTTCGGCGTGGACGAGCTGCAGCCGTGGGATATTGCCTACTACAGCGAAAAACAGAAGCAACACCTCTACAGCATTAGCGACGAGCAGCTGCGCCCGTACTTCCCGGAAAACAAAGCCGTTAACGGCCTGTTCGAAGTGGTGAAACGCATCTATGGCATCACCGCCAAAGAGCGTACCGACATCGACGTCTGGCACCCGGACGTGCGCTTCTTCGAACTGTATGACGAGAAAAACGAACTGCGCGGCAGCTTCTACCTCGATCTCTACGCGCGTGAGAACAAGCGCGGCGGGGCGTGGATGGACGACTGCGTGGGCCAGATGCGTAAAGCCGACGGCTCTCTGCAGAAGCCGGTCGCCTACCTGACCTGTAACTTCAACCGCCCGGTGAACGGCAAACCGGCGCTGTTCACCCACGACGAGGTGATCACCCTGTTCCACGAGTTCGGTCACGGTCTGCACCACATGCTGACCCGCATCGAAACCGCAGGCGTAGCCGGCATCAGCGGCGTGCCGTGGGATGCGGTCGAGCTGCCAAGCCAGTTTATGGAAAACTGGTGCTGGGAGCCGGACGCGCTGGCGTTTATCTCCGGCCACTATGAGACCGGCGAACCGCTGCCGAAAGAGCTGCTGGATAAAATGCTGGCTGCGAAAAACTACCAGGCGGCGATGTTCATCCTGCGTCAGCTGGAGTTCGGCCTGTTCGACTTCCGCCTGCACGCCGAGTTTAGCCCGGAGCAGGGGGCGAAAATCCTTGAAACCCTGGGCGAGATTAAAAAGCAGGTTGCCGTTATTCCAGGGCCAACCTGGGGCCGCTTCCCGCACGCCTTCAGCCATATCTTCGCTGGCGGCTACGCGGCGGGTTACTACAGCTACCTGTGGGCCGACGTGCTGGCGGCAGATGCCTTCTCTCGCTTCGAAGAAGAGGGGATCTTCAACCGCGAAACGGGTCAGTCGTTCCTTGATAACATCCTGACCCGCGGCGGGTCTGAAGAGCCAATGGTGCTGTTCAAACGCTTCCGCGGGCGCGAGCCGCAGCTGGATGCGATGCTTGAGCATTACGGGATCAAAGGCTGATTGTTACGTGAAGATCTGCTTAGTGGATGAAACAGGCGCCGGAGACGGCGCCTTATCTGTTCTGGCGACCCGCTGGGGGCTGGAGCACGATGAAGAAAACCTGATGGCGCTGGTGATGACGCCAGCGCATCTCGAATTACGTAAGCGCGACGAACCGAAGCTCGGCGGGATTTTTGTCGATTTTGTCGGCGGCGCGATGGCACACCGGCGCAAGTTCGGCGGCGGTCGCGGCGAAGCGGTGGCTAAAGCGGTCGGCATCAAAGGGAGCTATCTCCCGGACGTGGTCGATGCCACGGCGGGGTTAGGGCGTGATGCCTTTGTGCTGGCGTCTGTCGGCTGTCGCGTGCGGATGCTGGAGCGTAATCCGGTGGTCGCTGCGCTGCTCGACGATGGGCTAGCGCGGGGCTATGCGGACCCGGAAATCGGCCCGTGGCTGCAGAAACGACTACAGCTGATCCACGCCTCCAGCCTGACGGCGCTGACCGACATCACCCCGCGCCCGCAGGTGGTCTATCTCGACCCCATGTTCCCGCATAAGCAGAAAAGCGCGCTGGTGAAGAAAGAGATGCGGGTGTTTCAGTCGCTGGTGGGGCCGGATTTGGATGCCGATGGCCTGCTGGAGCCGGCTCGTCAGCTCGCGACGAAGCGGGTGGTGGTAAAGCGCCCGGACTATGCGCCGCCGCTGGCGGACGTTGCGACCACTAACGCGGTGACCACCAAAGGACACCGGTTTGATATTTATCCGGGTACGCCGGAATAAAAAAAGCCGGGTGGCGGCTTCGCCTTACCCGGCCTACGTCCTCGATCTATTCCCTCTCCCTGTGGGAGAGGGTTAGGGTGAGGGGAATTTAACGCGCTTACTCGTCTTCTTCGTCACGCAGTGGAACAATCAGCATATCCACGTGAACGGTGTTAATCAGCTGGCGCGCTGAAGACATCAGCTTGCTCCAGAAGTCCTGATGGTGACCGCAAACCACCAGGTCCATGTCGTATTTCTTGATCGCATCAACCAGCACCTGGCCCAGGTCGCCGCTGCCGCTCAGGGTTTCGGTAATCGGATAACCCGCGTTGGTGGACAGTTCGCTCAGGGCGTGGTGAGTCTCTTCGGAGATGCGTTTCTGCATATCGCCAAGATTCACGTCGATCAGACCGGTGTAGAGGTCGGAGTAATTCACGTCAACGTGAATCAGCGAAACTTTCGCGTTGTAGGGGCGTGCCATGGATACCGCTTTATCAACCAGCACTTTGCTCTCCGGGGAGAGGTCTACCGCGATGAGAATGTGTTTGTAAGCCATAGTGTTACTCCTTCCTTAAGTTATCGATGACTAAATGGGAAAGCCGTCGTCTGATGCTTTCATTACGGCCCAGTTAAACATATTTTTCAAGCTTTGGTGTTGATAACGATTAACCTTGTGGCAAAAAAATTAACGGATCTCCTACACTATTAAATGAGCCGTTCGGATATTAAAACGCGAACCGGATCGACTTTTGGTCATTCTTTCACTGAACTGTCTGTCAGGGCATTGGGGTGCGGTAGCTCAGGAGCCTTGCTTCGTGGGCGGACGCCGGGGAGGATGTATGATTAGCACCGTCGCATTGTTTTGGGCGTTATGCGTGGTTTGCATAGTGAATATGGCGCGCTACTTCTCATCGTTACGTGCGCTGTTAGTGGTACTTCGTGGTTGCGATCCGTTGCTTTATCAGTATGTGGACGGTGGAGGGTTCTTCACCTCGCATGGACAGCCCAGCAAGCAGATGCGTCTGGTGGGATACATCTACTACCAGCGCTACCGCGATCATCACGATGAAGAGTTTATTCGTCGCTGCGAGCGCCTGCGTCGTCAGTTCATTTTGACCAGCGCCCTGTGCGGGCTGGTCGTGGTCAGTATGATTGCATTGATGATTTGGCACTGAGCATAAAAAAAAGCGGGTCAGTTTCCTGACCCGCTTTTTGTCGCCTTCAACCGATTAAATCAGCTTCAGCGAAATCCAGTACAAACCGCCAGACAGCAGGATAGAGGCCGGAAGGGTGAACACCCAGGCCATCAGAATGTTGGTTACGGTTTTGCGCTGCAGGCCGCCACCGTCAACAATCATGGTACCTGCCACGGACGAAGAGAGTACGTGGGTGGTGGATACCGGCATACCGGTGTAGCTCGCCAGACCGATAGACACTGCCGCCGTCATCTGCGCGGACATACCCTGCGCATAGGTCATGCCTTTCTTACCGATCTTCTCGCCGATGGTGGTCGCCACGCGACGCCAGCCAATCATCGTACCGATACCGAGCGCCAGCGCGACGGCCATGATGATCCAGATTGGCGCGTACTCGATGGTGTTGAGCATATCGCCTTTCAGTTTCTTCAGGAGACGCTGGTCGTCAGCATTCACGTCAGGCAGCTTCGCCACTTTATCCGTCACATCAGAGATGCACAGCATAATGCGACGCAGCTGACCACGCTGCTCAACGGTCAGTTTGTCATAACTTTCGATATTGCCCAGCATGCCTTTCGCACGTTCCAGCGCGTTAATCGCGTTTGCCGGATGGCAGTGGAACTCACCAGGTGCAGTCGCGGCACCCGCTTCCGGAGAAGGGATTAACTGGTCAACGCCGGTCGCCTTCTTCAGCAAATCGGGATGCTGCTGGAAGTAGGTTTCGACGTTGTTGACCGCATCGCGGGTACGGGTGATTTCGTAGCCGGAAGCATTCATGTTGACCACGAATCCCGCCGGTGCGACGCCAATCAGTACCAGCATCACCAGACCAATGCCTTTCTGACCATCGTTCGCGCCGTGTGAGAAAGCCACGCCGATAGCGGAAATGATCAGGGCAATACGCGTCCAGAATGGCGGCTTTTTCTTGCCGTCTTTCTTTTCACGCTCTGCTGGCGTCAGGTGAATACGGGAGCGTTTTTTAGTATTGCTCCAGTAACGACGCAGGATGAAGATCAGCCCGCCAGCCACCACCAGACCCACAATAGGGGAGACGATGAGTGAGGCGAAGATCCCCAGTACTTTCGGGATATTTAACGCATCAACAACCGATGTACCGGTCATGAGGGCGTTCGTTAACCCGATACCGATAATCGCGCCGATGAGGGTGTGAGAACTGGATGCAGGCAAGCCGAAATACCAGGTACCGAGGTTCCAGATAATTGCAGCAAGCAGCATTGAGAACACCATAGCGAGGCCATGGCCAGAACTTACGTTAAGCAGCAGATCCGTTGGCAGCATATGCACAATGGCATACGCAACGCTCAGTCCGCCCAGGAGGACACCAAAAAAGTTAAATACCGCCGCCATAACAACCGCAAGCTGCGATCGCATTGCGCGAGTGTAGATAACCGTCGCTACTGCGTTTGCAGTGTCGTGGAAGCCGTTGATCGCTTCGTAAAACAGTACAAAAACCAGAGCAAGCAATAATAAAAGCCCGGTATGTAAATCCAGGCCGGCAAACAAATGTAGCATAGGACGTTACGCCATTTTGAGGACATGAACGCGGCGCATTATCCAGGACAAATGCACGGCGGGCAAAGTGAAATATAGACTTTTTTTGACATACCACCTGAATTGAGAAAAGTGCCTGAAAGGATATTCTTTAAATTTCAAGGGAATGGCTTTGTAATATCTTTTTACGCTGGTGTGACCACAGAGGAAACTTTACAATCCGCGGCAGTTAACAAAGAGGGTTTTGACGTGGAAAGGTTTGATGCCGTGGTAATTGGCGCCGGTGCGGCGGGTATGTTTTGTGCGGCGATGGCCGGACAGGCGGGTCGTCGCGTGCTGCTGCTGGATAACGGTAAAAAGCCAGGCCGTAAGATCCTGATGTCCGGCGGTGGGCGCTGTAACTTCACTAATCTGTATGTTGAGCCCGCGGCCTATTTGAGCCAAAACCGTCATTTTTGTAAATCTGCGCTGGCGCGTTACACCCAGTGGGATTTTATCGACCTGGTGGGTAAGCACGGCATTGCGTGGCATGAAAAGACGCTGGGACAGCTGTTCTGCGACGACTCCGCGCAGCAGATTGTCGATATGCTGGTGGCCGAGTGCGAGAAGGGCGGCGTCGTCATGCGCCTGCGCACGGAAGTGCTGGAGGTCGCCCGCGACGACCAGGGCTACACGCTGCAGCTCAACGGTGAAACCGTCAGCGCAGACAGCCTGGTGATCGCCAGCGGCGGCCTGTCCATGCCGGGGCTGGGTGCCTCCCCGTTTGGCTATAAGATTGCCGAACAGTTTGGCCTGAAAGTCTTGCCCACGCGCGCCGGGCTGGTGCCGTTTACGTTGCATAAACCGCTTCTTGAACAGCTTCAGACGCTGTCTGGCGTGTCTGTTCCCTCGGTCATTACAGCCGAAGATGGGACGGTGTTCCGCGAAAATCTGCTCTTTACCCATCGCGGCCTCTCCGGCCCGGCGGTACTGCAAATCTCCAGCTACTGGCAGCCGGGGGAATTCGTCACGGTTAACCTGCTCCCGGACTGCGATCTCGACGCGTTCCTTAACGAGCAGCGTACCGCGCACCCGAATCAAAGCCTGAAAAACACGCTGGCAATGCAGTTGCCAAAACGCCTGGTGGAATGTTTGCAGGTGCTGGGGCAGATCCCGGATGTGTCGCTCAGGCAGCTTAACAGCCGCGAGCAGGAAACGCTGGTTGAGACGCTGACAGCCTGGCGCGTGCAGCCAAACGGCACCGAAGGCTACCGCACGGCGGAAGTGACGCTGGGCGGGGTCGACACGAATGAGCTCTCGTCCCGCACCATGGAAGCGCGCAACGTGCCGGGGCTCTATTTTATTGGCGAAGTGATGGACGTTACCGGCTGGCTCGGCGGGTACAACTTCCAGTGGGCATGGGCAAGCGCCTGGGCCTGCGCACAGGCGCTGGCAGAGAAATAATCACGCAACGCAATTATTGCACCAACTTCTTGAGGCCGGACTGTTTGCTGCGTTTTATTTCGTCATCGACGCGTTTAATGACTGGAACACCAGCTTCTACTTTTCACTGGTGAGCTACGCGACGGTAGGATACGGCGACGTCACGTTACCCCAGCACTGGCGGCTCATCGGCGGTGTGGAAGGGCTGGTGGGCGCGTTGATGGTGGGCTGGTCTGTGGCGGTTCTGGTGGCAGTTCTGCAGCGTTTGCGCGGCATGAGCGCCTAAACGGCAGATGCACGATCCCCTTCGGGTAAGGTAAAGTACACCCCTCTTTACGCAGCCGACAGGGCTGCGGCTTTGAGGGCGAAGAGGCTGATTAATGGCCCGCCCTTTTTTGTTCCTGGTTTACGCCAGTTTGCATGGTGTTGTGTTTTGTCTGCCAAAAGGGTTTTGTATGTCTGCTGCTCATCTCGGTTTCCCGACGGAAACCGTTGTTGTCTTTGTGGTGATGGCCGTTGGGGCGATGTTTATCGACCTCTTTATGCACCGTCACGATAAACCTGTCTCGCTGAAAAGCGCGGCGATGTGGTCCATTTTCTGGGTCATGATGGCGATGGCCTTCGCCGGATTCCTGTATGTTCACCACGGTGCCGAGATGGCGAGCCTGTTCCTCACCGGCTACGCTCTGGAAGAGGTGCTCTCCGTCGATAACCTGTTTGTGATGATGGCGATTTTCGCCTGGTTCGGCGTGCCGGATAAGTACCGTCACCGCGTGCTTTACTGGGGCGTGCTGGGGGCGATTGTCTTCCGCGGCATCTTTGTGGCTATCGGCACCAGCCTGTTAAGCCTGGGGCCGTACGTTGAGGTGATTTTCGCGCTGGTCGTCGGCTGGACGGCGGTGATGATGCTCAGGCGCAATGAAGAGAGTGACGAAGTGGAAGATTATTCGGGTCACCTCGCCTATCGCCTGGTGAAGCGCTTCTATCCGGTCTGGCCGAAAATCAGCAGCAACGCCTTTATTCTGACGCAGAAAGAGGTGGATGCGGAGCTGGAGAAGCCGGAAAACCAGGACGTGATGGTTGGCCGCGTGAAGAAGGCGAAGCGCTATGCGACGCCGCTGCTGCTTTGCGTGGCCGTCGTCGAGCTCTCTGACGTGATGTTCGCGTTTGACTCCGTGCCGGCCATTATTGCCGTGAGCCGCGAACCGCTGATTATCTACAGCGCCATGATGTTCGCCATTCTCGGCCTGCGTACGCTTTACTTCGTGCTGGAGGCGCTGAAGCAGTATCTGGTGCACCTCGAGAAAGCCGTGGTGCTGCTGCTGTTCTTCGTGGCGTTCAAGCTGGGATTAAACGCCACCGACCACTTCTGGCATCACGGTTACAGCATTGGCGCGACCGCCAGCCTGTTTGTGGTACTAGGCGTGCTGGCGCTGGGGATTATTGCGAGCGTGATGTTCCCGGGGAAACGTACTGCCTGATGCATCGCCCGGTGGCGCTTCGCTTACCGGGCCTACGGTTTGGTTTTCTCCCTCTCCCTGTGGGAGAGGGCCGGGGTGAGGGCACCAGACCGCACCTAACCCTTAATCGGTGAATTCCGGCGCTTGCGCGGGTGATGGAAGTGTCGCCAGTGCGGATCCTGCGCCGCCGCCAGCAGCTCGTGGTCGCCGCGGGTGTCGCCCCAGGCGCGCAGGTGATAGGCGTTCAGATCGCCATACACCTTTTCCAATCTTGCCACCTTCTGGGCGCAGCGGCAGTTATTGCCCGTGATGCGCCCCGTCAGCTTGCCGTCTTTCACTTCCAGCTGCGTGCCAATCAGCTTAATGCCCAGCTTGTCGGCCCACGGCTGGAGCACCAGCGCAGGAGACGCGGAACAGATGGTCACCTCCGCACCGGAATTCACCTCTGCAGCGACGGCCATTACGCCCTCTGGACGCATCAGCTTGTTCCAGTATTTTTCGCAAAAGGCTTCCGCCTGCTGGCGCAGCCAGTGTTCATCCACGCCCGTCAGGAACGTTTTAATCAGCACTTCCTTCAGCTCATCGCGCGTCAGCTTGCGACGCACGCAGTGGAGCGTGGGCAGCGCCATACGCACCAGGCGGCCCGCGAAGTAACGTTTACCGAAGGCAAAACGCAGGAAAGGAATAAAGCTGTCGTGGTGTGTTAACGTCCCGTCAAAGTCAAAGACGGAGAGCACGCTGGATTTTGCCACCGTCTCGTCGGCAATCATATTGGTCATAAATACGTCTTAGCTGAAATACACATTCTGCGGATCAGTTTACCTGCTTTAGCTGGACAGTCCTTATATCACCACCATTTTTTTCTCGATCTTGCGATCTCAAAGTGAGTCCAATTTTGGCCTCGATAAGGATTGGTGAAAAAATGAACTGTCTATATTATCGCCACATCGCAAGATATTTCGGGGAACCCTTGGGCCCCACAGGTAAGGAAAAACTCACTCACTACTTCTTTATTGATATGACTCTTAGATCGCTTATTTCAATCCTCACGTTAAGTTTTGCTTCGTTTTCTGCAATGAGTTTTCAACTTCCAGCGTCGATGTTATCGATGAACAGTGAGCTGGCAGTATCACCGGCGAAATCTGCGCTGGTGCATCAGGAAACAGGCCCGCTGCGCTCGCGTATTCTCGATCAATACCAGAAATGGAAAGGCACCCAGTACCAGTGGGGCGGAACCACGCATCGCGGGGTGGATTGCTCCGCGCTGATGCAGCACCTGTTCAGCGACGCGGCGCATCTTAATTTACCGCGCACGACGCGCGAGCAGATCCATCGCGGCGTGCAGGTGGCACAATACCGCCTGAAGGCCGGCGATCTGGTCTTCTTCCAGACGGGTCCGAACCGCAAGCACGTCGGCGTTTATATTGGCAATAGCCAGTTTATTCATGCCTCAAGCAGCCAGGGGGTAACGGTCTCAACCCTGACCGATGATTACTGGCAAGCACACTTCATTACCGCCCGTCGGGTTGCAGGCAGTGCGGCCTGACAGCGTCAGATGATGTCATCCACGACGCCGCCGTCGACGCGCAATGCCGCGCCCGAGGTGGCGGAGGCCTGTGGCGAACAGACATAAATAACCATATTGGCCACCTCTTCAACCGTGGCCGCACGCTGAATAACCGAGCTGGGGCGGTTGGCCATCACAAACTCTTTCGCCAGCTGCTCCAGCGATTTGCCGGTTTTTTCGATTTCATCTTTCATCATCTCTGCGAAACCGTCTGACATCGTCGGGCCTGGCAGTACGCTGTTGACCGTCACGCCGCTTCCCGCCGCAAATTTCGCCAGCCCGCGCGCCAGCGAGAGCTGCGCCGTTTTGGTCACGCCGTAGTGGATCATATCCGCCGGGATATTGCAGGCCGACTCGGAGGAGATAAACACCACGCGTCCCCAGCCTTTCTGCACCATGCCAGGCAGCAGGGCGCGGGACAGACGCACGCCGGACATCACGTTGGTCTGCCAGTAACGCTCCCAGGTCTCATCGTCGGTGGAATAGAAATCCTGCGGGCCGTAAATCCCGGCGTTGTTAACCAGGATATCGACGCTATTCGCCACCTTCAGAAGCGACTCGACCCCTTCCGCCGTGCTGAGATCGGCAATCGCGGCACGTACCTGTACGCCCGGCACCACCTGCTGTAGCTGCTGAATGCCTTTATTCACCGATTCCGTACTACGGCCATTGACGATCACTTCCGCACCGCTTTCTGCCAGACCTCTGGCAATGGCGAATCCGATCCCGCCGGTTGAGGCGGTCACCAGCGCCACTTTCCCCGCAAAGTCGATTTTCATCATCTGCTCCTTATCCTTTAAACGTTCGGACCTTAAAGCGTAGCAGGTGAGGATGACGGCTCCTGGCTAAAAAGGCGCAACAGCGTCTCAACCTGCTCATCAAGCGGGGCGAGGGAGCGCTTTACAATCAGGTGAAGCGGCGTTGCCCTGCGCGCACCGTGGCTCAGCGGCAGGCGTTTCAGCACGCCTTGATCCAGCTGGGTTTGGATGCGTTCCTCTGGCAGCCAGCCGTACCCGACCTGAGAGACGACGGCTTCAATGGCGGCATCAATGGTGGAAAACGTCCACGACTCGCCGACCGCGCGCGCGGCGGACTGGCTGTCCGCAATCTGGATAAGCGGCCACGGGCGCAGCATCTCATCATTTAGCGGCGCGTCGAGGTGAAAGAGGGGATGCTGGTGATGGGCCACGGCTACAAAGTCGATATTCATCAGCCATTCGCCGAGCCCGGTAATGTCCTGGCGGCGGGTTAAGATCATCACGTCGGCTTCGTCGTTAATGGCGTCGGCGCGGGTATTTTCCAGAACCTCGGTAAGTCGTACCTGGGTCTGCGGATACTGCTGCTGGAACTGACGCAGGATGGCGAACAGGCGGCGGCGCGGGAAAATAGAGTCCACCACCAGATCCAACCGCGTGCGCATCCCGTTGCGAAGGGTCGATGCGCGCGTCTCGACGTACGAAAACGCTTTCAGCAGCGGTTTAACCTGGTTGAGAAGAAGTTCTCCGGCCGGGGTTAACACCGCCCGTCGCCCCTCCGGCACCAGCAGCGCCACGCCCAGCCGCTCCTGCAGCAGCGACAGGTTATAGCTCACCGAGGACTGGCTGCGGTGGGTTTCTTCCGCGGCTTTGGCAAAGCTGCCCGCCTCAACCACCTTCGCCAGTAAGGACCATTGTTCCAGCGTCGTCTTGTGCATAATTTATCTAAAATTTGGATGAATTTGATTAAAACATAGCGTTATTCATTCATTTTTTGAAGGGGTACGATCGTCTCATCAAAACAAAGGAGACATCTTATGAACACCTTCGACAAACATGACTTAAGCGGCTTCGTTGGCAAACACCTTGTTTATACTTACGATAACGGCTGGAACTACGAGATTTATGTAAAAAATGAGACCACGCTTGATTACCGTATCCACAGCGGTCTGGTGGCCAACCGTTGGGTGAAAGATCAGCAGGCTTACATCGTGCGGGTAGGGGAAAGCATCTATAAAATTTCCTGGACCGAGCCAACCGGTACCGACGTCAGCCTGATCGTGAACCTGGGCGACAAGCTGTTCCACGGCACCATCTTCTTCCCACGCTGGGTCATGAACAATCCGGAAAAAACCGTCTGCTTCCAGAACGACCACATTCCGCTGATGAACAGCTATCGCGATGCAGGCCCGGCGTATCCAACGGAAGTGATTGATGAATTTGCCACAATCACCTTTGTGCGCGACTGCGGTGCAAATAATGAAAGCGTTATCGCCTGCGCGGCCAGTGAATTGCCGAATGATTTTCCTGCTAATCTTAACTAAGCGCGACAGTTGAATTCGCGACAATTGATATAAATAGAAAGTTCCCGGAGGATGACGGAATTCCCACCCAAACCTCCGGGATTTTTATTTTGGTTGAGTATTCATTTACTTTTCTTATAATTTTAATGTAAACGAAATGAAATAGTAGAGTAATCGCTGTGAGTCCACCCACAAAAAACAAAAAAAATAGTTAGAATGACTATCTTGCTGTTGTAAAACGACTTTCTATTCTCTTCTATGTGCTGTTTCCCTTCTGCTTCTCACCTGTCTTAATTTTTTCCTAAGAAAACGACGCTACTTTTGCTTCAGTTGATGGTTTGTTGACATAACTGTTATAGCGACTTAATTTTATTTGGTCTTTATTTAATAACCATCTTGCATGATCCCATTGAGCTGCCCATTACGACAGCGCAGTAAAAGATGACGCCTTTAATACAGCAAGGAAATTAATAATGAGTGATTTTCTGCCTTTTTCGCGACCGTCGATGGGCGCTGAGGAAATTGCGGCGCTTCAGGACGTTCTGATGTCGGGCTGGATCACCACGGGGCCTAAGAATCAGGAACTTGAAGAGGCATTCTGTCAACTTACCGGGAATCAGCATGCGATTGCCGTCTGTTCAGCCACCGCGGGGATGCACGTCACGCTGATGGCGCTGGATATTGGCCCGGGCGATGAAGTCATTACCCCTTCCCAGACCTGGGTGTCCACGCTGAATATGATCGTGTTGCTGGGTGCCACGCCGGTCATGATTGATGTGGACAAAGATACATTAATGGTAACGCCTGAAGCCGTTGAAGCCGCCATTACCCCGCGTACCAAAGCCATTATTCCCGTTCATTATGCCGGTGCGCCGTGTGAAATTGACGCTATTCATGCCATTGGTGAACGTCACGGTATTCCGGTGATTGAAGATGCGGCCCATGCCGCTGGAACGTACTACAAGAACCGTCATGTGGGCTGGAAAGGGACGGCGATTTTTTCCTTCCACGCCATTAAAAATATGACCTGCGCGGAAGGCGGCTTAGTCGTCACGGATAATGCCCAGCTGGCACAGCGGATCCGCAGTCTGAAATTCCATGGCCTGGGCGTAGATGCCTATGACCGCCAGACGCACGGTCGTGCGCCGCAGGCGGAAGTGATTGCGCCGGGCTATAAATACAACCTCGCAGACATCAACGCCGCGCTGGCGCTGGTGCAGTTAGGCAAGCTGAAAGAGGCCAACAGGCGCCGCCAGGAAATCGCCGAACGCTACCTGCGGGAGCTTGCCGATACGCCGTTCCAGCCGCTCACCATTCCGTCATGGCCGCACGTGCACGCCTGGCACCTGTTTATTATTCGCGTTGATGAAGCGCGCTGTGGGATCTCACGCGACAACCTGATGGCGGCGCTGAAAGAGAAAGGCATCGGTACCGGCCTCCACTTCCGCGCGGCGCACACCCAAAAATACTACCGCGAGCGTTTTCCTGATGTATCGCTCCCGAATTCTGAATGGAATAGCGCGCGTATTTGTTCCCTCCCTCTTTTCCCGGATATGACTCATGACGACACAACCCGCGTCATTACCGCACTCCATCAGCTTGCAGGACATTGATATGTTCAGTGCACCGCCAGTACAAAAAGTTTCCGTGGTAATCCCGGTTTATAACGAGCAGGAGAGCCTGCCCGAACTGATCCGCCGTACAACGGCCGCCTGCGACACGATGGGCAAGGCTTACGAAATCCTGCTGGTGGATGACGGCAGTAGCGATAATTCCGCGCTGATGCTGACAGAGGCCGCGCAGGCTGAAGGCAGCCACATTGTTGCCGTGCTGCTCAACCGCAACTACGGCCAGCACTCGGCGATTATGGCAGGGTTTAGCCACGTCACGGGCGATCTGATCATCACCCTGGACGCTGACCTGCAGAACCCGCCGGAAGAGATCCCGCGCCTGGTCGCCAAAGCCGATGAAGGCTATGACGTGGTCGGCACCGTTCGCCAGAACCGTCAGGACAGCCTGTTCCGCAAGCTGGCCTCGCGTACCATCAACCGTCTTATCCAGCGTACGACCGGCAAAGCGATGGGCGATTATGGCTGCATGCTGCGCGCCTACCGCCGCCATATTGTCGACGCCATGCTGCATTGCCATGAGCGCAGCACCTTTATTCCGATCCTCGCCAACACCTTTGCCCGTAAGGCAACGGAAATTCCGGTTCTGCACGCCGAGCGCGAGCACGGGGAATCGAAGTACAGCTTTATGCGTCTCATCAACCTGATGTATGACCTCATCACCTGCCTGACCACCACACCGCTGCGTCTGCTGAGCGTTTTCGGCAGCATCATCGCCGTGGCCGGGTTTGCGCTGTCCGTCCTGCTGGTGGTACTGCGACTGGTCTTTGGCCCGCAGTGGGCGGCGGAAGGGGTCTTCATGCTCTTTGCCGTGCTGTTTATGTTCATCGGCGCCCAGTTTGTCGGGATGGGCCTTCTCGGTGAATACATTGGCCGTATCTATAACGATGTTCGCGCGCGTCCGCGCTACTTTATTCAACGTGTTGTCCGTCAGGAACACAAAGCATCTCAAGAGGAAATTCACCCATGAAAGCTGTTGTATTTGCCTATCACGATATGGGGTGCACGGGCACGCTGGCCCTGCTGGAAGCAGGCTATGACATTGCGGCAATCTTTACCCATCCGGACACGGCCGGAGAGAATAACTTTTTTGGCTCCGTGGCGCGTATCGCCGCCGAGCGTGGGATCCCGGTTTACGCGCCGGACGACGTAAACCATCCGCTGTGGGTGGATCGCATTCGCGCGCTCGCGCCTGACGTGATTTTCTCGTTCTACTATCGCAACCTGCTTTCCGACGAGATCTTAGGTCTGGCCGCAAAAGGCGCCTTTAATCTTCACGGCTCTCTGCTGCCTGCCTACCGTGGCCGCGCCCCGCTGAACTGGGCGCTGGTGAACGGTGAAACGGAAACGGGCGTGACGCTGCACCGCATGGTGCGCCGTGCGGATGCGGGCGCTATCGTGGCACAGCAGAAGGTCGCTATTGATGCGGACGAAACGGCGCTGCAGCTGCATCAAAAGCTGAATGCGACGGCGCAGACGCTGCTGCGTGATGCACTTCCCGCCATCCTCAACGGCACCTTCAGCGAGACCGCGCAGGATGAGAGCAAGGCAAGCATCTTTGGCCGCCGCGCGCCGGAAGACGGTCGTCTGGACTGGAACAAGCCCGCTCGCCAGCTGCACAACCTGGTGCGCGCCGTGACCGATCCGTGGCCGGGCGCGTACAGCTTTGCTGGCGTAAGCAAATTTATCGTCTGGAAATCCCGCATGCGTGACGATATCCCTGCCGCTAAGCCGGGCACCGTCGTCTCCGTCTCCCCGCTGATTGTGACCTGCGGCGAGCAGGCGCTGGAGATCGTCACCGGACAAACCGACAACGGCCTGTACGTTCAGGGCACGCAGCTGGCGCAGTCTCTGGGTCTAGTGGCCGGGGCGCTGATCACCAGCGCACCGGTTGTTGCCATTAAACGCCGTACCCGCGTGCTTATCCTCGGCGTGAACGGCTTTATCGGGAACCACCTGACTGAACGTCTGCTCAAAGACGATAACTATGAAATCTACGGTCTGGATATTGGCTCAGATGCGATCGGTCGTTTCCTCGGCAACCCGCGTTTCCACTTCGTGGAAGGGGACATCAGCATCCATTCCGAGTGGATCGAATACCACATTAAAAAATGCGACGTGGTGCTGCCGCTGGTCGCCATTGCCACCCCGATTGAGTACACCCGTAACCCGCTTCGCGTGTTCGAGCTGGACTTCGAAGAGAACCTGAAGATCATCCGCGACTGCGTGAAATACGACAAGCGCATCATCTTCCCGTCCACGTCTGAAGTGTACGGCATGTGTACCGATAAGAACTTCGATGAAGACACCTCCAACCTGGTGGTCGGGCCGATCAACAAACAGCGCTGGATTTACTCCGTCTCCAAACAGCTGCTGGACCGCGTGATTTGGGCCTACGGTGAGAAAGAGGGCCTGCGCTTTACCCTGTTCCGTCCGTTCAACTGGATGGGCCCGCGTCTGGATAACCTGAACGCGGCGCGTATCGGCAGCTCCCGTGCGATCACCCAGCTGATCCTGAACCTGGTGGAAGGCTCGCCAATCAAGCTTATCGAAGGCGGGAAACAGAAGCGCTGCTTTACCGATATCAGCGACGGTATCGAAGCGCTGTTCCGCATCATCGAAAACAAAGATAACCGCTGCAACGGTGAAATCATCAACATCGGTAACCCGGACAACGAAGCGAGCATTCGCGAGCTGGCAGAGATGCTGCTGGCCAGCTTTGAGCGCCATCCGCTGCGCGATAAGTTCCCGCCGTTTGCCGGTTTCCGCGAAGTGGAAAGCAGCAGCTACTACGGCAAAGGGTATCAGGACGTTGAGCACCGTAAGCCAAGCATCCGCAACGCGAAGCGCTGCCTGAACTGGACGCCGACGGTGAAGATGGAGCTGACCATCGATGAGACGCTCGATTTCTTCCTGCGCACCGTGGAGCTGTCGGAACAGGACTCATGAAAAAAGTCGGTTTACGCATTGATGTCGACACCTTCAGGGGAACGCGTGACGGCGTACCCAAACTGCTGGAACTGCTGAGCAAGCACGGTGTGCGTTCCAGCATTTTCTTCAGCGTGGGGCCTGACAACATGGGACGCCATTTATGGCGTCTGGTTAAACCGGCATTTCTGTTCAAAATGCTGCGCTCGCGCGCGGCATCCCTCTACGGCTGGGATATTTTGCTGGCCGGCACCGCCTGGCCCGGCAGACGCATCGGCGCGGGTAATGAAGCCGTTATCCGCGAGGCGGCCCGGCTACATGAGGTTGGCCTGCATGCCTGGGATCACCATGCCTGGCAAGCCTGGGCTGGCGTCTGGGATATCCCGCGCCTGTCCCGTGAGGTCGAGCGTGGGATGCTGGAGCTGGAGGCCATTACCGGCCAGCCCGTGCGCTGCTCCGCCGTGGCGGGATGGCGTGCGGATCAGCGCGTCGTGAAAGCCA
The DNA here is from genome assembly GCF_041320715.1 of Enterobacter sp. KB-221C9. Taxonomy (NCBI): domain Bacteria; kingdom Pseudomonadati; phylum Pseudomonadota; class Gammaproteobacteria; order Enterobacterales; family Enterobacteriaceae; genus Enterobacter; species Enterobacter sp. KB-221C9. The sequence continues at coordinate 56,785 of NZ_JBGIWG010000011.1, forward strand.
AAGAAGCCTTCGCGTTTCGCTACAACAGCGATTGCCGCGGAACCGGGCCCTTTTTGCCGCTGTTAGGTGAAAATCGCTACGGTACCGTGCAAATTCCGGTCACGCTTCCCACCTGGGATGAAGTGGTCGGGCGCGAGGTGAAGGCTGATGAGTTCAATCGCTACATTCTGGATCGCATCCATCGTGACGCCGGTACGCCGGTGTATACCATCCATGCCGAAGTGGAAGGAATTGCGTATCAGCATGATTTCGATGAACTGCTGACGATGGCCGCTCAGGAGGGCATTGAATTTTGCCCGTTGAGCGAGCTGCTGCCGGACGACCTCAGCACCCTGCCCGTGGGCAAAGTCGTACGTAATGAACTGGCTGGCCGGGAAGGCTGGCTTGGCTATCAACAAACCGTGAGTCCGGTCCCATGAAAACAGCCCGTTATGGCTTAGCGCTTCTCGCACTGTTTATCGTTTACTACCTCATTCCGGTCGATGTCCGTCTGCTTTGGCAGCCTGATGAAACGCGCTATGCGGAAATCAGCCGCGAAATGCTGGCATCCGGAGACTGGGTTGTCCCGCATTTTATGGGGCTGCGTTACTTTGAAAAACCGATTGCCGGCTACTGGATCAACAGTATCGGGCAGTTGCTGTTCGGGCACACCAACCTCGCCGTGCGCGCCGGGTCCATATTCTCCACCGGGGTAGCGGCGCTGCTGGTCATCTGGATGGCCTGGCGTCTCTGGCGAGATAAGCGGACAGCCATTTTCTCCGGTCTTATCTTCCTGACCCTGTTCCTGGTGTATGGCATCGGCACGTATGCGGTGCTGGATCCTATCATCACCCTGTGGCTGGTGGCGGCGATGTGCAGCTTCTGGCTGGCGTCACAGGCCCAAACCGTTGCCGGAAAAGCGGGTGGCTATGTGCTGCTTGGGCTGGCCTGCGGAATGGGAGTGATGACCAAAGGCTTCCTGGCGCTGGCGGTACCGGTGATTGGCGTCCTGCCGTGGGTGATCGCCCAGAAGCGCTGGAAAGAGGTGCTGATTTTTGGCTGGCTCGCGATCCTGAGCTGCGTGCTGATTGTTCTGCCGTGGGCGCTGGCCATTGCGCACCGTGAGCCTGATTTCTGGCGTTACTTCTTCTGGGTTGAGCATATTCAGCGTTTTGCCCAGAGCGACGCGCAGCACAAAGCCCCGTTCTGGTACTACGTGCCATTCCTGATCGCGGGCAGCCTGCCGTGGCTGGCGCTGCTGCCCGGCGCGTTTCGTCTCGGCTGGAATGACAGACAAAACGCGGGTGGCGGGTTCTATCTGCTGGGTTGGGTGGTGATGCCGCTGCTGTTCTTCAGCATCGCCAAAGGCAAGCTGCCGACCTATATCCTGCCGTGCTTTGCCCCGCTGGCTATCCTGATGGCGCGCTATGCCTGCCTCGCGGCGGAAAAAGGCGCCAAAGCGTTACGCATTAACGGCGGGATTAACCTGGCGTTTGGCGTTATCGGCGTGGTGGCGGCGCTGGTGGTTTCGCCGTGGGGACTGTCGAAGCATCCGGTCTGGACGTCGGTTGAACTGTATAAAGTCTTCTGTGCGGTGGTGGCGTTCCTCATCTGGGCGGCGGTAGGCTGGTTTACGCTCAGGCAGAGTCAGCAGCGCTGGTGGCTGGCGGCACTGTGCCCCGCAGGGCTGGCGCTGCTGATTGGTTTTGCCATTCCAAACATGGTGGTGGATTCCAAACAGCCGCAGTCGCTGGTGGATACCGTGCGCGAGCCGCTGCAGGAGAGTCGGTTCATCCTTGCCGATAACGTTGGGATCGCGTCCGGTATTGCCTGGGAGCTGAAGCGTAATGACATCACGCTCTTTGGTCAGACGGGCGAGCTGCGCTACGGGCTGGATTATCCGGACGTGAAAGATCGTTTTGTCAGTAAGGATGATTTTGCACAATGGCTGGCGGAGCATCGTCAGCAGGGCCGCGTGTCGCTGGTGCTCCTGCTGTCGAAACACGACGACATTACGCAGTCTAACCTGCCGAAACCGGACAGCCTGTATATCCAGGGCCGTCTGGCCTACCTGCAGTATCTGCCGAAGTGATGACCTGGATCTGGCTGATACTGGCAAGCTTGCTCAGCTGCGCGGGGCAGCTGTGCCAGAAACAAGCCACCCGTCCGGCGAAAGCCGGGCGGCGTGGGGCGCATATCGCGCTTTGGCTGGGTTTGGCACTGCTGGCGCTGGGGAGTGGGATGCTGGTCTGGCTGGTGGTGCTGCAACGCCTGCCCGTCGGCATTGCCTACCCCATGCTGAGCCTCAATTTTGTCTGGGTGACGCTGGCGGCGAAGGCATTCTGGCGTGAGAACGTCGCCTCGCACCACTGGCTGGGGGTCGGGTTCATCATCATTGGGATTGTTGTCCTGGGAGGGAGCCTGTGAAAGGAGCGTTCTGGGCCTTATGCAGCGTGCTGTTAGTCAGCGCGGCGCAGCTGCTGCTGCGCTATGCCATGCAGGCACTGCCGCCAGTAAACGATATCCTGGCGTTTGTTTCCGCGCTGTGGCACTTCTCGTCAGGTACCGGTGCGCTGCTGCTGGGGTTGATGGGGTATGTGGCCTCGATGGGCTGCTGGTATCTGGCGCTGCACCGTATGGCGCTCAGCAAAGCCTATGCCTTGCTGAGCCTCAGCTATATTCTGGTGTGGGGCGCCGCGATCCTGCTGCCGGGCTGGGAGGAGCGCTTCTCCTGGCACGGGCTGGTGGGCGTCGGGTTTATTATTCTGGGCGTGTTAGTGATTTTTCTGCCCCGAACGTCCCAACGTGAATAATCGACTCGTTGGTCAGGGTATAAGGCGTCGATGTGCAGACGGCAAGGCTCAGCGAGCCGACCTGTAGCTGACTGACCGCGTGCGTCTGCGCGGTGCTGTCGATGCTGACAATCTGCCAGGCACTGCCGCCACGCTGTTTTACAATCGCTTCTTTCCTCGTCCAGATACGCCAGAACGCGGAAAGCCGTTCCTCGGGCGCTTCACGCTCCAGCTCATCATGCTCCGTCATGCTGAATACCGCATTAGCCAAAGCCTGCCAGTTTTTCCTCGGGCGAATCACTTCGATATCACAGCCGACTTCGCCTTCATCGCTCATCAGCAGGGCGATATCGTCACCGCTGTGGCTCAGGTTGAACCACAGCGGATCCCCCTTCGCAAAGGCCGGTTTCCCCTGCTCGCCGTAAATGATGTCGGGGAGCGGGCGAGGGGATAGCGTTCTGGCGAGCAGCGTCCTCCCGGCCAGCCAGGAGGCCTGTTGGGCGCCCTGAGGTGCCCTGTCTGCGAGCGTTGACGCCAGCGGGTCCGCGCAAAGAGTGGAGATTTTTCCCAGTACAAACTGGTACATAGTTACGCCCAGCGTTTAATGATAATCGAGGTGTTGATGCCGCCAAACGCGAAGTTATTGCTCTGCAGATACTCGCAGTCAATCTGACGGGCTTCTCCCATAATATAATCTAAAGCACCGCATTGCTCATCCGGCTGCGTTAAATTGAGCGTCGGGGCAAACCAGCCTTCACGCATCATCTGCAAACTCATCCATGCTTCCAGCGCGCCGCAGGCCCCTAGCGTATGGCCAAAATAGCTCTTCAGCGAGGAAACCGGCACGTTGTCACCAAAGATAGCCGCGGTGGCCAGGCTTTCGGCGATATCACCGCGATCGGTGGCGGTACCGTGCGCGGAGATATACCCCATATCCAGGGCGCTTAATCCCGCCATGGCCAGCGACTGCTCCATGCAAATCTGCATGGTTTCACGCTGAGGCTGGGTGATATGGGCCGCGTCACAGTTAGTGGCAAAGCCCACGATTTCACCGTAAATCGTCGCCCCGCGCGCTTTGGCATGCTCCAGCTCTTCGAGTATCAGGGTACCCGCACCTTCCCCAATCACCAGACCATCGCGCTGCGTATCAAATGGCGATGGGGTGTGTTTAGGCGCGTCATTGCGCTGGCTGGTGGCGAACAGCGTATCAAATACCGCCGCTTCAGACGGACATAGCTCCTCAGCGCCCCCGGCAACCATGACGGTCTGATAGCCGTGGCGGATCGCCTCCCAGGCGTAGCCAATCGCCTGGCTGCCGGAGGTACAGGCGCTCGACGTCGGGATGACGCGGCCGCGTAACCCAAAGAACAGGCCGGTATTCACCGCGGTCGTGTGCGGCATCATCTGGACGTAGGTTGTCCCGGTGATGTTATTGGTGTGCTTTTCGGTGAGCATGGTGGCGAATTCGCTGACCGGTCCGGTACTGCCCGTGGATGAGCCATAGGCGATACCCGTTTGCCCGTTGGTGAGCACCGCTTCGCCAATCAATCCCGCCTGCTCCAGCGCCAGCTCGGTGGCGCGAGTCGACATCAACGACACGCGTCCCATGGCGCGAATACGCTTGCGGGTATAGTGTTCCGGCAGCGTGAAATCGTCGATCGGCGCGCCCAGCAGGGTATGCAGACCATCATACACCTGCCATTCCGGCATTTTACGCACCGCATTTTCATACGCCAGCAGCCTGCTGGAAACGGATTGCCAGTTTTCGCCAAAGGCGGTCACGCCGCCCATGCCCGTAATCACCACGCGACGCGTCATAGCATTCCTCCGTTAATGGAAATGACCTGGCGGGTGACGTAGCCCGCGATATCTGACATCAGATAGCTTGCCAGCCCGGCGACCTCCTCAGCCTGGCCCATACGTTTCATTGGGATGATGGACATCGCCTCTTTCAGCGCGGCCTCTTCCATCTCAATCATGCCGGTATCAATCAGCCCCGGGGCAATACAGTTCACGGTGATTTTTCGTTTTGCCAGCTCGATCGCCAGCGCTTTGGTGGCGCCGATAATGCCCGCTTTCGCCGCGCTGTAGTTCACCTGACCGCGGTTGCCCATCACGCCGGAGACGGACGATAAGGTGATAATGCGCCCCCCTTTACGGGTGCCAATCATCGGCATAACGCAGGGGTGAATGACGTTATAAAAACTGTCGAGGTTGGTGTGGATAACGCTGTCCCAGTCGTCTTCACTCAGTGCCGGAAAGGCGCCGTCGCGGGCGATCCCGGCGTTACTGACCACGCCATACCACGCGCCATGGGCTTCAATTTCCTGCTCCAGCACCTCGCGACACTGTTCGCGGTTGCCCACATCAAAGGCGAGTAAACGACCGTTGCCACCCGCCTGCGTGATGGCGTCCAGCGTCTCCTGCGCGCCTGCGGCATCACGATGGTAATGCACGCCTACGGTAAACCCGTCGGCGGCAAGCTGGCGGGCGATGGCGCGCCCTATGCCTTTGCTGGCCCCTGTGACCAGTACGGAACGACTCATGCGTTAGATCCCTGATTAAAAAGCGATGTTAATTCTTCTGCGCTCGGCTGGAAGGTGTTGACCCGGCCCGTGGCCAGCGTCTCTTCATCAGCGGAAATCGTGCATTCAAAGCTGCCGAAGCGTTCGTCCTGCATCAGCAGTTTTACGGTGATGTCCAGCGTCAGGCCCTGCGTAAAACGCCCGCTGGCGCAGATCAGCTCGCGCGCGCCGAGCACCATGCCCAGCGCGATATGATCCTGCCCCTGCTGCTGGCGATGCCAGCCCGACCAGACGCCGACGGTTTGCGCCATCAGCTCGAGCGCGTACCAGCCCGGCAGGTCGCCATCGGCATTCAGAAACGGTGCCAGGACGCTTTGCCTGTTGACCGCAACGCGGCAAACCGCCGTGTCGTCCGTGACGCACTCAACGGACGCCAGCAGCATCATTGGCGCATCGTGCGGCAAATAGTCGACGGGTGATAGGTAGCTCATGACGCTCTCCCCAGCAGAATGCTGGCGTTATTGCCGCCAAACGCGAACGAATTAGACAAAATGACCGGCTTTTTCAGGGCGACGCGCTGGTGCAGCAGGCCGCACGGTGCCAGCGTGTCGTCCGGTGCGTAGCGGGCGAAGTCCTGCGGCGGCAAGGGCAGATCGCGCGTCAGAATCAGCCAGCTCAGGGCCGCTTCGGTAATGCCGGCAGCGCCCAGCGTATGGCCGGTAAGGTGTTTGGTTGAGCTGCAGGGCACGCTTTCCCCGAAGAGATCGTGAACGACCTGCGATTCAATCTGATCGTTGAGCGGCGTGGCCGTGCCGTGCAGGTTGATGTAGCCGATATCCTCCGGCTGCATGCCCGCTTCGTTAAGCGCCTGAGCGATAGCCCTTATCGCCCCTTCGCCCTGCGGATGCGGGGCGGAAATATGGTACGCATCGCTGGATTCGCCCGTCCCGAGCAGCGCCACCTCGGCGGGCTCACGGCTCAGCACCATCAGCGCGGCGGCTTCACCGATGGTGATCCCCCGACGGTCGCGACCAAACGGCTCGCAGAGCGTAGGGGAGAAGGATTCAAGGCTATTAAAGCCGTTGACGGGCATTCGGCTCAGGGTATCGGCCCCGCCGACAATGGCGATATCCACCAGCCCGGCTTCGATCAGGCGTTTGCCGCCGATCATCGCCCGCGCGCTGGAAGAGCAGGCCGTCGAGATCGTATAGGCCGGGCCTTCGAGCTGAAGCCAGTTGGCAAGGAAGCGGGACGGATCGCCAAGCTCCTGCTGCGGATACTGCCAGCGCGTGGTGGTCTCGCCGTCGCTCATGCGCCTAACGTGCTCATCGCCTTCATCCAGCCCGGAGGTGCTGGTTCCCAGCACCACGGCCACGCGGTCGCGACCGACGCGGGCGATGGCCTCGTCGACGGCCGACTGAATCTGTGCCAGCGCGGCCAGCAGCAGCTGGTTGTTGCGGGTGCGGTGTGCGGAGAAGGTGTCCGGGATGGGCGGCAGCTCGCCTTCCACGCCAGCCAGTACGGCTTCGGGTGAGCCCTGCAGCCAGCCGGTCCGGGCGTGCATCCCCGGCGCCACGCCTGCCGTCAGGTTCGCGGCTATCTCGTCAGGCGAGTTGCCCAGCGCGTTGACCATGCCAACAGCGGAAATATAAATCATCTCAGTCACCCAGATATTGAATGGTGATGTGGTATTTGAATACGTGCTGCTCGATGCTGATCGGCTCGCGCTTGCCCTTGCGCTGCAGGTAGACAATCTCCGTCACCAGCTTGCCGCTGGCGTTGCGCAGCTCGCGTCGATCGCCATTGTCCGTTAACGTCCAGCCCTTCGGCAACTGCGGCTGCCAGGCGCTAATGGGCCAGTGGCTGAGCATCACGTCGGCCAGCACCTGGCTGGCGGGCGGCAGCTGCGGCACGACGATCGACTGCTCGGTATGAATACCGGTCTCATCGTACGTCGCCAGGAACAGGCGAATGCCCACGGAAGAGAGCCCGGCCAGCGTCACCTTATGCGCATCCGCGTTGAGCATCACCAGCAGAGACTGCGTTTGTCCGTTAAAGCTGCCGGTCAGCAGCTGTTGGGAGCTGACCGCCGGGCTAATGCCGGGTGGCGGGAGCGTAACTTTCGTTCCCGGCTGGAGCCAGGCCTGGGGACGCGTCTCTTTGGTATCGGTCGAATGGCTGCAGCCTGCCAGCAGCAGCGCCGCAGCCAGCGCGGCGGCGCGGTAAAAAGCGTTCATTTACGTTTTCTCTCTTTCTTATCCGGCATCGCCAGCGGAGCCAGCAGGAAGGCGGTAAAAATACCGCTCACCAGCACGATACCAAAGCTGCTGATGGCCTGGGTTGCGCTGAAGACGAGCATGCCCAGCGTGAGCAGCGTGGTCATCATGGCCAGCGTAATCGCCAGCATTGAGGTCAGCGGCGTACCGCGCGGGTTGCTGAAAAACAGCGTGTAGTTAATGCCAATGCCGAGCACCAGTACCAGCGCCAGCAGTGAAAACAGGTTCACCGGGTGGCCCGTTGCGGCCAGGACCGCCAGCCCGCAGCTCAGCGACAGCACGGACGGCACCAGGCTTATCAGCCCTTTACGCCAGCCGAGGCGCAGCATCGCCCCGCAGGCAATCACCGCCAGCGCGGCAAACAGTAGCCCCGTCAGCAGCGTGCGATAGAGGGCAAACAGGCTGTCAAAGCTGGCTTTGCGATCGACCCAGACGACGCCGTCATGGCCCGCGGCCAGTTCACCGAGGAGCGTGCTGTTTTTCGCGCCGTCCACCGGCACCAGCACGCCGCTTTCCCCGTCGGGCAGAGTCAGCCAGAGCAGACGCCAGCCTTCGCTGGCCGGGCTTTTAAGCCACGCGTCCACGCTGACCGGCATGGCGTCGAGATTCGGGGTTACGGTATTAAGCCCGGCGCTTTTCAGCACGTTCGTTACCGCAGGGGCAGCGTCGCGCAGCAGCGTCAGGTCGCTTTTCTGCCGGGCCAGCGAGTTCAGCGGCAGGGTACGCCAGTGGGCAATCTCTCCCGCTTTTTGTGCCTCCGCCAGCGCCGGGGTAAAGGCTTCCAGCCGCTCCAGCGTTTGCTGAGGCGAGGCGCCATGGACCACAAACCATTTCTGATCGACGCTCTGTCCGGTCAGGGCGGTAATGGTCTTCTCCTGCGCCAGAATATCCTTCGGCAGGGCCTGCAGCTGGGCGATGTCGTCGTCCACCCTCAGGGTGCTCATCCCCACGGCGGAGAGCAGCGCCAGCGCGACGGGCAAACCAACGGACAGTTTTTTATTGCGTCGCCAGGCGGCCAGCCAGCGCAGCATCAGGACCATCAGCGGAACCGGGCGCACCGGTAAACCCCGGCACAGCCACGGATGCCAGAAAATCACCGTCAGGCAGGAGGCGCTCAGCCCCACGGCGGCGAACACCGCCATCTGGCGGATCCCGGGGAAGGGGGCCAGCATCATAATCAGGTAGGCGGCAACGGTCGTCAGCAGCGCCAGCAGCAGCGCATTGCGCACTTTCGCCAGGCTTTGCCATGGGGAGTGCTCCGCGCCGTGTACCATCCGTTCGGTCAGGTAGTAGAGCGTATAGTCGGCTGAAATACCGATGATGCTCATGCTCATCACCAGCGTCATCAGGTGCAGTTCGCCAAAGAGCAGCAGCGTCACCACCGTGCCCGCCAGCGCGCCGATGGCAATCGAGAGTACGCTCAGCAGCAGCGGGCGCAAAGAGCGGAATACCGCCACGATGAGCAGGAACACGCCAAGCAGGGTGGCGATGCCCAGCGTCGAGACGTCGCGTTTGGCCTGCTGGCTGGCGTGATCGCTGTAGAACACGGTCCCGCGCGAAAGCAGCTGCGCCTGAGGGTAACGGGCTTTTAGCGTCTCCTGCAGCGCGTTAAGCGTCGTCACCAGCCGGTGGGTCTGCTGCATATCAAATGACGAGCCCGCCAGTTCGCCGTGAAGCAGATACCAGTAGTTTCCCGCCTCATCTTTTGTGACCAGCCAGCCGTCCATCAGCCGCAGCTTCTGGCCGTTTTGCGCCAGCGCGAGCTGGGAGCCGCGCATCAGCATCAGGGGATCGTTTTGTAGCTCTTTGCCGCTGACGCCGGAAAAGGCCGAATAGAGCTGAGATAAAATCCACTGCGCCTGCGCTTCCCCGCCGTTTTGCAGGCGGGCGCGGGTGGCGGGATCGATCAGGCCATTTCGGTGCTGCCAGAAGAATTCTCCCCAGGCCTTTTGCCCGGCGGCGCCCATCGGGCCTTTGACCTCGCTGAGCGCGTCGCTGCTTTGCAGCAGCGCCAGCCACTGCTGCGCCACGCGCGGATCCGGCTCTTTGCCGGGGCTGACCAGCCAGACCAGCTGGCGGTCGAGACGCTGCATAAATCCGTCGTTGAGCGCCGGCGGGATCGCCCCCAGCGTCTGTTTCGGCAGCATGGCCAGCACGCTGCTGTTCAGACGCGCGCCGGGCAGCAGAGACAGCAGCACGCCCAGCAGAATCAGGCATAGCGTGGCCCACAGCAGCGCCGGGCGCAGGGATTTACGGTGCGGCAAAGCGTTGGCGTTCGTCATCGGTCAGGCTGGCGGGCGTCAGTTGGTGGCGTGAAAGGGCGATATCGGTACGGTCGCCCTGTTTGTCGTTCAGACGAATCGTCTCCAGATAGGTCGCGCCGCCCAGATCGAGGGTGGCGAAAATCTTGTCCAGCGGCGTCGTTTTTGGCGTAAGCACCAGCGACCAGCGGCCCGCGCCCAGGTCTTTAAAATCGATGCGGAAGTTCTCTTCAAGCACCTTGCGGTCGGCCTGGAACAGGGCCCGCAGCAGATGGTTGAACTGGAACATCTGCGGATTGTTGTCGGCAGTGATGGTCTGCGGCGGCTGGCCGTTAATTGCCTGAACCATCCGCTTGTCATCCAGCAGGAGCGTCATCGGAAACGGCGCTTTTTGATCCCACAGCAGGCCGCTGTCGCGGGCGATCAGCATCTCGCCCTGCGAGCGCAGCGGCTGCGGCATATCTTTTATCGTGCGAACCTGTTCGAAGTGCGCGCGCACGACGGGCTGCTCGGTGAAGCGCTGCTGCAGTTCATCCAGCGTCACGGCGCTGACCAGCGGGCTGACGATCAGCGCCAGCAAAGGCAACCATTTCATGGCGTCACTCCCATTCGTTCAAACAGTATTGCCGGGCTCACAAAGCACATTTCGCGGGTAGCTTCTTCTACCGCTACCTGGATGGTGTAACCGGTCGTGGTGCGTTTGCCGGTCTGCGCATCGAAAATTTGATAGGCAATGCGCAGGCGGTTTTCATACTCTTCAACGTGCGCGCGGACGCGAATGCGCTGCTCAAAGGTCACCGCATCGCGGTATTTCACCCGGGTATCGACGACGGGCCAGACGTAGCCGGAGGCCTTCATCTGGCGATAGCCATAGTCAAACTGATTGAGCAGCGCCTCGCGGGCGATCTCAAAGTAGCGGAAATAGTTACCGTGCCAGACCACGCCCATCATATCGACGTCGTGGAACGGAACGGTGATCTCGACTTCAGTCGTAAAGCGGGGATCGGTCAGCACCCTTTACTCCTTCTCTCTGGACTCTGGCAGATGCCAGAAATCGAAAAAATTAAACCAGTCGAGCGGCGACGTGAGGGCGTAATGCTCCAGCCGCTGCGCGTAGCGATCGACGGTATGTTGCAGCGCCTGCTGGCGTTCACCGCGTGGCAGCAGCAGCGGGTCGGCAAACGGCTCGCAGTGCAGGGTGAGCTTCCCCTGCTGGTGCAGGGCAAAAATCAGCAGCACCGGGCAGCGCAGGATGGAGGCCAGGATAAACGGCCCCTGTGGGAACGGCGCAGGCTGGCCCATGAACGGGCTCCAGATCACGCGCCACTCGCCGCCACGCTGCGGATTCACCGCGATGCGATCGCCCACAATGGCGACCCATTCTCCGCGATCAAGCTTCTCTTTGATGGCAATCGCGGTGTCCGGGCCGATGTCGGTAACCGACATCAAATTCACGCTGGCCTGAGGCGCCATTTCGCTCATAATTTGCTTAAAGCGCTGGGCGTTTTCGCTGAAGACCAGGGCGTTGATGATCTTGCTGTCTTCCAGCTGAGCCAGCGCCCGGCAGGCTTCTACGTCGCCAAGGTGCGAGGCGAGCAGGAGCTTGCCCTGCGGCGCCGCGATATCTAACGCTTCGCCCGCGCCGGGGGCAAAGACCACGTCGCGATCAAACTTCAGCTCACCGCGCCAGCTGGCGACTTTATCCAGCATCGCATTGCCGAAGCGCATAAAATGGAAAAAGCTGTTGAGCCGTGAGGGAACAGGCGTGTTCCGCTGACGCAGCTCTTGCTTCACTCTCTTAATCCACTGCCGCGAGGCCTGCCGCGCCGGACGCGCGATAAGCCAGTACACGCCGATCGTTGGCCACAGCAGCACGGTAAAGGCCCGTCGCCCCAGCAGTTCCCAGACGCGCAGCATCAGGCGCATTCCCCACAGACCCTTGACCTCCTCCTGCTGCGCCCAGTGCTGGCGGCGTCGACGGAAAAGCAGGCCGGGCATGCGGGGCAGCATGCCGAAGAACAGCCGGGTATGCATCAGGGAAATCCGCACGTTATCTTTTAACGCGTCGAAGTGGGACAGTCCGTCCTGCGGATAGGTGACGCGGGTGGGCAGAAAGACGCTGGTGTTGCCCTGCCAGTAGAGACGGACCATTACTTCGGTATCAAAGTCCATGCGTTTACCGAGCGGCTCACGCGCTGCCAGCCGCAGCGTGGGCGCGACCGGGTAGACCCGAAAGCCGCACATGCTGTCTTTAAGCTGCAGGGATAAGGTCTCAATCCACACCCAGACGTGGGTTACCCAGCGACCGTAGAGTCGCGAGCGTGGAATGGAATCATCGTAAATGGGCTGGCCGGAAATCAGCGCGTCCGGGTGGCGCTCTGCCAGCGCCAGCAGTTTGGGAATATCTTCGATGGCGTGTTGACCGTCCGCGTCCACCTGCACGGCGTGGGTATAGCCCGCGCGCGCGCACGCCTCAAGCCCCCTGATGACCGCGGCACCTTTCCCGGCGTTTTGCGCCAGACGGATCAGCGTTATCTGCGGCTGCTCCTCCGCCAGGCGTTCGAGCTCCTGACGGGTGATCGCTTCGCTGCCGTCATCCACCACCAGGCACGGCAGGCCGAACGGGGCGAGACGCGACAGCACGCTGGCGATCATGGCGCCGTGGTTGTAGCACGGGATCAGCACGCAGGGGCGAAAGATCACTGACATAGACGGATTTTTCCGCTGCTGGCGGTATGGCGTTCCGCCCCGGCGTGACGCTGGTAGCTGAAGGTCAGCATCTGACGTTCGGCATGCCACTCAAGCACCAGCGTCACCGTGGTTTCCGGCAGCAGAGGCGCCTGAAACTTCACGTTTTGAATGCTGTGAAAGCGGTAGCCCGGTGCCAGTAAGGTCGTGGCGTAGTGCATCACCCAGTCAAGCTGCGCAACGCCGGGCAGCAGCGGCTGTACGGCAAAATGGCCCTGAAACCAGAACAGCGCCGCGTCGAGATGCAAAATGATTTCCAGCTTCTCCGGCTGTGTCTGGTGGCGCTCAATTTCATGAATTTTCATGAAATAACTCCTCTAACTGCGCATAGACACGCTTGTTCATACTGTTTACCGGCATTTCATCGACGATACGCCAGTAGCGTGGAACGGCGACCGGCTCAAGCCACGGCAGCAGGGCACGACGCCAGGCGAACTCCTGCGCTTTTTTATCCTGCATATACCCGCGCTGACGAACCGCTTCGTCCAGGACCAGCAGCGCGCCAATCCCCTGACGGCCTCCGCGCGTGACCGGCAGTACAGCCGCTTCGCAAATGCCGTCGAGCTCCAGCAGGCGACGTTCGATCTCGTTAAGGGAGATGCGCTTTTCTTCAATTTTGACCACCCGCCCGCGACGACCGGCGATGCTGAACAGCCCCTCGCTGTCGAAGTGGAGGATATCGTCCAGATGGAGTCCTTCTTCCTCATGGATCAGTGGCGACGTGACGCGACAGGCTTCCTCTTCCTGATGGAAGATAACGCCGGGGAACGCCAGCCACGGCACGTTATCCTGCTGGCGATGGCGCCAGGCGAGGATCCCGGTTTCGGTACTGCCATAAATTTCGTCCGGCCAGATGTTAAGCCAGCCCGCGGTGGTGGCGACGTCACGCCAGGGCAGCATTCCGCCTGCTGAAATCAGCATCCTGACGGGCGGCGCGGCCAGCTCGGTATCCAGGCGCTTCAGGAACGCCGGGCTGCTGATGAACAGGTAATGCCTGTCATGAGGAAGGGCGGTCAGCTGCTCTGCGTAGTAGAGCATCGCGGCGTGCAGCGGCAGGCCCAGCGACATCGGCAAGACGATGCGGAATGTCAGGCCGTACAGGTGTTGCGGTACGACCGAGGCGACAACGCTACAGCCGACCAGACGCTCGCCGAAGCGGTCAGCCAGCAGACGGGCTTCGCGATCCAGGCTGACGATGTACTTAATCACCCGGCGCGGGGTACCCGTGGAGCCGGAGGTGAACAGCTCTACGAAGCGGCTTTCGTCAATCTCCGGCAGGGGCGACCAGCGGCTAGCCGTCTGATGGCTGGAGGCCACCACAATCAGCTTCCCATGGAAATCGAGTGTTCGATCGCTCAGAACGCCGCTAAACAACGCCTGCTGTTCTTCAAGCTGCGAGACGCGGCTATGGCCGGGAATGACCGGCGTTTTACCGGCGTGCAGCGAGGCCAGCAGCGCAACAATAAACAGGTAGCTGTTTTCAAAGCACAGCGCCCAGCGCTCGCCTTCCTGCTGACGCAGGGTATCGACCAGTAGGGTCACGTCGTGGCGCAGCTGGCCCAGCGTCCAGGTACGATCGTCAATCCAGGCTACGGGCGTATCGTCAGGGCGCGGCGCGTTTAGCCACTGGCCCAGCGGAAGGGGGTTAGTCATTGTGCATCTCTTTTTTTATCACCCGCTGGCGCACCAGCCACTCTGTCGCCATCAGCGTTCCCATCAGAATGTAGGCCACCATACCGTTCCACAGCGTCCACAGATGCATGTCGCCGTGGAGGACGGTGAACAGCGCCATCGCGCCGTTACCGATGAAAAAGCCGCACCAGACGAGGGTCACCCTGCGGGTATAGCGCACGCCTGCGGGGGGCAAATTTGGCTCGCGCAGGCGTGCCAGCCGTTCGACAAGCGGCATCGCGGTCCACAGCGAACCCCCGAACACGGCCAGCATCACCAGGTTGACGACCACCGGGTAGAGCAGCAGCCACTGGTGGGCTTTCAGCAGGTAGCTGGCCGCGCAGAGCGCGATACCCGCCAGCGCCACGCACTGCACCACATACCGCATCGGGCCAGCGTTCCGCTGCGCCTGACGCAGCCGCAGCAGCAATACCAGCGCCATCACCGGTAACAGCCACTGCAGGCTGTTGTGCGTCAGCCCAAATCCAATCAGGAAGGGCCACGCCAGCAGCATCAGCCCCGTCAGCAGTGGGATGACCGGGAACGTCCGTCCACCACGCACGGTGTCTTACTCTTCGCGCAGAAGCTGTTCGACGGCGTCTACCACATCCTGAACGGTACGAACCGATTTAAAGGTTTCCGGTTTGATTTTCTTGCCCGTTTTTTTCTGCAGATGAACAATCATGTCCACCGCATCAATGCTGTCCAGCTCCAGGTCCTCGTAAAGACGGGCTTCGGGCGTAATATCCTGCGGGTCGATTTCAAAAAGCGTGGTCAGAAGACCACAGACTTCCTGATAAATGGTTTCTTGTTCGGTCATCGTGATCACATCTCAGGCGCGTTGAGCGTTGATAAAGGCCGCCAGCGTGGCGACGGAAAAGAAGTGCTGGCGCATCTCTTCGCTTTCGGCGGAAAGCACCACGCCATACTGGTTTTTCACGGCCAGACCCAGCTCCAGCGCGTCGATAGAGTCGAGACCAAGCCCATCGCCAAACAGCGCGGCATCGGTATCAATATCCTCTGCGGTAAGCTCGTCCAGATTCAGCGTGGTGATAATGAGATTCTTAATTTCAAGATAAAGCGCTTGCATCATTAATTCCTGACAAAGATTGAAGGCCTGATGTTAATCGATGCTGTAGATGCCGGTTTAACTGCCTTGCCGCCAGCGCCGGTTCTTGTTCATTTGCATCGTAAAATTCGTCGATGTGCACGCGGTCGCGGACATCCACGGTGAAGACAGGTTTTTCTGGCGGTACATCATACCAGCGACTTTTTTTATCCAGCAGGTGCTCGCTACAGTGGATCAGCACCACCCGCAGATCGCTGTTACAGCGCACGGCGATATTTGCCGCGCCGCGCTGGAGGGAGATAGCCTCGCCAAAGCGGGTACGCGTGCCTTCCGGGAAGATTAACAGCGTGTCGCCCTGAGCCAGACGCTGCTGGCTGGCCGCGAGCAGGGGCTCGGCTTCGCTGTTAATCAGGTAGTCCGCCGCGCGGATGACCCCGCTGACAAACGGGTTGCGCAGCAGCGCGCTCTTCACCAGACAGTCGGTTTCCGGCATCACCGACGCCAGAATCACGTAGTCAATTAACGTGGGGTGGTTAGCCACCACCAGACAACCCCGATCGCTGCGCAGCGCGTCAAGATTGTGAATGCGATAGTCCAGCACTCCAAGGCTGCGCGCCACGGTCAGGAAGAAGCGGAAGCTGGCCGCAATGCTGCGACGCGCCAGGCGACGACGGCTGGCGCGGTCGCGCTGGACGATCAGGAGCAGGTTGAACCAGACCAGCGACAGCAGCAGCCCGCCCACGCCAAACAGCGCGAAGCAGAAGCCGGTCATCGCCAGACGCCATAGCCAGTTGATACGGGCGGTCAGGCGGTTCATGCGCGCGTCCATTGCCACAGCAAACGTTCGCCGGGCACCACAAACTGACGTTCCTCGCTGAGATAGCGTTGCAGGAACATCAGGCTTTGCGGCAGGTCGGGTTCTTCACCCGTGCTGCCGCTGCGGGTTTCACACTGCAATCCGTTGCCGGATTCAATCACCAGCGCCAGCGCGTACGGCCAGGTGGGCATCTGCGGCGGTAGCGCCGGATGGTAAAATTCCGGCAGCGCGCCGTCAAAATCGACCAGCAGTACGCGGGAATAGCCCGCATGCAGCAGGCTCAGCACTTCACATAAGGCCTGCTGGAAGGTGTCCAGCCCGGCAGAAATGGATGACGAGACGATGGCCTGGCGTGCGGTAATCGTAAGATTGCCCACCGCGGAATTGTGCACGGACATGGCGAAGTCGGTGGGGGAAACGGACTGCCCGGTCGCCAGAGCATGCAGAATACGGTAGTTGCGCTCCAGCTCGCCGTGGCGGCTGGCATAGACGACGGCATCAATAGCGTGGTTTTGCAGCATGGCGAGACCAATGTCCACCGCCAGCTTACTGCCTGAATTGAGGCGGCGCGCGGTCATCATGGGTAAAGCGGTCAGTCGGGGAAGCGGGGCCGCTGGGTCAACGGCCAGCTGCAGGCGCGACCACGCCTGCCACTCTGTGGCATCGCTGAGTCCTGGCGCTCTCGCCTGCCAGTCGATAATGTTCAGTGAAAATTTCATCTACGCGCGTCCGCGAAAAAAACCGTATTCAAAGGGCAGGCTGGGCCGCCCGGGCAGCTAGGCTGCTCTATTGTTCACGTCTGGTGCATATCAGCAGGGTATGACCGACCCCAAGATTGTCCAGCCGCTGTTCAACGCTGAAACCTGCGCTCTCCAGGTAGCGATAAAACTTCTCTACGCTGTAAAACCGGCTATTGCCATTCGCCATACAGGTGAAATAGAGCGAGGTGGCATTCAGGCTGAAAGAGGCCGCTTCAAATTTCTGGGCATCCCAGAAAAGCTCCATGATGCACAAACGTGCGCCTGGCTTCATGACCTGTGCAACGCGCGTCAGCATGGCGACAATCTGATCCGGAGAGAAACAATCCAGGAACTGGCTCATCCACCAGACGTCGGCGTCACCCGGCAATGCTGCTGGGCTAAGCATATCGACAGCATGGAATGCAATACGATGAGAAAAACCTGCTTTTGCGATGTTTTCCTGCGCCAGCGCTATCTGCTGCGGCAGATCGAGGATCGTCACGGCAACATTTTCGTCATAGCGGCAGCAGCGTAACGACCATTTACCCGTATTTCCGCCCACATCGTACAATTTTGTCGGCGAGCTTGCGAATATATATGGCAAAGCAGCGTCAAAAGCGGCGTCAGAATAGTAATGGTCAAAGGCGAACCAGCTCTCTTTCGCCGGAGCCGGTAATTGGGATAACGCCGGATAGATGGTTGGCCAGTTGCCAAACACGGCTAATCCGGCTGGCTTTTCTTCCTGCAGGGCGTCCGCCAGGTGAAATAGCCCCTGATAACAAACGTCCTGAGTGAAATCCATATTTACGCGGGTCATTTCATCGTGCAGTAAAAAATGGCCCACTTTTGCCAGAAAATAACGTCCATTCTGTTGGGTAACGATTCGACCGCTTAATCCCATATCCAGCAGTACGCTGACGCCATAGCCGCCGAGCGTGCTGTGTTCGGTTATTTCCTCGAGGCTGGCACCCTGTTTACCTTGTTTATCGAGCCAGGCGAGAACGCCTGAGTTACGCAGACAAAGCGCAGTCTGGAATAACATCGGGGCAAAGGCGATGCGCTGCGCTTCGGTAATGGCATCCAGTGCGCTGAGAGTGTCCTTTTCGTACATTACTGCGTAACCTTTTAGGGCAATAAAGAGAAGTTATCGGGCCATACGCGGCCCGACTTTAGAAAAATATTACAGCGCGGCACCGGCGGAGAGGTTCAGCTGAATATCGTGGTCGAGGTTATTCACCCAGCGGTTATAATTTTTGTGAATTTTACCGTCTGCCGCTTTCAGGTTAAGGCTGTTTTCATAGTTGATTGAATAGCTTGTTGCCGTGTACGGAATACTCACCTGAACCGAGTGGTCGCGTGACTGCAGACGTCCCTTAATCACTCCCGGGCCCGCTTCCGTCATGATCCAGTCACGTTTTTGGCCTGCTTTCAAAATTGCCGTTTTTACCTGATCGGCAGTATGACCCGCGCTGACAATAGAGTGAACCTGAGCGATTGGGGCGGTACGCGCGCAGCCTGCCAGTGCGCCAACGAATACGGCAGCAGCACACCATTTAACGATCTTTTTCATCAACAACTCCATATCAATAATAACAATTAAAGGTAGTGGTTTTTACAAATAATATTCATCCGGCATATTGTTTGCGCTAGATGTATTTTTAATCAATATTAATGTTTGCATTACGTTGACGCGAAGGCGTGGATAATAACATGGAAAATAAATAAGAATTTCATTTTTTATAATTTGCGTTAAATCATGAGTTGCGTTTCAAAATAATGCGCGCGGCGTAAATAAAGACAGGGCGAATATCGCCTTAACGCAAATAAAAATACCGCGACGGATTAGGATCGCGGTAATTTACGGCGTATGACTGACGGTTTAAACCTACCTGTACGGGCAGGCCGGTTAGCCGGGTAGTCGGCTTTTCGGCCTCCCCGGCCCGAGCAGGATCGCCAGCTTGCTGCCGCCTTTGGTGGTTTCCATCCAGATTTTACATACGCTGGTCAGGGGGACCGACAGCAGCATGCCGACCGGGCCCAGCAGCCATCCCCAAACCAGTAAGGATAAAAAGACCACCAGCGTCGACATGCCCAGCCGGTGTCCCATCATGCGCGGCTCAAGAATATTGCCCAGCACCATATGCACGACGAGGAACAGCGCGCCGACCAGCATACATTCGTAGAAGCCGTTAAACAGAAACGCCTGAATCATCGGCGGCACGGCGGAAAGCACCGCGCCAATATTGGGCACGTAGTTCAGCAGAAAGGCCAGTACGCCCCACATCAGCGCGAACTGCACGTCCATCAGCATCAGCCCCAGCCAGACAATCACCCCGGTCCAGACGCTCAGTAGCGTTTTCAGCGCCAGGTATTTGGAGACGCCCTTCAGTGCCCGGTGTAATCCAGCAATGTGAATTTGTGGATTATTTAACGCAAAGCGCAGCTTATAGGGGACGTGGCGGACTTCGAACAGCATAAACACCACCGTCATGACCAGCAGCAGAATGCTGGCCATCGCGCCGGAAAGTCCCGTCATCAAGGTGGTGGCGTAGGTCATGACCTTCTCGGAGTCCATCCTGCGCAGCATCCGTTCGGGTGAGATATGCAGATTAAGGAAGGGCACCATCTCCTGCAGCGCGACAATCTTACGCGTCAGCTCTTTGTTGTACTGCGGCAGCATGGTGGAGAATTCGCTCAGCGAGGCCGCCAGCACGCCGAAGAGCGCCGTCAGGGCAATCAGCATCACGATGACGACGATGGTGATGGCTACCGGACGGCTGACGCCCCGGCGTAAAAACCAGGTGACCAGAGGATTAAGCACAATGGCAAAAAAGAGCGCCAGCAGGAGCTGGACAATAATGTCGGCGGCAGCATGGATACCCGCAAGGATAACCACCAGACAGGCGAGTTTTAATAAGATGTGGAGTCCTGCTTTGTCGGACGAGTTAGCGCTCATGCGTGTTCCTTAATATGATGACCCGGTAAGTGTAGTGCCCGGGCTCCGCTTCGTCTGGGGCCGTTAATCTGAAAGTCAGGGCTGATTTTCTTATTCCGCCGTGGTAATAGTGAAACACTGTTGTAAAAAACCCAGGTAGAACCCCATGCCCGAACCTGCCGCTGAACCGGCACTGAGCGGACTGCGCCTCAATCTGCGCATCGTTTCCGTTGTGATTTTCAACTTTGCCAGCTATCTGACCATTGGCCTGCCGCTGGCGGTCCTGCCGGGCTATGTCCATGACGTGATGGGCTTCAGCGCCTTCTGGGCGGGGCTGGTGATTAGCCTGCAATATTTCGCCACGCTCCTTAGCCGCCCGCATGCCGGGCGCTACGCGGACACGTTCGGTCCTAAAAGCATCGTGGTGGTGGGATTGTGCGGCTGTTTCCTCAGTGGGCTGAGCTATCTGCTGGCTGCCGCGACCAGCCACTGGCCGCTGGTCAGCCTGGCGCTGCTCTGTCTGGGCCGCGTCATTCTCGGCATTGGGCAAAGTCTGGCAGGAACCGGCTCGACGCTGTGGGGCGTGGGGGTGGTTGGCGCGCCGCACATTGGCCGGGTGATCTCCTGGAACGGGATTGTCACCTACGGTGCGATGGCGCTCGGTGCGCCGCTCGGCGTGGCCTGCTATGCGCTGGGCGGGCTGTATGGGCTGGCCATCACCATTATGGCGGTCGCGCTGCTGGCGATCCTCTTTGCGCTGCCGCGCCCGAAAGTGAAGGCCAGCAAAGGCAAGCCTCTGCCGTTTCGGGCGGTGCTGGGGCGCGTCTGGCCGTACGGCATGGCCCTGGCGCTGGCGACCACCGGCTTCGGCGTGATAGCGACCTTCATTACCCTGTTCTACGACGCCAAAGGCTGGGACGGCGCAGCCTTTGCGTTAACCCTGTTCAGCTGTGCGTTTGTTGGCGCGCGCCTGCTTTTCCCTAACGGCATCAACCGTCTGGGCGGGCTGAACGTGGCGATGATCTGCTTTGCGATAGAGATTGTCGGGCTGCTGCTGACCGGAATAGCGATGGTGCCCTGGGTCGCGAAACTGGGCGTGTTCCTCGCGGGGGCGGGCTTTTCCCTGGTCTTCCCGGCGCTGGGCGTGGTGGCGGTAAAAGCCGTGCCGCAGCAGAATCAGGGGGCGGCGCTGGCGACCTATACGGTGTTTATGGATATGTCTTTGGGCATTACCGGCCCGCTGGCGGGGCTGGTGATGGCCTGGGCAGGGGTTCCGGTTATCTATCTTGCCGCGGCGGGTCTGGTGGTGATTGCGCTGCTGCTGACGTGGCGGCTAAAAAAATGGCCCCCGGTGCAGGCACCGGAGGCCACGTTATCGTCGTGAAGCGTTACTGGATCACGATGGTATTAATGATGTTTTCAGCAGCCGTCTGCGCTTTCTGCTGATCTTCCGCTGGCAGGGTGATCTGCAGGGTCAGCAGTTTGTTATCAACCTTGCCCAGCACCACAGAAGAGTAGGCGGTCTGGCCTTTTGCAGAGATGATGCTGTCGAGCTGTTGCAGCGTGTGGCCTTTCAGCTCGATGGATTTATTGGTGACGACCTGCAGCTGCGGATCGCGGCCGCGCTGCTGATCTTCCAGACGTTTGGACAGAACGGCCAGATCTTCGCTGGTGTCGTCGCCCACAATCACAATGACCGCTTTCTGCCCGGTTGCGTCGGAGTACACGTGCATGTTGTTCGCCTGGGTGCCCAGCTTGCCGCTCTGGTCAGTCATATCGGCTGGCAGAGAGAAACTGAGTTTGCCATCCATCAGATTCACCGGCTGGCCGGTCGCGTTGCTCTCTGCGGATGCGCCCTGAGCAGGCGTTTTCGTGTCGCTGTTATCACAGGCTGCAAGACCCACAACCAGCAGGCCAATCCCGACATATTTAACCAGATTGCGCATTGACTTCTTCCTTTCGATAAACGGCCATAACGGCTCATTCGCTCATCTTATCACAACTGATAAAGCGAACCCTTAACCAGCCTGCAATGCCGTGATTTCAGATTTATCTGCCAGCCTTTTCAGCAGCATATTGAGCAGCACGCCGTACATCGGCAGGAAGAAGACGATGCTGATGAGGACCTTGAAGCAGTAGTCCACCAGCGCGATTTCCATCCAGTGTTCAGCCATGAACGCATCCGGGCTGCGCCAGAAGGCGATGAAGAAGAAGGCCAGCGTATCGCTCACGTTACCGAACAGCGTGGAGGCGGTTGGCGCCATCCACCAGCGATGATTCTGACGCAGGCGGTTAAACACATGCACGTCGAGGATCTGCCCCAGCGCGTAGGCCATAAAGCTTGCCGCGGCGATACGGGCAACAAACAGGTTGAAGTGGGTTAACGCCTCAAAGCCCTGCCAGCTTCCCATATAAAACAGAGAGGAAACCACGTACGAGATGAACAGCGCCGGAAGCATGACGGCAAAAATAATGCGGCGAGCCAGCGGTGCGCCAAAGATACGCACGGTCAAATCCGTCGCGAGGAAAATAAACGGGAAACTGAACGCGCCCCAGGTGGTATGAAAACCAAAGATGGAGATCGGGAGCTGCACCAGATAGTTGCTGGAGGTGATCACCAGCAAATGGAAAAGCGAAAGCCAGAACAACGCTTTTACGCGCTGTGATTCAGAAAACGACGTCATATTGTGACCTTTTTATACGTTGGGGTGAGGGAACCCAATAAAAACCGCAGCATGATACTGCTTTGGCAGGACATTGCAATGGTTAGTTTTTACGCAATCGTTAACCTGGTTTGCATTGATCGCAACCGGGCGTAAACTACAGCCGTTTTTACCAGACCGAGAAGACCATGACCGACCTGTTTTCCAGCCCAGACCACACTCTTGATGCCCAGGGCCTTCGCTGCCCGGAGCCGGTAATGATGGTACGCAAAACCGTGCGCAACATGCAGACCGGTGAAACGCTGCTGATTATTGCCGATGACCCGGCCACGACCCGCGATATTCCCGGCTTTTGTACCTTTATGGAGCATGAGCTGGTGGCCCAGCAGACCGAGGCGCTGCCGTACCGGTATTTGATTCGTAAGGGTTAAGTTTTGTAGGCCGGGTAAGGCGAAGCCGCCACCCGGCAAAAATACGTCCTCTGCGGCCTGATGC
The DNA here is from genome assembly GCF_041320715.1 of Enterobacter sp. KB-221C9. Classification (NCBI taxonomy): domain Bacteria; kingdom Pseudomonadati; phylum Pseudomonadota; class Gammaproteobacteria; order Enterobacterales; family Enterobacteriaceae; genus Enterobacter; species Enterobacter sp. KB-221C9. The sequence goes on from NZ_JBGIWG010000011.1 coordinate 79,756, forward strand.
CCTCACCCCGGCCCTCTCCCACGGGGAGAGGGAGCAAACACTAAAAACGGCAATCTTTGATTGCCGTTTTGCGTTTACCTAGCCTTTCATCCACGCCCTGATCCCGTCCAGGAACATCTGCGTCGCCATCATTACCAGAATCAGCCCCATCAGGCGTTCCAGCGCGTTCACCCCTTTCTCACCCAGCAGGCGCAGGAACAGGGACGACTGCAGCAGGATAATAAACGTCCCGCCCCAGGCGATCAGCAGGGCAATCACCAGATGGCTCATCTGGTTCGGATACTGATGCGACAGCAGCATCAGCGTGGCCAGAATGGTTGGCCCGGCGACGAGGGGAATCGCCAGCGGCACTATAAACGGCTCTTCACCCGCAGGCAGGCCGCTGCTGCTGCCTTCCGCGCTCGGGAAAATCATCTTAATGGCAATCAGGAACAGAATAATCCCGCCGGAAATCGACACGGTTTCGGCGCGCAGGTTCAGGAACGCGAGAATTTTTTCCCCGGCAAACAGGAAGATAAACATCACCAGCAGGGCGATGAGCAGCTCGCGGATCATGATCGCCCGGCGGCGCTTCGGCTCGGTGTGCTTCAGCACCGACATGAAGATCGGCAGGTTACCCAGTGGATCCATTATCAGAATCAATAAAACCGCTGCGGAAATGATTTCACTCATGTAAATTATCCCTGAAATTCTCTAAGGTTATTATGATAATTAGCTGTATTTCTGATTGCCGGGCAATCATCGATTAATTTCGCTTGCGACTTTGGCAGCATTTTGTAATGTGAAGCATATCCCAGTTCAATACTGGCTTGCACAAACAGCACACACCCTCAGCAGGAAAAAAATGCTATGAAAAACGTTGGTTTTATCGGCTGGCGCGGTATGGTCGGCTCTGTACTCATGCAACGCATGGTTGAAGAGCGCGATTTCGACGCTATCCGCCCGGTCTTCTTCTCCACTTCCCAGCTCGGCCAGGCTGCTCCGTCCTTTGGTGGTACCACAGGCACGTTGCAGGATGCTTACGATCTGGAAGCGCTGAAGGCACTCGACATTATTGTGACGTGCCAGGGCGGCGATTATACCAACGAAATCTATCCAAAGCTGCGTGAAAGCGGCTGGCAGGGCTACTGGATTGACGCGGCCTCTTCGCTGCGTATGAAAGACGATGCCATCATCATTCTTGACCCGGTTAACCAGGGCGTCATCACCGACGGCCTGAACAACGGCGTGAAAACCTTTGTTGGCGGCAACTGCACCGTCAGCCTGATGCTGATGTCCCTCGGCGGTCTGTTCGCGCAGGATCTGGTGGAGTGGGTCTCCGTGGCGACCTACCAGGCCGCGTCCGGCGGCGGCGCGCGTCACATGCGCGAGCTGCTGACCCAGATGGGCCAGTTGCACCAGAGCGTCGCGACCGAGCTGGCAAACCCGGCGTCCGCGATCCTCGATATTGAACGTAAAGTGACTCAGCTGACCCGCAGCGGCGAGCTGCCGGTGGATAACTTCGGCGTACCCCTGGCCGGTGGCCTGATCCCGTGGATCGACAAACAGCTGGATAACGGCCAGACCCGCGAAGAGTGGAAGGGCCAGGCTGAGACCAACAAAATCCTCGCGACCGCGAACACCATTCCGGTTGACGGCCTTTGCGTGCGTATCGGCGCGCTGCGCTGCCACAGCCAGGCCTTCACCATTAAACTGAAAAAAGATGTGTCTATTCCGACCGTGGAAGAGCTGCTGGCCGCGCACAACCCGTGGGCGAAAGTGGTACCAAACGATCGCGATATCACCATGCGCGAGCTGACCCCGGCTGCCGTTACCGGCACGCTGACCACGCCGGTTGGCCGTCTGCGCAAGCTGAACATGGGGCCGGAGTATCTCTCCGCGTTCACCGTGGGTGACCAGCTCTTATGGGGCGCGGCAGAACCGCTGCGCCGCATGCTGCGCCAGCTGGCGTAATAATTTGTTAAATACCGGGGGTGATTTTCACCCCTTTTTTTTGCGTACTACATGGAGTAACACGCGTATGTCTTATTTTTTATCAGGAGTCATCTAGAGCGTTGGCTATGCTTTAAGGAAGAGTCATTTCTTACCTGAGGTTCGAACGGAGCAGAATGGATGCACATTTTTGTGCTGTCCCGTTCAGGTCACATTAAAAGTCGTCCCGGAGCGCTTAAAAAGGACGACATAAAAAACAGGATGAATACCATGTCCGATCGTGTGGATAGAGACGTGATTAATGCGCTTATTGCGGGTCATTTTGCTGACCCCTTTTCTGTGCTTGGGATGCATCATACTGAGGATGGCCTTGAAGTTCGGGCACTGTTACCGGATGCAACAGAAGTCTGGGTGATTGAACCCAAAACCGGCCGCAAGGTCGGCAATCTTGAATGCCTCGATTCCCGTGGCTTCTTCTCGGGCGTAATGCCACGTCGTAAAAACCCTTTTCGCTATCAGCTCGCCGTTCTCTGGCACGGTCAGCAAAACCTGATTGACGATCCTTACAGCTTTGGCCCTCTGCTTAAAGAGATGGATGCCTGGCTGCTCTCCGAAGGAACGCATCTTCGCCCTTATGAAACGCTGGGTGCCCATGCCGATACCATGGACGGCATTACCGGCACGCGGTTCGCCGTGTGGGCGCCTAACGCCCAGCGCGTCTCTGTTGTCGGCCAGTTCAACTACTGGGATGGCCGCCGCCACCCGATGCGCCTGCGCCGGGAAACCGGCATCTGGGAGCTGTTTATCCCCGGGGCGCACCACGGGCAGCTTTATAAATTCGAGATGATCGACGCCCACGGCAAGCTGCGCATTAAAGCCGACCCGTATGCCTTCGAAGCGCAGATGCGCCCGGATACCGCGTCGCTGATTTGCGGCCTGCCGGAGAAGGTTGTCCAGACGGAGGAGCGTAAACAGGCCAACCGCTTTGATGCGCCCATCTCCGTCTATGAGGTACACCTTGGCTCCTGGCGTCGCCACACCGATAACAACTTCTGGCTGAGCTACCGTGAGCTTGCCGACCAGCTGGTGCCCTATGCCAAATGGATGGGCTTTACCCACCTTGAGCTGCTGCCGGTCAACGAGCACCCGTTCGACGGCAGCTGGGGCTATCAGCCCACCGGGCTGTATGCGCCCACGCGCCGCTTCGGCACGCGCGATGACTTCCGCTATTTCATTGACGCCGCGCACGCCGCCGGGCTGAACGTCATCCTCGACTGGGTGCCGGGCCATTTCCCGTCGGATGACTTTGCGCTGGCTGAGTTTGACGGCACGAAGCTGTACGAGCACAGCGACCCGCGCGAAGGCTATCACCAGGACTGGAATACGCTGATCTACAACTACGGTCGCCGTGAAGTCGCAAACTACCTGGTCGGCAATGCCCTGTACTGGATCGAGCGGTTTGGCATTGATGCCCTGCGCGTCGATGCGGTGGCGTCGATGATCTACCGCGACTACAGCCGCAAAGAGGGCGAGTGGATCCCGAACGAGTTTGGCGGCCGTGAAAACCTGGAAGCAATTGAATTCCTGCGCAATACCAACCGCATTATCGGCGAGCAGGTGGACGGTGCCGTGACCATGGCGGAAGAGTCGACCGACTTTGCGGGCGTCTCCCGTCCGCCGTCACTAGGCGGCCTGGGGTTCTGGTATAAGTGGAATCTGGGCTGGATGCACGACACGCTCGACTACATGAAGCTGGATCCAATCCACCGTCAGTACCATCACGACAAGCTGACGTTCGGGATGCTCTACAACTACACCGAAAACTTCATGCTGCCGCTGTCCCACGATGAAGTGGTGCACGGCAAAAAATCCATTCTCGACCGCATGCCGGGCGACGCGTGGCAGAAGTTTGCCAACCTGCGCGCCTACTACGGCTGGATGTTTGCCTTCCCGGGCAAAAAACTGCTGTTTATGGGCAATGAGTTCGCTCAGGGACGCGAGTGGAACCACGACGCCAGCCTCGACTGGCATCTGCTGGAAGGCGGTGACAACTGGCATCACGGGGTGCAGCGTCTGGTGCGCGACCTTAACCTGACCTACCGCCACCACAAAGCGCTGCACGAGCTCGACTTCGATCCGTACGGCTTTGAGTGGCTGGTAGTGGACGACCACGAGCGCTCGGTGTTTGTCTTTGCGCGTCGTGACAAAGCCGGTAACGAAATCATCGTCGCCAGCAACTTCACGCCGGTGCCGCGCGAACACTACCGCTTCGGCATTAACCAGCCGGGTAAATGGCGCGAGATCCTGAATACCGACTCGATGCACTACCACGGCAGCAACGCCGGTAACGGCGGGCTGGTACAGAGCGACGCAATCGAAAGCCACGGACGACCAAACTCCCTGAGCCTGACGCTGCCGCCGCTTGGCACCATCTGGCTGATGCGGGAGGGCGAATGACGCAGCTTACGGCAGGTAAACCCGAACCGCTCGGCGCGCGTTTTGACGGAAAGGGGGTCAATTTCACCCTCTTTTCCGCTCACGCTGAGCGGGTAGAACTGTGCGTGTTTGATGGGGAAGGTAACGAGCACCGTTACGATTTACCCGAGCGCACGGGGGATACCTGGCACGGCTACCTGGCCGGAGGACGGCCAGGCATGCACTATGGCTTTCGCGTACACGGTCCGTGGGATCCGGCGCAGGGGCACTGGTTTAACCCGGCGAAGCTGTTGATCGACCCGTGCGCGCACCGCGTGGACGGCGAGTTTAAAGACGACCCGCTCTTCCACGTGGGCTACGGCGAGCCCGACCACCGCGACAGCGCGCCCGTCGCGCCAAAAAGCGTGGTGGTGAACGATCTTTATGACTGGGAAGACGATGCCCCGCCGCAGACGCCGTGGGGCAATACCGTCATTTATGAAGCCCACGTCAAAGGGCTGACGTACCTGCATCCGTCGATCCCCAAAGAGATGCGCGGCACCTATAAGGCGCTCGGGCATCCCACCATGATCGCCTACCTGAAACACCTTGGCATCACCGCGCTGGAACTGCTGCCCGTCGCCCATTTTGCCAGCGAGCCGCGCCTGCAGCGGCTTGGGCTAAGCAACTACTGGGGCTACAACCCGCTGGCGATGTTCGCGCTTGAGCCACGCTATGCCGCCCATCCGGAAAAGGCGCGGGACGAGTTTCGCGATGCGGTGAAGGCGCTTCATACGGCGGGCATTGAGGTCATTCTGGACGTCGTGCTGAATCACAGTGCCGAAAGCGATCTCGACGGTCCGACGCTCTCCATGCGCGGAATTGATAACCGTAGCTATTATTGGATCAGGCAGGATGGCGATTATGAGAACTGGACCGGCTGCGGTAACACGCTCAACCTCAGCCATCCGGCGGTCACGCATTTTGCTTATGAATGCCTGAAATACTGGGTAGAAACGTTCCACGTCGACGGTTTTCGTTTTGACCTGGCGCCCGTGATGGGCCGCACGCCGGCGTTCAGCCAGCAGGCGCCGCTGTTTGAGGCGATAAAAAACTGTCCGGTGCTCTCGCAGGTGAAGCTCATCGCGGAGCCGTGGGACATTGGTGAAGGCGGTTATCAGGTCGGGAATTTCCCGCCGCTGTTTGCCGAGTGGAACGATCACTACCGCGATGCCGCGCGCCGCTTCTGGCTGGAACGAAATCTGTCGCTGGGGGAGTTCGCCGGACGCTTTGCCGCTTCAAGCGATCTCTTTAAGCGCGACGGCAAACGCCCGTCGGCCACCGTCAATCTGTTGACGGCGCACGACGGTTTTACGCTCAGGGACTGCGTTTGTTTCAATCAGAAACACAATGAGGCAAACGGCGAAGAGAATCGCGATGGCACTAACAATAACCATAGCTTTAATCATGGTATAGAAGGGTTAGGCGGAAGCCTTGACGTTATCGAGCGGCGACGCGCCAGCGTACATGCGCTGCTGACAACGCTTTTATTGTCGCAGGGCACGCCGATGCTGCTGGCAGGCGATGAGCACGGCCACAGCCAGCACGGTAACAACAATGCGTATTGCCAGGACAACACGTTAACCTGGCTCGACTGGGGTGAAGCCAACAGCGGGCTGATTCATTTTACCGCTGCGCTGATCCATCTTCGCCAGCAGATCCCCGCGCTGACCGCCGACAGCTGGTGGGAAGAGGGTGACGGCAACGTTCGCTGGTTGAATCAAGACGCGCAACCGTTAAGCGCGCAAGAGTGGCAACACGGCGTACCACGCCTGCAAATCCTGCTTTCGGATAAATGGCTGGTCACGCTGAACGCGACGGATGACGTCGCAGAGATTGTTTTATCTGAAGGGGAATGGCGAGCTGTTCCCCCCTTTGCCGGAGCGGATAATCCGGTAGTAATGGCTGTCTGGCACGGGCCTGCGCACGGAGTGTGCGTATTCCAAAGATGATAAAAAAGGAGTTAGTCATGGTTAGATTAGAGAAGAACGATCCCTTAATGTTGGCACGCCAGCTACCATTAAAAACGGTTGCCCTGATACTTGCGGGTGGGCGTGGTACCCGTCTGAAAGATTTGACCATCAAGCGCGCCAAACCGGCTGTTCACTTTGGTGGTAAGTTTCGCATCATTGACTTTGCGCTCTCCAACTGCCTGAACTCGGGCATTCGCCGTATTGGCGTCATAACGCAGTATCAGTCGCATACGCTGGTTCAGCATATCCAGCGCGGCTGGTCATTCTTCAGCGAAGAGATGAACGAGTTTGTCGATCTCCTTCCTGCTCAGCAACGCGTCCACGGCGAGAACTGGTACCGCGGGACGGCGGATGCGGTGACGCAGAACCTCGACATCATTCGTCGCTACAGCGCGGAATACATCGTGATCCTCGCCGGAGACCACATCTACAAGCAAGATTACTCCCACATGCTCATCGACCACGTCGAAAAAGGGGCGCGCTGCACCGTGGCGTGTCTGCCCGTGCCCGTTGCTGAAGCGACGGCGTTTGGCGTGATGCACGTGGATGCCGATGACAAAATTATCGACTTTGTTGAAAAACCGGCGAACCCGCCAACCATGCCGGGCGATGACACCAAATCGCTTGCCAGCATGGGGATCTACATCTTTGATGCAGAATATCTTTATGAGCTGCTGGAAGAAGACGACAAAGACGAAAACTCCAGCCACGACTTCGGTAAAGACATCATTCCGAAAATCACGAAAGCTGGCATGGCGTATGCACATCCTTTCCCGCTGTCCTGCGTGCAGTCCGACCCGAATGCGGAACCCTACTGGCGCGATGTGGGAACCCTGGAAGCGTACTGGAAAGCGAACCTCGACCTGGCGTCAGTCACGCCTGAGCTGGATATGTACGACCAGAACTGGCCGATTCGTACCCATATGGAATCGCTGCCGCCGGCCAAATTTGTTCAGGATCGCTCCGGCAGCCACGGTATGACGCTGAACTCGCTGGTGTCCGGCGGGTGCATTATTTCAGGCTCGGTGGTGGTGCAGTCGGTGCTGTTCCCCCGCGTGCGGATAAATTCATTTTGTAATATCGATTCGGCAGTCTTACTGCCTGATGTCTGGGTAGGTCGCTCGTGTCGTCTGCGGCGCTGCGTTATCGATCGTGCCTGCGTCATTCCCGAAGGGATGGTGATTGGTGAAAACGCGGAAGAAGACGCGCGTCGTTTCTATCGTTCGGAAGAGGGGATCGTGTTAGTCACACGGGAAATGTTGCGGAAGCTGCAGATCAAACAGGAGCGATGATGCAGGTTTTACACGTATGTTCTGAGATGTTCCCGTTGTTAAAAACGGGCGGTCTGGCAGATGTTCTGGGCGCATTACCGGCGGCGCAAATCGCCGGAGGCGTGGATACCCGAGTCCTGCTGCCCGCCTTTCCGGATATCCGGCGCGGTATTCCCGATGCAAAAGTGGTGACCCGCCGTGAGACCTTTGCCGGACGCATCACCCTGCTGTTTGGACATTACAATGGCGTAGGGATTTACCTGATCGACGCGCCGCACTTATACGATCGACCGGGCAGCCCGTATCACGATACGAACCTGTTCGCCTATACCGACAACGTGCTGCGCTTTGCGCTGCTCGGCTGGGTCGGTGCTGAAATGGCGACGGGGCTGGATCCGTTCTGGCGCCCGGATGTGGTGCACGCGCACGACTGGCACGCCGGGCTTGCCCCGGCGTATCTCGCGGCGCGCGGCCATCCGGCCAAATCGGTCTTTACCGTGCATAACCTGGCGTATCAGGGGATGTACTATGCCCATCACATGAGTGAAATCGATCTGCCATTATCGTTCTATAACATGCACGGACTGGAGTTTAACGGGCAGATCTCGTTCCTGAAAGCCGGGCTGTACTACGCCGATCACATCACGGCGGTCAGCCCAACCTACGCGCGTGAGATCACCCAGCCGGAGTTTGGCTACGGTCTGGAAGGGTTGCTGCAACAGCGCCATCGCGAAGGCCGCCTGTCGGGCATTCTGAACGGCGTGGATGAACAGATCTGGAGCCCGGAAACCGATCTCCTGCTGGCGGCGCGCTATGGCCGTGATTCCGTGGAAGACAAAGCGGAAAACAAACGCCAGCTGCAGATTGCGATGGGCCTGAAGGTTAACGACAAGGTGCCGCTGTTCGCGGTGGTCAGCCGCCTGACCAGCCAGAAAGGGCTGGATCTGGTGCTGGAGGCGCTGCCCGGTTTACTGGAGCAGGGCGGACAGCTGGCGCTGCTCGGCGCGGGCGACCCGGTGCTGCAGGAAGGTTTCCTTGCCGCCGCGGCTGAACATCCGGGGCAGGTGGGCGTGCAGATTGGCTACCACGAAGCGTTCTCGCACCGCATCATGGGCGGCGCGGACGTCATTCTGGTGCCGAGCCGTTTCGAACCCTGCGGCCTGACGCAGCTCTACGGCCTGAAATACGGCACGCTGCCGCTGGTACGCCGCACGGGCGGGCTGGCGGATACCGTATCCGATAGCTCTCTGGAAAACCTGGCGGACGGTATCGCCAGCGGGTTTGTCTTTGAGGACAGTAATGCCTGGTCGCTGCTTCGGGCGATTCGGCGTGCTTTCGTCTTGTGGTCCCGTCCATCCCTCTGGCGTTACGTTCAGCGTCAGGCGATGTCCATGGACTTTAGCTGGCATGTCGCGGCGCAGTCATACCGCGATCTCTATCAACGCTTGATGTAACGAGGCGAAGTTACTGATATGAACGCTCCATTTAGCTACTCTTCACCCACGCTCAGCGTTGAGGCGTTAAAGCACTCCATCGCCTACAAGCTGATGTTCACCATCGGGAAAGATCCGGTTATTGCCAACAAACACGAGTGGCTGAACGCCACCCTGTTTGCGGTGCGTGACCGTTTAGTGGAACGCTGGCTGCGCTCAAACCGCGCCCAGCTCTCGCAGGAAACGCGTCAGGTTTACTACCTGTCGATGGAATTTTTGATTGGCCGCACGCTGTCCAACGCGCTGTTGTCGCTCGGTATTTATGACGACGTCAAGACCGCCCTGGAAGAGATGGGGTTAGATTTAGAAGAACTGATCGACGAAGAGAACGACCCGGGCCTCGGAAACGGCGGCCTGGGGCGTCTCGCCGCCTGCTTTCTCGACTCGCTGGCGACGCTGGCGCTGCCGGGCCGCGGCTACGGTATTCGCTACGACTACGGTATGTTCAAACAGAACATCGTCGATGGGCGCCAGAAAGAGTCGCCGGACTACTGGCTGGAGTACGGCAACCCGTGGGAGTTCAAGCGCCACAATACGCGCTACAAGGTGCGCTTTGGCGGGCGTATCCAGCAGGAAGGCAAAAAATCCCGCTGGGTAGAAACGGAAGAGATCCTTGCCGTGGCCTACGACCAGATTATCCCCGGCTATGACACCGATGCCACCAACACGCTGCGCCTGTGGAGCGCTCAGGCCAGTAGCGAAATTAACCTCGGTAAATTCAACCAGGGTGACTACTTTGCGGCGGTGGAAGATAAAAACCACTCCGAGAACGTGTCCCGCGTGCTGTACCCGGATGACTCGACCTATTCCGGTCGCGAGCTGCGCCTGCGTCAGGAGTATTTCCTCGTCTCCTCGACGATTCAGGATATCCTCAGCCGCCACCATCAGCTGCACAAAACCTACGCCAACCTGGCGGAGAAAACCGCAATCCACCTTAACGACACCCACCCGGTGCTCTCCATTCCGGAACTGATGCGCCTGCTCATCGACGAGCATAAGTTCAGCTGGGATGACGCGTTTGAAGTGACCTGTCAGGTGTTCTCCTACACCAACCACACGCTGATGAGCGAAGCGCTGGAAACGTGGCCGGTGGACATGCTCGGCAAAATCCTGCCGCGCCATCTGCAGATTATCTTTGAGATTAACGACTACTTCCTGAAGACGCTGCAGGAGCAGTACCCGAACGATACCGGGCTGCTGAGCCGCGCGTCCATCATTGATGAATCAAACGGTCGACGCGTGCGCATGGCCTGGCTGGCGGTCGTCATCAGCCACAAGGTCAACGGGGTGTCCGAGCTCCACTCGAACCTGATGGTGCAGTCGCTGTTTGCGGACTTCGCGAAGATCTTCCCGACGCGGTTCTGCAACGTGACCAACGGCGTCACGCCGCGCCGCTGGCTGGCGCTGGCCAACCAGCCGCTCTCTGAGGTGCTGGACGAGAATATCGGCCGTACCTGGCGTACCGATTTGAGCCAGCTGAGCGAGCTGGAACAGCATATTGATTTCCCGACGGTGAACAAAGCCGTGCGCGAAGCCAAGCTGCTGAACAAAAAGCGTCTGGCGGTCTGGCTGGCGATGCACCTCAACGTGGTGGCAAACCCGAAAGCGCTGTTCGACGTTCAGATCAAACGCATCCACGAATACAAGCGTCAGCTGATGAACGTGCTGCACGTGATCACCCATTACAACCGCATCAAGGCCGATCCAACGGCCGAATGGGTGCCGCGCGTGAAGATCTTCGCCGGTAAGGCGGCTTCTGCCTACTACATGGCGAAGCACATCATTCATCTCATCAACGATGTGGCGAAGGTGGTCAACCAGGATCCGGATATTGGCGACAAGCTGAAGGTGGTGTTCATTCCGAACTACAGCGTCAGCCTGGCGCAGATGATCATCCCGGCGGCGGATCTCTCTGAGCAGATTTCTACGGCGGGTACGGAAGCATCCGGCACCAGTAACATGAAGTTTGCCCTTAACGGTGCGCTGACCATTGGTACGCTTGACGGGGCGAATGTCGAGATGCTGGAGCACGTGGGCGAAGAAAATATCTTTATCTTCGGTAATACGACGGAAGAGGTGGAGGCGCTGCGCAGGAAAGGCTACTCGCCCCGTCAATATTACGAAGAGGATGAAGAGTTACGCCAGGTGCTGACGCAGATCGCGACCGGCGTATTTAGCCCGGATGAACCGAGCCGTTATCGCGATCTGGTGGATTCGCTGATTAACTTTGGCGATCACTACCAGGTACTGGCGGATTATCGCAGCTACGTGGACTGTCAGGATAAGGTGGACGAACTGTATCGTCAGCAGGAGAAGTGGACCAGCGCCGCGATGTATAACATCGCTAACATGGGGTATTTCTCATCTGACAGAACCATCAAGGAGTATGCCGAGACGATCTGGCATATTGATCCGGTGAGGTTGTAAAAACAAAGCCGGGTGGCGGCTTCGCCTTACCCGGCCTACTCGATCCCGTAGGCCCGGTAAGCGCAGCGCCACCGGGCATTTTTTCTAATTACGACGCGAGTGACAATTCACGCTTTCCCGCATTTTGCAGCAACCACTGCGCCACGCGAGACTGCTGCTCGGCGTTGAGCCACATCCCTTCTTTGGTACGACGCCAGATAGCATCATCCAGACGACGAACCCACTCGTGCTCAACCAGGTAGCGCAGCTCGGCTTCGTATAACTCGTGGCCAAAATGCTCGCCCAGATCCGCAATGTCCTTCGCATCGCCCAGGAACAGCTCGGTATTGCTGCCGTAGGTGCGGGCATAGTGGCGCGCCATTCCTTCGGTGATGAACGGGAAGCGGCGGCGCAGCTTCGCGGCGTAATCATCGCGGTTATCGCCGATATCACCGCCGGGCAGTACCGCGCCTTTGGTCCATGCCGGGCCAATGCCTTTATAGTACGGCGCCAGTTTCTCCAGCGCGTGCTCGGCCAGCTTGCGGTAGGTGGTCAGCTTGCCGCCAAACACGGAAAGCAGCGGCGCCTGGCCGTCAACGTCGTGAATATCGAGCGTATAGTCGCGGGTAATCGCCTGCGGTGAGTCAGACTCGTCATCGCACAGCGGACGCACGCCGGAGTAGGTCCAGACCACGTCATCGCGCGACAGCTGTTTCTTAAAGTGCGCGTTATACACTTTGAGCAGGTAGTTCACTTCGCTCTCGTCGATCTCGACGTTCTTCGGATCGCCTTTGTACTCCACGTCGGTGGTACCGATGATCGAGAATTCGTCCATCCATGGGATTACAAACACGATGCGCTTGTCTTCGTTCTGCAGGATGTAGGCCTGCTTCTGCGTATGCACGCGCGGCACCACAATGTGGCTGCCCTTGATCAGGCGAATGCCGTACGGCGAAGGCAGATGCATACCGTCGTCGAAGAACTGCTTCACCCACGGGCCGGTAGCGTTCACCAGGCCGCGCGCTTTCCAGCTGAATTTTTCGCCGGTATCGATGTCTTCCGCTTCTACAATCCACAGGCCGTTTTCACGACGGGCAGCGGTCGCGCGGGTGCGGGTTTTCACCTCACCGCCTTTCTTCTCGACCATCTGGGCATTCGCCAGCACCAGGCGTGCATCGTCCACCCAGCAGTCGGAATATTCGAAACCGCGCACGATTTCAGGCTTAAGGACCGATTCTGAGCCAAAACGCAAACCTTTCGAACCCGGGAGGCTGGTGCGTTTACCCAGATGATCGTACATAAACAGACCAATTCGGATCATCCACGCCGGACGCAGATGCGGGCGATGGGGCAGGCGGAAGCGCATCGGAATAGCCAGATGCGGCGCCATTTTCAGCAGCACTTCACGTTCGGCCAGCGCTTCACTGACCAGGCGGAATTCGTAGTGTTCCAGGTAGCGCAGGCCACCGTGAATCAGTTTGGAGCTGGCGGACGACGTCGCGCAGGCGAGATCGTTAGCTTCCAGCATCAGTACGGATAAACCGCGTCCTGCGGCATCGACCGCAATACCGGCACCGTTGATGCCACCGCCTATCACAATCAGATCTTTGGTTTCCATAACACCCTCATGCACTTTCGTTAAAGCTCATAAATGTTCGATATCGCTCATAATAGCAAAAGAACGCGCTTTTGGTAACATCAAAAAAACAATTTAGAGTGATATGGATAACATAATGGCGTTTACCCGCCGCCAGGACGTACACTACGGGGTAAAATAGTGCGACTAACTTTTCTCCCTCTCCCTGTGGGAGAGGGCTGGGGTGAGGGCATCAGAGCGCACCCAACCTGAACAACAGAAAGAGAACACCATGGATCAGTTTGAATGTATTAACGTAGAAGAAGCCCACCAGAAGATGCACCAGGGAAAAGCGGTGCTGGTGGACATCCGCGATCCGCAGAGTTTTGCGATGGGCCACACGCCGGGCGCGTTCCATCTCACTAACGACACGCTGGGCGCGTTTATGCGCGATAACGACTTCGAGACGCCGGTTATGGTCATGTGCTACCACGGCAACAGCAGCAAAGGCGCGGCGCAGTATCTGCTTCAGCAGGGCTACGACGCGGTGTACAGCGTCGACGGCGGCTTCGATGCCTGGCATCGTCATTTCCCGGCAGAAGTGGAATACGCTTTTGAGCGCTGATCCCGCTATACTGTCCCCTTTTGTGTGGAAATAAGCGACCGCTGCCCATGTTGATGATCACCTCTTTTACCAACCCGCGCGTCGCCCAGGCGTTTGTCGACTATATGGCGACGCAGGGCGTTATTCTGACCATTCAGCAACATAACCAGACCGACGTCTGGCTGGCCGACGAGAGCCAGGCCGCGCGCGTAAACGAAGAGCTGGCGCGTTTTCTTGAGAATCCCGGCGACCCGCGCTATCTGGCGGCCAGCTGGCAGTCCGGCCAGACCGACAGCGGATTGCACTACAGCCGTTTTCCCTTCCTTGCCACCCTCCGCGAACGCGCGGGCCCGTTTACGCTGCTGCTGATGGCGGCCTGCATTATCGTCTTCATTATTATGAACGTGGTGGGCGACCAGAGCGTGATGATTGCCCTGGCCTGGCCCTATGACCCGTCTCTTGAGCTTGACGTCTGGCGCTACTTTAGCCACGCGCTGATGCACTTCTCGGTGATGCATATCCTCTTTAACCTGCTCTGGTGGTGGTATCTCGGTGGTGCCGTTGAAAAGCGTCTGGGCAGCGGCAAGCTGATCGTTATCACCCTTATCAGCGCCCTGCTGAGCGGCTATGTGCAGCACAAGTTCAGCGGACCGTGGTTCGGCGGGCTGTCGGGCGTTGTGTATGCCCTGATGGGCTATGTCTGGCTTCGCGGGGAGCGCGATCCGGAAAGCGGCATCTATCTGCAACGCGGATTAATAACCTTTGCGTTAATATGGCTAATTGCCGGATGGTTTGATCTGTTTGGTATGTCTATCGCCAACGGTGCACACGTCGCCGGGCTGGCCGTGGGGCTGGCGATGGCGTTTGCCGACACGCTCCATGCGCGAAAACGAACATAATTCTCAGGGATAATTGATGAAACAAACACAACGTCATGACGCTATTATCGAACTGGTAAAAAAACAGGGATACGTCAGCACCGAAGAGCTGGTGGAGCAGTTTGCCGTCAGCCCACAAACCATCCGTCGTGACCTGAACGACCTGGCCGATCAGAACCGCATTCTTCGCCACCACGGCGGGGCGGCGCTGCCGTCCAGTTCGGTCAATACCTCCTGGCACGACCGTAAAGCCACGCAGACGGCAGAGAAAGAGCGGATTGCCCGCAAGGTCGCCAGCCAGATCCCGAACGGGGCGACGCTGTTTATTGATATCGGCACCACGCCGGAAGCGGTGGCCCATGCGCTGCTGGATCACGAGAACCTGCGCGTGGTCACCAACAACCTGAACGTGGCCAATACCCTGATGCAGAAAGACGACTTCCGCATCATCCTCGCGGGTGGCGAACTGCGCAGCCGCGACGGCGGGATTATCGGTGAAGCGACCCTCGATTTTATCTCTCAGTTCCGCCTGGACTTCGGCATTCTGGGGATTAGCGGCATCGACAGCGACGGCTCGCTGCTGGAGTTCGATTATCACGAGGTGCGCACCAAGCGCGCGATTATTGAAAACTCACGCCACGTGATGCTGGTGGTGGACCATTCGAAGTTTGGCCGTAACGCGATGGTGAACATGGGCAGCATCAGCATGGTGGACGCGGTCTATACCGACGTGATGCCGCCGGCGGGCGTGATGCAGGTGATTAAGGATAATAATTTGCAGTTAGAGTTGTGTTGAAAAGCCGTTCTCCCTCTCCCTGTGGGAGAGGGCCGGGGTGAGGGCATCAGGCCGCACAAAACCTAAACCCCATACCCCATCATCTTCAACAATTGCTGCGCATGCTGCACCGCATCCTGTCGATGCGCCACACCCAGCTTCTGATACAAATTGCGGATATGCGTTTTGATGGTGGTCGCCGCCACCGCAAGCTCACCGGCAATCTGCTCGTTGCTGTAGCCTGAATAGATCAGCCCCAGAACCTGCCATTCGCGCTGGGTGAGCGGGCTGGTGCGGATAAGCTCCGGCACTTCCGGGTGGTTCAGCAGACGTTCAACGAAGTTCTCATCAAAGTGCGCGAACTTGTGCCGATGGTGCTGGTTAATCTCGCGCAGAATACGCTGGGCGCGATGCTGATCCAGCTCCGGCAGCGTGTTGAGCTGAATAAGCTGACGCAGCTGCTGCGCCATCACTTCACCTTCAATCACAAAGTGGCTGATAAACCCGGTGCGGTTAGCCAGCTGCAGCGCTTCCAGCAGCACGCGCTGGGCATCGTTTTTACGACCCGCCTGCCAGTAGAGCTGGTTCAGCAGCAGCAGGTTGCGGTTCAGGTCGCTCATCAGGCGCAGGCTGCGCGCGTTCTCGTTCAGCTCCTCCAGCACAATCTCAGCGGGCTCTAATTCACCGAGCAGGATCTGCGCGCGGGCAATGTTGCGCCACTGGCTCTGCAGGAAGTGGTTGTTCGCAAATTCTGGTTTTGGCGTCTGACGCAGCCAGTTGGCGGCGGATTTTTTATCGCCGGTCATCTGCCAGTAAATCACCCGGACCTTATCGGCGTTGGAGACCCAGTCGCTATGATACTGACCGTTGCCGAGCAGGTTCTCCAGGCGGTTCAGATGGTTGCGGGCGTTATCGAGATCGCCGCGCGCCAGCGAGCATTGCACCAGCAGCGCCAGACACTGCAGCTGCTGCTGAGGCTGGAAGCTGGAAAGGACATCCACACCCTGGCGGGCGCAGCTTTCCGCTTCATCGAGACGCGACCATGCCCACAGCAGCTGAGCGCGAATACGCAACAGGAACTCGTGCATCGGCAGCTGTTCCAGGTGCTGATCACGAATCAGCTGGAACGCTTTTTCCTGGTTTTCCCAGGCGGCCTGCAGGAACCCCTGCGCGAATAAAATCTCGCTCTGTTGGATCAGGCTCCACAGCGCGTAATGCCAGACATCATGACGGCGCGCCATCTGTTCGGTTTGCTGCATCAGTGAAAGCGAACGCGTGAGGTCGCCTTTACAGTGCAGAACCTCGCCGTGTACCGAGGTCGCCACGATGCGGCTGTAGAAGTTAGCCAGCGGCAGTTCATCCAGCGCGACCATCGCCAGCCGTTCAGCTTCTTCCGGGTCACCAGCGTTAATGGCCACCTGAGCACGCAGCGCGTTGAACTCGCCGTGCAGGGTGGTATCCATTTCGCTTTCCATCTCCTGCTCGGCGCGCGCCAGCAGGGTGTTAACTTCGCTGTAGCGATGCTGACTCTGCATCAGCCAGGCCTGCAGCAGCACCAGACGCGGGTTCTCCAGCAGGCTTTCCCACGGCAGGGCTTTGAGAGACTCTTCCAGCAGCGACAGCTCGCTGTGGTTAAACAGGCCCCACGCGTGGTTGAGAAGGATATCGCGCAGCATGCTGGCATCACCGGCGGCCAGCGCGTGGTGGATGGCCTCGCTCGGGAAGCCTTGTGCCATCCAGCTTTCGGCCGCGGCGCGGTGAATCTCCGGCAGTTCAACCGCCAGTTCCCACTGACAGCGCTGGCGCAGGAAGCTGCCAAACAGCGGGTGATAGCTAAACCACTCGCCCGGATCGTCCATGCGCGTCAGGAAAAGGCCCTGACGTTCAATCTCTTCGAGCTGCAGCTGACCGTTTTCACAGCCCGTCACGCGCACGATGAGCGCATCGTTCATGGAACGCAGCAGGGAGCTTTTCAGCAGGAAATTACGCGTCGAGGGATCGACGCTGTCCAGCACCTCATCCACGAGGTAGTCAGAAAGGTGGCTGGCGTTGATGCCCGCCAGGCGCCGCGCAGACTGATGCGCCGGACTGTTGTTTTGCCGGGCAGAGAGCGCGATAAGCTGCAGCGCCGTGGCCCAGCCGGCAACGTCATCACACAGGCGGCTGCTTTCGGCGGCCTCAATCGGTGATGTCAGGCGGCAGTCAAAGAACTGTTTCGCTTCCTGGTGGGTAAAGGCCAGCTGCTGGCTGCCTACTTCCAGAAGCTGATCGCGCACGCGCAGGTTGGCAATACCCAGCTGCGGCAGGTTGCGTGACAGCACGACTAAGGTCAGGTTTTCCGGCTGATGGCGCAGGAAGAAACGCATCGACTCATGAATCACCGGGTTAGTGATGAGATGGTAATCATCAATCACCACGTAAAGCGGGCGATGCCATTCGGCCAGTTCGATAAACAGCTGAGAGAAAAGGGAGGACAGGCTGGCGTACTGGCGCTTTTGCACCATCACCTCACTGGCGACGCAGTGTCCATGGGTTGCCTGCTGAATAGCGGCAATCAGATAGCTCGCAAAGCGCTCTTGCTGGTTATCGCCCTCGTCGAGGGAGTACCAGCCGAGATCGCTTTTACCCGCGGCCCATTGCGAAATGAGCGTTGTTTTTCCATAGCCAGCAGGGCTCGTAACCAGCGCCAGTCGGAAATTATGCGCGCCGGAAAGTTTAGCCAACAGACGCTCGCGGACCACTGTATGGTCAAGACGAACCGGGCGACTTAATTTAGACGGAATCAACATAGGTTTCACTTCACTGTGGGGAACGAGAGATTTTATTTTTTTTGCGCTTCGTAATTAATACGATATAAGGTCGGCCAGAAAGGGAACTATTGCAAGTTATGTCTGGGTTTTGTGGTTCTGAATTTGCACTCTGTCACAAAACATTCAGACAGATGTTGGAACTTTCTCGAAAGGGGCTTAACGCCGCGTCACTGCTGGCTTGTCTGTATTCGCTACCGCTGCGCTGAAACTGGTTTCAGAAAGGGATAGTGACGTCAAATTTAATAAAGTCAGGGTAAAGTTAAGGGAGATTAACAATCTCCTTAGTTATTACCCGATTGCAGAAATATTATTCTACGTAAGTAATTATTTCAGCGGGTTTTAATTTCACCCGAAACCATATTTCATTTCTTTGACATTCTCAGTGGTTACTTTTTTATCTTCAGGGCACACTCGAACTATGCTCTGAGAGTGGCCTTGATCACACTTTTCTGCTCATCCCCGCTACTCCTCCCTGTCTAATCCCCCACGGGAGGAGGAAGAGGTGAAATGAGCCAGGCACACTAGCGCCAACTTGTGTTTTCTTTCTAAAGGATGCCGATCCCCTATGTCACAGCCTACCTTCAACAAAGCTCAATTCCAGGCTGCCCTGACGCGTCAGTGGCAGCGTTTTGGCCTTCATGCTGCAAACGAAATGACGCCTCACCAGTGGTGGCAGGCAGTGAGCGGTGCGCTCGCAGAACAGCTGGATGCTCAGCCTTTGGCAAAGCCGGTGAAGAACCAGCGTCATGTAAACTACATTTCAATGGAATTCCTGATTGGCCGTCTGACGGGCAACAACCTGTTGAACCTCGGCTGGTATCAGGACGTCGGCGATGTGCTGAAAGAACACGACATTAACCTGACCGACCTGCTGGAAGAAGAGACTGACCCGGCGCTGGGCAACGGCGGCCTGGGACGTCTGGCGGCCTGTTTCCTGGACTCCATGGCGACCGTCGGCCAGTCGGCGATCGGCTATGGTCTGAACTATCAGTACGGCCTGTTCCGTCAGTCGTTTGCCGATGGCCATCAGATGGAAGCACCGGACGACTGGCATCGCAATACCTATCCGTGGTTCCGCCACAATGCGCAGCTGGATGTGCAGGTCGGCATTGGCGGGAAAGTCACCAAGCAGGGGCTCTGGGAACCGGCGTTCACCATTACCGGTGAAGCATGGGATCTGCCGGTGCTCGGCTACCGTAACGGCGTGGCGCAGCCGCTGCGTCTGTGGCAGGCGAAGCACGCGCATCCGTTTAACCTGACCAAATTCAACGACGGCGATTTCCTGCGCGCCGAGCAGCAGGGCATCGACGCCGAGAAGCTGACCAAAGTCCTCTACCCGAACGACAACCACCTGGCGGGTAAAAAGCTGCGCCTGATGCAGCAGTACTTCCAGTGCGCGTGCTCCGTGGCGGACATTCTGCGTCGCCATCACCTGGCGGGCCGCAAGCTGGCGCAGCTGCCGGACTTCGAAGTGATTCAGCTCAACGACACGCACCCGACTATTGCCATCCCGGAACTGCTGCGCGTGCTGATCGACGAGCATCAGCTGAGCTGGGATGACGCCTGGGCCATCACCAGCCGCACCTTTGCCTACACCAACCACACCCTGATGCCAGAAGCGCTCGAGTGCTGGGATGAGAAGCTGGTGAAAACGCTGCTGCCGCGCCACATGCAGATCATCAACAAGATTAACGACCAGTTTAAAACCCTGGTGGATAAAACCTGGCCGGGCAACAAAGCGGTCTGGGCGAAGCTGGCGGTGGTTCACGATAAGCAGGTACGCATGGCGAACATGTGCGTGGTCAGCGGCTTTGCGGTGAACGGCGTGGCGGCGCTGCACTCGGATCTGGTGGTGAAAGATCTGTTCCCGGAATACCACCAGCTGTGGCCGACCAAATTCCACAACGTGACCAACGGCATCACGCCGCGTCGCTGGATCAAGCAGTGCAACCCGCTGCTGGCTGGCCTGCTGGACAAGACCCTGAAGAAAGAGTGGGCCAACGATCTGGACCAGCTCATCAACCTGGAAAAACAGGCTGACGACGCGAAATTCCGCGAGCAATACCGCGCGATCAAGCTGGAGAACAAGGTTCGCCTGGCGGAGTTTGTGAAAGTGCGTACCGGGATTGAGATCAACCCGAATGCCATTTTCGATATCCAGATCAAACGTCTGCACGAGTACAAACGTCAGCATCTGAACCTGCTGCACATTCTGGCGCTGTACAAAGAGATCCGCGAGAACCCGCAGGCCGATCGCGTGCCGCGCGTGTTCCTGTTCGGTGCGAAAGCGGCGCCGGGCTACTACCTGGCGAAAAACATTATCCTCGCCATTAATAAAGTGGCGGCGGCGATCAACAGCGATCCGAAAGTGGGCGACAAGCTGAAGGTCGTGTTCCTGCCGGATTACTGCGTCTCGGCGGCTGAAATGCTGATCCCGGCGGCGGATATCTCTGAGCAGATCTCGACTGCGGGGAAAGAAGCGTCCGGTACCGGCAACATGAAGCTGGCGCTGAACGGCGCGCTGACCGTTGGTACGCTCGACGGGGCAAACGTCGAAATCGCCGAGAAGGTCGGTGAAGAGAATATCTTTATCTTTGGCCATACCGTGGAAGAGGTGAAAGCCATCAAGGCCAAAGGCTATGACCCGGTGAAATGGCGTAAGAAAGACAAAGTGCTCGATGCGGTGCTGAAGGAGCTGGAAAGCGGTAAATACAGCGACGGCGACAAGCACGCGTTTGACCAGATGCTGCACAGCATGGACAAACACGGCGGTGACCCGTATCTGGTAATGGCGGACTTCACGGCCTATGTCGAAGCGCAAAAGCAGGTCGACGTGCTGTATCGTGACCAGGACGCGTGGACCCGCGCGTGCATCCTGAACACCGCCCGCTGCGGTATGTTCAGCTCTGACCGTTCAATCCGTGATTATCAGGCCCGTATCTGGCAGGCAAAACGCTAAGGAAGCGCGATGGAGAGTAAACGTCTGGACAGCGCCGCGCAGGCGGCGGGGATCAGCCTCAGTTACATTAATGCTCACGGCAAACCGCAGTCTATTGGCGCCGACACCAAAAGACGTTTGCTGGATGCCATGCACAAAACCGACGCGAAAGCGTCGGTTGCGCCGGTGCCGAACGTGAAGGTTTTCACCGCAGGCAAAAAGATGCCGCTGGCGGTGGAGGGGCGCGGCGAGTTTAGCTGGCTGCTTACCACCGAAGAGGGGCATCAGCACAAAGGCCACGCCACCGGCGGCAAAACGTTAAACCTTCCGGCGAAGCTGCCGGAGGGGTATCACACCCTCACGCTTACCCAGGATGACCTGCGTTTCCACTGCCGGGTGATCGTCGCGCCAAAACGCTGCTACGAGCCGCAGGCGCTGCTCGAAGGCAAAAAGCTGTGGGGCGCCTGCGTGCAGCTCTACACGCTGCGTTCCGACAGCAACTGGGGCATCGGTGATTTTGGCGATCTGAAAAAGATGCTGGCTTCCGTGGGCGAGCGCGGCGGCGCGTTCATCGGCCTCAACCCGATCCACGCGCTTTATCCGGCCAACCCGGAGAGCGCCAGCCCGTATAGCCCGTCGTCCCGCCGCTGGCTGAACGTGATTTATATCGACGTTAACGCGTTAGATGACTTCAAAAACAGCAAAGAGGCGCAGGCGTGGTGGAAACTCAGCACCACGCAGCAGGCTCTCAAGCAGGCGCGTGACGCAGACTGGGTGGACTATTCCACCGTCACGGCGCTGAAAATGGCCGCGCTGCGTCTGGCGTGGAAAGGCTTTTCGCAGCGTGACGACGAGCAGATGGCCGCGTTCCGCCAGTTTGTGACGCAGGAGGGCGAGAGCCTGTACTGGCAGGCGGCGTTTGATGCGCTGCACGCGTATCAGGTGAAAGAGGACGAAATGCGCTGGGGCTGGCCGGTCTGGCCTGACGCGTATCAATCCGTCGACACGCCTGAAGTGAAAGCGTTCTGTAAAAAATATGCCGATGAAGTGGATTTCTACCTGTGGCTGCAGTGGCTGGCGTACAGCCAGTTTGCCGCCTGCTGGCAGGTAAGCCAGGGCTATAAGATGCCGATCGGCCTGTATCGTGACCTGGCCGTGGGTGTGGCTGAAGGCGGCGCGGAAACCTGGTGCGACCGTGAACTTTACTGTCTGAAAGCGTCCGTGGGGGCGCCACCGGATATCCTTGGCCCGCTCGGTCAGAACTGGGGATTGCCGCCGATGGATCCGCACGTCATGGCAGCGCGCGCCTACGAGCCGTTTATCGACCTGCTGCGCGCGAACATGCAGAACTGCGGCGCGCTGCGTATCGACCACGTGATGTCCGTGCTGCGCCTGTGGTGGATCCCGTACGGTGAAACGGCCGATCACGGGGCGTACGTGCAGTACCCGGTTGACGATCTGCTGTCGATCCTGGCGCTGGAAAGTAAGCGTCACCAGTGCATGGTGATCGGTGAAGATCTCGGTACCGTGCCGGTGGAAATTGTCAGCAAGCTCCGCGACAGCGGCGTCTACTCCTATAAAGTGCTCTATTTTGAAAACGACCATGAGAAAACCTTCCGCGCGCCGAAAGCGTACCCTGAACAGTCAATGGCAGTCGCGACGACGCATGACCTTCCTACGCTTCGTGGCTATTGGGAAAGCGGCGATCTGACGCTCGGCAAAACGCTGGGCCTGTATCCTGATGAAGAGGTTTTACGCGGCCTGTATCAGGATCGCGAGCTCTCGAAACAGGGGTTGCTGGATGCGCTGCACAAGCAGGGCTGTCTGCCGAAACGTGCCGGACATAAGGCGTCATTAATGTCGATGACCGCTACCCTCAATCGCGGCCTGCAGCGCTATATTGCCGACAGCAACAGCGCCCTGCTGGGCCTGCAGCCGGAAGACTGGATTGATATGGCGGAGCCGGTGAACATTCCGGGCACCAGCTATCAGTACAAAAACTGGCGCCGCAAGCTGTCCACAACGCTTGAGAAGATGTTTGCCGATGACGGGGTGAACAGGCTGATTAAGGATTTGGATAAGCGGCGAAAAGCAGCCGCGAAGAAGTGATAAAAAAACCCGCCAGTGGCGGGTTTTTTTATTATCCGGTAGCGCTCATGTAGGTCGGGTAAGGCGTAGCCGCCACCCGACTTATTACATCAAACCACCATATTCAACAGCAGCACCCCGACCAGACCGCACACCGAAATAATGGTTTCCAGCGCGGACCAGGACTTGATGGTTTCACCGATCGTCAGGTTGAAGTACTCCTTGAACAGCCAGAAGCCAGGGTCGTTAACGTGAGAGAAAATCACGCTACCGGAACCGACGGCGATAACCATCAGCTCAGGGCTTACGCCCGTGGTCGCAATCAGCGGGGCAACGATACCGCCTGCCGTAATCGCCGCAACGGTTGCAGAACCCAGCGCAATACGCAGAACGGCAGCAATAGACCAGGCCATCAGGAGCGGCGACACGTTGGTTTCATGCATCATGGCAGCGATGTATTTGTCCACGCCGCTGTCGACCAGAACCTGCTTGAACGCACCGCCGCCGCCGATGATCAGAAGCATCATGGCAATGATTTTGATGGAAGAGGTCAGCGTGTCGTTGATCTGATCCATTGAACGACCGCGGTTCAGACCGAAGGTGAACATCGCGATCAGCACCGCAATCAGCGTGGCCATCACCGGGTCACCCAGGAATTCCGCAACGGACAGGAACGCATGACCTTTCGGCAGGATCATCTCCGCTACGGCACGCATCGCCATCAGGATCACCGGTACCAGAGAGGTCCAGACGCTGACGCCAAAGCCAGGCATCTCTTCTTCGGTGAAGGTTTTGGCGCTGTACAGGCCTTCCGGGATCGGCTTATCAATGCCTTTCAGGAAGCGGGCATAAACCGGGCCGGCCAGAATCACCGTCGGGATCGCCAGAATCGTACCGAACAGCAGGGTTTTACCCATATCCGCGTGGAAGATCGTCGCGATAGCGGTTGGGCCCGGGTGCGGCGGCAGGAAGCCGTGGGTCACGGACAGCGCCGCAGCCATTGGTACACCGACATACAGCAGCGGGATGTTTGCCGCGGCCGCGATGGTGAACACCAGCGGCAGCATCAGCACGAAGCCCACTTCATAGAACAGCGCGAAACCGACGGTAAAACCGGTTAACACCACGGCCCACTGAATGTGCTGTTTACCGAATTTGGCAATCAGGGTGGTGGCAATACGCTGCGCGCCGCCGCAGTCCGCCAGCATTTTGCCGAGCATGGCGCCGAAGCCCATGATCAGCGCCAGGCTGCCGAGCGTACCGCCGACGCCGGCTTTAATGGAGCTAATAACCTTAACCAGCGGCATCCCTTGCATCAGACCGACTGCAAGTGCCACCAGAACCAGAGCGATAAACCCGTTCAGCTTGAAGCGGATCATCAAGAGCAGTAATAACACAACACCGATAGCAACGATGACTAATGGCATGATTTACCTGGCCTTTGAATTGTTATGGGTAACGTCATTGTTTCAACGACAAATTCCGATTGTCCCAACTGGGAACAGAGTGTTAACGGCACTAATACTGATGCCTTGGAAACCGTTAAGTTTAGTCGGCTGTTATGAGTGTGCTTAGTGCCCACGAGAATGATACGGGTAACATGATGTGATTGAGAATCACCCTGGGAGGCTAAATGTGAATTATGAGACGCAGGTCAACATATAGAGGGGGAGCGGCGGGAAAACAAAAGCCGGGTGGCGGCTTCGCCATACCCGGCATACGATTCGTGCAGACTGTTTTTGTAGGCCCGGTAAGCGCAGCGCCACCGGGCAATACAGACGGATACTGAATTAGTAGTAAGAGTGCTCGCCGCGCTGGTGCTCGGTCAGGTCACGCACGCCTTTCAGTTCCGGGAACTCGTTCAGCAGCTGCTTCTCGATCCCTTCCTTCAGGGTCACGTCGACCATCGAACAGCCGTTACAGCCGCCGCCGAACTGCAGGATCGCCAGACCGTCTTCCGTGATTTCCATCAGGGTTACACGGCCGCCGTGGCCCGCCAGCTGTGGGTTGATCTGGGATTGCAGCAGATACTCAACGCGCTCCATCAGCGGGGCATCGTCAGACACTTTACGCATTTTCGCGTTCGGCGCTTTCAGGGTCAGCTGAGAACCCAGCTGATCGGTGACGAAGTCGATCTCCGCATCTTCAAGATACGGTGCGCTCAGCTCATCAACGTAGGCGGTGAGCTGTTCAAATTTAAGGGCAGTGTCAGTCGCTTCCACAGCGTCCGGAGGACAATAAGAAACACCACATTCTGCATTCGGAGTGCCTGGATTAATCACAAACACGCGGATCTGCGTCCCTTCTTCCTGATTTGCCAGCAGTTTGGCAAAGTGCGCTTGTGCAGAATCGGAAATACGGATCATAGCTTTGGCCTAATAGTTGACTAAATTACCTGGGTATAATCATACGCCCATTGAAGAAGGGCTACAAGGTACGGCACAGACACCATACCTGAACCGACGCGGCGCCGCTTCGCAAAAGCAGTCGGGAAAGTTCAGCAACGGTACTGCCCGTGGTGACGACATCATCCACAATCGCGATATGGAGACCGTCGACCGGCAATTCAAGGCGAAAGGCATTTTTGAGGTTTCTTTTGCGAAGCCGGGCGCTGAGCTGATGCTGAATGGCGGTGGCATGAACACGTGTAAGCGCGCTGGCCTCATACCGACAGCCGAGCCACCGCGCGAGGGGGCGGCAGATCAGGTCACTCTGGTTATAGCCGCGCCGCCAGTGCCGACGCCGGTATAGGGGGACATTCACCACCATGTCGATTTTCGGCAGCGCGCGCTGACGCCGTGCCTGAAAAACCGCCAGCAATAGCAGGCGGGCAAGGGGCTGGGCCAGCGAGCTCTGTCCGGAAAACTTCAGCGCGTGAATCAGCCTGCTCAGCGGGGGAACATAATCATCCACGGCCACCAGCGCGCTCCACGGCGGGGATTTTTTCAGGCAACGGCCACAGGGCAAAGCGGGATTTGTGGCCGGTAAACCACATTGTGGACAGGTCCCGATACGCCATTCCAGCGATCGCGTGCAGACGGAGCAGACGCCCCACCCGCTGAGCGCCAGCGGCATTCTGCATAGCCAGCACAACCCAGGTACTGTTAGCATGTGCAACCTCCATGTGAAAAAAGAGAACAGTAACCGATGAAGACGCTGTGGTGGCAGACCGTAGGGACAGGAAATTGCCATCTTGTGCTGCTGCACGGATGGGGCCTGAATGCGGAGATATGGCATTGCATACGTGAGGAACTTGCCTCGCATTTCACACTGCATCTGGTGGATTTACCCGGCTTTGGCCGCAGCCGCGGTTTTGGCGCGTTATCGCTTGATGAGATGGCGCAGCAGGTGCTGGACGCAGCGCCGCAAAACGCGGTCTGGCTGGGCTGGAGCCTGGGCGGGCTGGTGGCGAGCCAGATTGCACTGTCGCGGCCTGATCGCGTACAAGCCCTGGTAACGGTGGCGTCGTCACCCTGTTTTAGCGCGCAGGACGCGTGGCCAGGGATCAAACCTGACGTGCTGGCGGGCTTCCAGCAGCAGCTGAGCGAAGATTTTCAGCGGACCGTAGAGCGGTTCCTGGCATTGCAGACAATGGGCACTGATACCGCGCGTAAGGATGCCCGAACGTTGAAGCAGACCGTGCTTTCACTGCCGATGCCGGAGGTTGAGGTGCTTAACGGGGGTCTTGAGCTCCTGAAAACGGTTGACCTGCGCGAGCCGCTGGCCGCGCTGACGGTGCCGCACCTGCGTATCTACGGTTACCTCGACGGGATTGTGCCGCGCAAAGTGGTTCCGCTGCTGGATTCGCTCTGGCCGGACAGCGAATCGCTGATCGTTGCCAAAGCCGCACATGCCCCGTTTATCTCCCATCCGACGGAGTTTTGTTCAGCGCTCATTGCGTTAAGTCAACGTTTAGACTGATTATTTTCTATCCAGCCTGGAAAAAGTAACACACCGCAACCATACTCCAGATGTCGTTGCGGTTGTTCAGCCTACGATAATCAAAACAACAATCCTATGGAGAGTCAGGTTATGAAACTTGTTACAGGTATTGTCACTTCTCTGGTTATTGGGTCACTGTCATTTGGCGTCTTTGCGGCAAAAGAGCTGGAAAAAGATAAAGTTGCCGGCATGAATCTGACGAAAATTGGTGAGATTACTACGTCTGACACCACCGCGCCGATGGACGCGAGAAAAGAGCTGTCGAAGAAAGCGGATGAGCTGGGCGGAACGTACTACGTCGTCACCAGCGCTGAAAAGCAGACCAAAAACGTACGCGCAACGGCGGACGTCTACAAGTAATACGACAAAGCCAGGCAGCGATGCCTGGCTTGATTAACGCAGTGCCCACCACTCCCTGAGGCAGGCCTTTCCTTCCGGACAGCTTTTACAACTGCCGGAGAGGCAGCCGTCCGCGTCTTCCTGAATCCGCACGGCTTTCCCCATGGCTTCCAGTCTTTCCAGCATGGCATCGATCATCGGCTGCGGCGTATGCAGGCTGAGGCTCAGCTGTTTCGCCTCCATCCGCCCTTGCAGTGCCAGCAGGTCACGAACCTGAATCAACGATGCCATGGTGTGCTCCTTAGTGACAGTCGCCCGCCGGGCTGCTGCAGCAGGTGGCGGCAGTTTTGCGGTTTGCCAGCAGGTCGATGTCGACGCGGCTGCGTGCCCGCCGCAGCAGACCGAGCACGATCACGTTAAACAGCACAACCGCGAGAATGCAGACCAGGCTGTAGCGCGGATGCTGGCTGAAGTTAACGGTTTGATAAAAGAGCGTCGACAGCGAGTACGCAATGTTTAACCCCCACAGGATGGAGAAGCCCATCCAGCCGCGGCTGGACTCGCGGGCAATCGCCCCCATCACGGAGATGCACGGAATGTAGAGCAGAACAAAGATGAGGTAGCTGTAGGCCGCGGACGCGCTGCCAAATTTCTCGCCCATCACGCCCATGGCACCCGTCGCCATTTCGCCGTCGCCTTTGCTCGCCTCAATGGGGTTCGCCAGCACGCTCAGGCTGAAGGTGTCTTTCAGGCTCTGCCAGGTCTCCTCTACGGCACCCAGCAGTTCATGACCGAGATGAAACTCTGCCGGATTAAATTCCTGTTCCTGAATGTTCTCAGCGGTGTAAAGCGTGTTCAGGGTGCCGACAACCACCTCTTTCGCCATTGCTCCGGTGAACAGCCCGACGGTTGCCTGCCAGTTATCCTCATGTACGCCAATCGGTTTGAAGATCGGCGTGATGACGCGGCTGACGGAGGCGAGAGCAGAGTCGTTGATGTTATCTGCCGCCTGCCCGTTGAGGGTGAAGCTGTTCAGCGCGCTCAGGAAAATGCTGACGATGACAATCACCTTACCGGCGCGCAGCACAAAGCCTTTCAGGCGCTGCCAGGTCTGGATCGCCAGGCTTTTCAGATGCGGCACGTGATACACCGGCAGCTCCATCACAAACGGTGACGCTTCACCGCGCATGATGGTGTGCTTCAGCATCAGACCGGTGAGGATCGCCATCACGATGCCCAGCACATACAGCGAGAAGACCGCCAGCGCGCCCTGCTGACCAAAGAAGGCTGCGGCAAAGACCGCAAAGATTGCCAGACGGGCACCGCAGGACATAAACGGCGCCATCATGATGGTCATCAGACGTTCACGCGGCGCATCCAGGGTGCGCGCGCCCATCACCGACGGCACGTTACAGCCGAAGCCGACAATCAGCGGGACGAAGGATTTACCCGGCAGGCCCAGCGCCTGCATCAGACGATCCATCACGAACGCGGCGCGCGCCATGTAGCCGGAATCTTCCAGGAACGAGAGGAATAGATACATCATGCCGATCTGCGGCACCAGAGGCAGAACGGTGTTGATACCGCCGCCGATCCCCTGCGCGAGGAAGATAGTTAACCATTCCGGGAAGTGCAGGGTGTAACCCACCCACTGAATACCGTGTACGAAGACCGCGACGGAACCGGCGTCGAAAATGGGCTGGAGTGCGCCACCGATGTTAATGGCGAGCAGGAACATCACGTACATCACCAGCAGGAAGATGGGCAAACCGAGGAAGCGGTTAAGCACGATCTTATCCACCGCCGCCGTAAAGCGGCTGGGTTCTGCCGTCAGGGCGTTGCTGACAACGTCGCAAATCGATGCGATGGCCTGGTAACGCGCATCGGCGATGTGCAGCGCCGGGTCGTCCAGCTCGTCGCTAAGACGGGCTACCGTCGCGTCCAGCTTATCTGCCGCATGCCCGGCGTAGGCGCGGCTGTAGATATCCCCTTCAAGCATCTGCAGGCCGAGCCACAGACGCTGTTTCGCAGGCATGCTGTTGTCCATTTCCTGCGCCAGCACATTGGCTTCGCGCAGGAGAGGCTGCGCGTAATGCACCAGCTCGATGTCGCGATTACCCGCGTGACGGTCAATGGCCAGCTTCAGCGCGTCAATACCGCGAGCGCGCGTCGAGACCAGCGGAACGACCGGGCACCCCAGGCGCGCGGAGAGGGCATCGACGTCGATGCGCAGCTTTTGTTTCTCCGCAATGTCGAGCATGTTGAGCGCCACGATGCAGGGGATCCCAAGCTCCAGCAGCTGCAGCGTCAGATAAAGGTTACGCTCGAGGTTGGAGGCGTCGACCACGTTGATCAGCAGGTCCGCCTCGCCGCCAAGAATATAGTGGCAGGCGATCTGCTCATCGAGCGAGGTTTGCGACGAAATGGTGGTTAAGGAGTAGGTGCCGGGAAGGTCAACCAGCGTCACTTGGCTGTCTGTTGTCGTGAACTGGCCCTCTTTACGCTCAACCGTCACGCCCGCCCAGTTGCCTACGCGCTGGCGCGCTCCGGTCAGCTGGTTAAAAAGCGTGGTCTTGCCGGAATTAGGATTACCAATTAAGCCAATAGTTAACTTTTTCATTTTTTTAGACTCACTGAAACCGCTGGCTTGTTATCGGGATAAGGCTTCGACTTCTATTAACGCGAGGTCTTTCTTACGCAGTACCAGATTCACGCGGCGGGTTTCGATGTGAACCGGGTCACCTAGCGGCGCCACGCGCACGACCTGGAATGACGAGCCGGGCAGCATGCCCAGCGACAGCAGCTTTTGCCGATAGGCCGGGCTAATTTCGCGGGTAAAACCGGTAATCTTCCATGCACTGTCTGGAGTGAATTGCATAACGCCTGATTCCACGAAAGGTTAAATTATCTACTATGCGATGATAATGAGAATAGTTTTTATCAGCAATATTAAAACTGTGACGGAATGTTGTTTGCGGTATTAATTTACGGCCTTTTTGACCTTGCTCAATATTTGCTGAAATGCCGGGAAAACGAAAAGGGGAGTATTTGTTAACGGGGTGATAATTAGTGGTTTAAATATGGCTGTGCAATCGGTTTCATATATTACGGTATAATTTGTCCCCTCACCCCGGCCCTCTCCCCATGGGGGCGAGGGAGAAAAGACCGCACCGTGCGATCCCCTCTCCCTTTTGGGGAGAGGGTTAGGGTGAGGGGATTGACAACCTTAGCGTTTCTTACCCATCGCTGCCGCCAGCGCATCCATCATCGCGCTGTTGCCTGCAGGCTGAGCGTCACGTCCGCGCGGTTTTGCCGCTTTCGCGGCCGGACGCTGCTGCTCGCGACCGCCGCCATTGCCGCCGCGGCGCGCGTTGGTGTCGCCCGGCTGCTCGTCCAGACGCATGGTCAGGGCGATACGCTTGCGCGGCAGATCCACTTCCAGCACTTTGACCTTCACGATGTCGCCCGCTTTGACCACGGTGTGCGGGTCTTCAACGAACTTGTCGGCAAGGGAAGAGATATGGACCAGACCGTCCTGATGCACGCCGATATCCACAAACGCGCCAAAGTTGGTCACGTTGGTCACCGCGCCTTCCAGCACCATGCCCGGCAGCAGGTCGTTCATGGTTTCCACACCGTCAGCAAAGGTCGCCGTTTTGAACTCAGGACGCGGATCGCGGCCCGGCTTTTCCAGCTCTTTGATGATGTCGGTGACGGTTGGGACACCAAATTTGTCGTCGGTGAAATCAACGGCTTTCAGGTTGCGCAGGGCGCTGTTGTCACCCATGAGATCTTTCAGTGCCTGCTGGGTGGCGGCCAGAATGCGCTCTACTACAGGGTACGCTTCCGGGTGAACGGTAGAGGCATCCAGCGGGTTATCGCCGTGGTTGATGCGCAGGAAGCCCGCGCACTGCTCAAAGGCTTTTGGCCCCAGACGGCTCACCTTCAGCAGCTGCTGACGGTTCTGGAACTGGCCGTTCTCATCACGCCAGGCGACGATGTTCTGCGCCATCATGCGGGTTAAGCCCGCCACGCGGGTCAGCAGGGGAACGGAGGCGGTGTTCAGGTCAACGCCGACGGCGTTTACGCAGTCTTCCACCACCGCATCCAGCTTGCGCGCCAGCTGGGTCTGGCTCACGTCGTGCTGATACTGGCCCACGCCGATGGATTTCGGGTCGATCTTCACCAGCTCCGCCAGCGGATCCTGCAGGCGGCGAGCGATTGAAACCGCACCGCGCAGGGAAACGTCGAGATCCGGGAACTCCAGCGCCGCCAGCTCGGAGGCGGAATAGACGGATGCGCCCGCTTCGCTGACGATCACTTTCTGCGCCGTCACTTTCGGGAACTGCTTCTGCACGTCGAGGTAGAAACGCTCGGTTTCACGTGAGGCCGTACCGTTGCCGATGGCAACCAGCTCCACGTTGTATTTTTCGCACAGCGCCGCCACCACGACGGCCGCTTTCGCTGCCTGGCCGGTGTGCGGATAGATGGTGTCGGTGGCGACCAGCTTGCCGGTGCCGTCAACGACAGCGACCTTCACGCCGGTACGCAGGCCCGGATCGAGACCCATGGTCGCGCGCAGGCCAGCAGGGGCGGCCATCAGCAGGTCGTGCAGGTTACGGGCGAAGACGTTAATCGCTTCATCTTCGGCACGCTCGCGCACGGTGCCCATCAGCTCGGTTTCGAGGTGCATCAGCACCTTGATGCGCCAGGTCCAGCTCACCACGCCTTTGCGCCAGCTGTCCGCCGGGGCGTTGTTCAGGCGCAGGCCAAGATGGTCGATGATGATCTGCTCGCAGTGGCTCTCTTTCGGCGGCTCGTCAAACTGCGGGTCGGCGTTCAGGGAGAGCTGGAGCACGCCTTCGTTGCGGCCGCGGAACATCGCCAGCGCGCGGTGTGAGGGGGCGGTAGAGATCGGTTCGTGGTGATCGAAATAGTCGCGGAATTTCGCGCCTTCTTCCTCTTTACCTGCGACGACGGTAGAGACGATGTGGGCATTCTTCCACAGGTAATCACGCACTTTAGCGAGCAGGGCGGCGTCTTCGGCGAAGCGCTCCATCAGAATGTAGCGTGCGCCGTCGAGGGCGGCCTTGGTGTCCGCTACGCCTTTGTCAGCGTCGATAAATTTCGCCGCTTCGGTATCGGGATCGTGGGACGGCTCGTTCCACAGCAGGTCGGCCAGCGGCTCAAGACCTGCTTCAATCGCAATCTGCCCGCGCGTGCGGCGCTTCGGCTTGTACGGCAGATAAAGGTCTTCGAGTTCGGTTTTGCTCAGGGTACCGTTAATGGCGGTTTCCAGATCGGTGGTCAATTTGCCCTGTTCGCCGATGGATTTGAGGATCGCCTGACGACGTTCTTCCAGCTCGCGCAGATAGCCCAGACGGGTCTCCAGGTTACGCAGCTGCGTGTCGTCCAGACCGCCGGTGACTTCCTTACGATAGCGTGCAATAAACGGCACGGTGTTCCCTTCATCAAGCAGGCGAACGGCAGCTTCTACCTGTTCGGCTCTGGCCTGAATATCACCCGCAATAATGCGGCAGAGCGAATCTTTCATCATGGCTTTATCATCTGTTGAGTCGAAAAATCAGGGGATAGTTATACGGGCTGACACGGCAAAATGCCAGCCGGGGAGGGCGCTCTCGGACTATTTTACGTAGACGATCTCATTCACGTACCAGCTGGCTTCTCCGGCCGGGGTCTGAACGACGGCCAGATCGCCCACTTCCTTTTTCAGCAGCGCGCGGGCCATCGGGGAGTCGATAGAGATGTAATCCTTACGACCAAAAATTTCATCGTAGCCGACAATGCGAAAACGCAGGGTGTCACCGTCGTCGTTTTCAATCTCCACCCACGCGCCGAAGAACACTTTGCCCTCCTGCTGCGGGGAGTAATCGACAATTTTGAGATTCTCGAGGCACTTGGTCAGATAGCGAACCCGACGGTCAATTTCGCGCAGCCGCTTTTTGTTGTACTGGTAGTCAGCGTTTTCGCTGCGATCGCCCAGGCTTGCCGCCCAGGTGACCTTTTTGGTCACTTCAGGACGCTCTTCGCGCCAGAGGTAATCCATCTCTTTTTTGAGTTTCTCATACCCTTCGCGGGTGATCAGGGGCGTTTTCATGGTAAAGCCTTTGCTGCCTGCCGGTTAACTGTCTTGCGCACAATACGTACCACACAGTGTAACAGACAGGATTAATAATGATTTATGTGATGAAATGAGCAGATAAGCTGCTGTTAAATATGCTTTGTAACAATTTCGACTAGAATTTATACCAGAATTAGCTGGTCGAATACGTGCACTTTTTTAGAATACGCTGTTACAAAGACTATCCGAACCTTTGGGAGTACACACAATGCAAGAGAACTACAAAATTCTGGTCGTGGATGACGACATGCGCCTGCGTGCGCTGCTGGAACGTTATCTGACCGAGCAGGGCTTCCAGGTTCGTAGCGTCGCGAACGCTGAGCAGATGGACCGTCTGCTGACCCGTGAATCTTTCCACCTGATGGTTCTCGACCTGATGCTGCCTGGCGAAGACGGGCTTTCCATTTGCCGCCGTCTGCGCAGCCAGAGCAACCCAATGCCGATCATCATGGTGACGGCGAAGGGCGAGGAAGTTGACCGTATCGTGGGCCTTGAAATCGGCGCGGACGACTACATTCCAAAACCGTTTAACCCGCGTGAACTGCTGGCGCGTATTCGCGCTGTCCTTCGCCGTCAGGCGAACGAACTGCCTGGCGCACCGTCTCAGGAAGAAGCCGTCATCGCCTTCGGCAAGTTCAAGCTGAACCTCGGCACGCGAGAGATGTTCCGTGAAGACGAGCCAATGCCGCTCACCAGCGGCGAGTTTGCGGTACTGAAAGCGCTGGTCAGCCACCCGCGTGAACCGCTTTCCCGTGACAAGCTGATGAACCTGGCGCGCGGCCGCGAATACTCCGCAATGGAACGCTCCATTGACGTGCAGATCTCTCGTCTGCGCCGCATGGTGGAAGAAGATCCTGCTCATCCTCGTTATATTCAGACCGTATGGGGTCTGGGCTACGTGTTCGTCCCGGACGGCTCTAAAGCATGAGGCGAATGCGCTTCTCGCCGCGTAGCTCGTTTGCCCGCACCCTGTTACTGATCGTCACCCTGCTGTTCGTCAGCCTGGTGACGACCTATCTGGTGGTGCTGAACTTTGCGATCCTGCCGAGCCTCCAGCAGTTTAATAAGGTCCTGGCCTACGAAGTCCGTATGCTGATGACCGATAAACTGCAGCTGGAGGACGGCACGCAGCTGGTCGTTCCCCCGGCGTTTCGCCGTGAAATCTACCGTGAGCTGGGCATTTCGCTCTATTCCAATGAAGCGGCGGAAGACGCTGGCCTGCGCTGGGCGCAGCACTACGAATTCCTCAGCCAGCAGATGGCGCAGCAGCTGGGCGGCCCAACGGAAGTGCGCGTTGAGGTCAACAAAAGCTCGCCCGTCGTCTGGCTGAAAACCTGGCTTTCACCCAATATCTGGGTGCGCGTCCCGCTGACCGAAATCCATCAGGGCGACTTCTCGCCGCTGTTCCGCTACACCCTGGCGATTATGCTGCTGGCGATAGGCGGCGCGTGGCTATTTATCCGTATACAGAACCGACCGCTGGTCGACCTGGAGCACGCTGCGCTGCAGGTCGGTAAAGGGATTATTCCTCCTCCGCTGCGCGAGTATGGCGCCTCGGAAGTCCGTTCGGTGACGCGCGCGTTTAACCATATGGCGGCAGGCGTGAAGCAGCTGGCGGATGACCGTACGCTGCTGATGGCGGGCGTCAGCCATGACCTGCGCACGCCGCTCACGCGTATTCGTCTGGCGACGGAGATGATGGGGGAAGAGGACGGTTACCTTGCCGAGTCCATCAATAAGGACATCGAAGAGTGTAACGCCATCATTGAGCAGTTCATCGACTACCTGCGCACCGGGCAGGAGATGCCAATGGAGATGGCGGATCTGAACGCGGTGCTGGGCGAGGTGGTGGCGGCGGAAAGCGGCTACGAGCGCGAGATTGATACCGACCTTCAGGCGGGGGAGATCCAGGTGCGCATGCATCCGCTCTCCATCAAACGTGCGGTCGCCAACATGGTGGTCAACGCGGCGCGCTACGGCAATGGCTGGATCAAAGTCAGCAGCGGGTCTGAGCTCAACCGCGCCTGGTTCCAGGTGGAAGATGACGGTCCGGGCATCAAGCCCGAGCAGCGTAAGCATCTGTTCCAGCCGTTTGTGCGCGGCGACAGCGCGCGCAGCACCAGCGGCACGGGCTTAGGCCTGGCGATTGTTCAGCGTATTATCGATAACCACAACGGACTGCTGGAGATTGGCACCAGCGAGCGGGGTGGGTTGAGCATTCGCGCCTGGCTGCCGGTACCGGTGACGCGGGGGCAGGTGAAAGAGAGTTAAAAAAGGGTGGCACTAGCCACCCTTTTTTGTAGGTCGGGTAAGGCGAAGCCGCCACCCGACAACATAAGACCTCTGCGGCCTGATGCCCTCACCCCGGCCCTCTCCCACAGGGAGAGGGAGAAGGACTACAGCTTAGGTCCCGCACTCACCAGCGCTTCACCTGCCGGGGTATCGGTGTACTTCTCGAAGTTTTCAATAAACAGCTTCGCCAGCGATTCCGCTTTCTCGCGCCACTGCTCCGGAGAACCGTACGTGTTGCGCGGGTCGAGGATATGCGTATCCACACCCGGCAGCGACGTTGGGATCGCCAGGTCAAACATCGGCAGCGTGAAGGTTTCGGCGTCGTCCAGAGAACCATCCAGAATGGCGTCGATAATCGCGCGGGTATCTTTGATGGAGATACGTTTGCCGGTACCGTTCCAGCCGGTGTTCACCAGGTAGGCCTGCGCGCCGGACGCCTGCATGCGTTTCACCAGCACTTCAGCGTACTGCGTCGGGTGCAGCGACAGGAAGGCCGCGCCGAAGCAGGCGGAGAAGGTTGGAGTTGGCTCCGTCACGCCGCGCTCGGTTCCCGCCAGCTTGGCGGTGAAGCCCGAGAGGAAGTGGTACTGCGTCTGGCTGGCGGTCAGGCGAGAGACCGGAGGCAGCACGCCGAACGCATCCGCCGTCAGGAAAATAACCTTCGTGGCATGACCCGCTTTTGACACCGGCTTCACGATATTGTCGATGTGGTAGATCGGGTAAGAGACGCGGGTGTTTTCGGTTTTCGACGCATCGTCGAAGTCGATGGAGCCGTCGGCACGCACGGTGACGTTTTCCAGCAGCGCATCGCGACGGATCGCGTGGAAGATATCCGGCTCGGCCTCTTCAGACAGGCGAATGGTCTTCGCGTAGCAGCCGCCTTCAAAGTTGAACACGCCGTCGTCATCCCAGCCGTGTTCGTCATCGCCAATGAGACGACGTTTTGGATCGGTGGACAGGGTGGTTTTACCGGTGCCGGACAGGCCGAAGAATACCGCCACGTCGCCTTTTTCACCGACGTTAGCCGAGCAGTGCATGGAGGCGATGCCCCGCAGCGGCAGCAGGTAGTTCATGACGGAGAACATCCCTTTCTTCATTTCGCCGCCGTACCAGGTACCGCCGATCAGCTGGATACGCTCGGTCAGGTTGAAGGCAACAAAGTTTTCGGAGTTCAGGCCCTGCTCTTTCCACTGTGGATTCGTGCATTTCGCGCCGTTCATCACGATGAAATCCGGGGTGAAATCCTGCAGCTCTTCGTCGGTTGGACGAATAAACATGTTTTTTACGAAATGCGCCTGCCAGGCCACTTCAGTGATAAAACGCACGGAGAGACGGGTGTCGGCGTTAGCGCCGCAGAAAGCGTCGACAATGAACAGACGCTTGCCAGAAAGTTGATGGGTGACGAGCCCTTTCAGGTGCTGCCAGGTTTCCGGGGAGAGCGGTTTGTTGTCGTTCTTCCCTTTGCCCTTGTCAGCCCACCACAGCGTATCGCGGGTGGTTTCGTCTCGGACGATATACTTATCTTTCGGCGAACGACCGGTAAAGATACCGGTATCGACGGCGATAGCACCAAGATTCGTCAACACACCACGCTCGTATCCTTCCAGTGCTGGATTGAGCTCTTCCTGATACAGCGTATCGTAGTCGGGGTTGTAGACGATTTCCTGGACGTCGTGAATTCCATAAGCCTTGAGATCTTGCGGGGTTAAACCAGTAACACGCATATCACTGCTCCTTAGCCAATATGTACTGCCTGAAATTGTAGGGTTTTTCTGAGGTTGTTAACCGCGACGGGGCTCATAGATTTACGCATCTGGACAAAACCCTTACTAACGGAAAACGCTGCGACTCCAGTCACAGTGCAGGCGGATTATCGCAGGAATCGCTTTTTGGTTGGGGAAAATGTTCCGAAAAGGTTAAAGGCTGGTGATTTTATCGGAGAGAATGTGAATGTAATCGCATACACGTAAGAAAATTACGTAAGAGTTACATTGTGAAAACGATTCAGCTTATGCGGGGGTTTTTGCCCCTCAGCCCAGGGGGTCAAGTTCCCTCTCCCCTTTGGGGAGAGGGTTAGGGTGAGGGGCAAGGGTATTAGTGAACCTGCGGATCCGCCGGGGAGGCGTTGTTGCGGATCTCAGCGATATCCATCGAATTAAACACGTAGTGCGTACCGCAGTAGTCACAGTGCATATCAATTTCGCCGTCTTCCGCCATGATGCTGTCGATCTCTTCATCCGGCAGGGTTTTCAGTGCGCCAGCGCAGCGCTCGCGGGAGCAGGTGCACTTAAATTCCACCGCCTGCGGGTCGTAGACCGTCACTTCTTCTTCGTGGTACAGACGCCACAGCACGTCGGTCGCCGACAGGTTGAACAGCTCTTCCGCTTTGATGGTTTCGGTCAGGGTCGCCAGGTGCTCAAAGTCATTGGTCTGTGCGTCCTGCGCAGGCAGAACCTGCAGCAGCATGCCGCCCGCAGCAGGCTGACCGTCCACTTCACCGGTACGGATGAAGAGGCGCGTCGGCAGCTGTTCAGAACGCATGAAGTAATCTTCCAGGCAGGCTGCCAGGGTATCGCCTTCCAGACCCACCACGCCCTGATAGCGCTCGCCTTCCTCAGGAGAAATGGTGATCACCAGGTAGCCATTACCTACCAGCGTTTTGAGGTCTGCATTTTCAGGCACGTCGCCCTGAACGCGCGCCACGCCGCGCATCTGCTGCTGGTTATTGCCGTTGATCACCGCCAGCGTCATCGGGCCGTCACCCTGCAGCTGCACGGTGATATCACCGGCAAACTTCAGCGTCGCCGTCAGCAGGCTGGTGGCAACCAGCAGTTCGCCCAACAGGGTCTTCACCGGCAGCGGGTAGTTGTGGTTTTCCAGAATCTGTTTCCAGGTTTCGGATACGGTGACCAGCTCGCCGCGCACGGCGAATTGTTCAAACAGATAGCGGTGTAATTGGTCGTGTTGGGCCATTTTCATCTCTCGTGCGGGTGAGGTTACTCGGTCTCACCGTGTTTAAATTTCATCAGATCGCGGCGCTCTTTTTTATCCGGTCGCCGGTCCGGGTGAGGCATCGTCAGCGCGTTCATTTTGCGCGCCAGTGCGGTCTTCTCGCGTTTTTCAATGCTCTCCGCGGTCTCTTCATAAAGCAGTACGGCTTCCGCTGCGGGTCGACGCTGTTCGGTAATGGCTTTAATCACCACCGTACGTTCATCGTTGCCCTGACGCAGCGTTAAGGTGGCGTTCAGCTCAACCAGCTTGCTCGGTTTGCTGCGCTGGCCGTTGTAATGCACTTTTCCGCCGTCAACCATCTCGCGGGCAAGGGCGCGTGTTTTATAAAAACGCGCTGCCCACAGCCATTTATCCAGTCTTACCCCGTCAGAGGG
Source organism: Enterobacter sp. KB-221C9 (assembly GCF_041320715.1). Classification (NCBI taxonomy): domain Bacteria; kingdom Pseudomonadati; phylum Pseudomonadota; class Gammaproteobacteria; order Enterobacterales; family Enterobacteriaceae; genus Enterobacter; species Enterobacter sp. KB-221C9. The sequence goes on from NZ_JBGIWG010000011.1 coordinate 119,076, forward strand.
TTTTTCTTTCATGGCGTCTCCTTCACGGTCAGTGAGGGGATCATCTGGCGATAGTCGTTCAGTCCAGGGTGGCGCAGATAGCTTTTTTCAGCCAGGCCAGAGTCAGGATTGGTCACGCCCAGACAGTAGCGAATGCCAAACCTTGCCGCGGAATCCAGAATGGGCTCGCTGTCATCAATGAACAGCGTACGTTCTGGCTGCAACCCCGTCTCTTCCTTCACCGCATGCCACAACCGCTGATCCTCTTTCGGATAACCAAATGTGTGGGTGGAAAGTAATAAATCAAGGTGCGACGCCAGACCGGTATGCTCCAGCTTCACCGCCAGATTATGTGGATGCGCGTTGGTCAGCAAAATACGGCGCTTGCCGCTTGCTTTCAGCGCATCCAGAAAGGGCACGGTATCCTCGCGCAGAACGGCGCGCGGGCCCTGGGCGGTGGTCATGGCACAAATATCCAAACCGAGGCGCTCGCTCCAGTAGTCAAGACAGTACCAGTTTAGCGTATGTTGTACCGCGCTATATTGCGAACGGATGAATACCTGCGCTTCTGCCGGGGAGATCCCCTGCTGTTCGCCGTAGGTTTCAGGAACCAGCGTTTGCCAGAAATAGTTATCAAAGGCGAGATCGAGCAGCGTGCCGTCCATATCCAGCAGAACGGTATCAACCTCCTGCCAGGCGATATCAAGATGCATTAGGGGGAACTCCAGCCAGAAGAAACGTGCGCGACAGGGTAGCACATCTTGTCGCGCAACGACGTTATCAGATCAGGCTCTCAGACGAGGGGATCAGCTTAGGATTGAGGCAGTTTTCATAATACTGCTGGATGTCGGCAAGCCGGGTGCGCGAGCGCTGGTAGCGGCGCAGGGCCATAAAGCCGTTCCAGAAAATGGCGATCAGCATCGCGGTCATCAGCAGGGAGGTGCCGATGTAACGCCATAAGCCTGCGCTATCCGGCATTCGGTGCAGGCCGATATGGCGAGTGCCGTTGGCATCGGTGTAGATGCTTGTGACAATCCCTTCGGCGCTGAACGGCGTTTGCATCAGCATCTGCGCCAGGCGCTGGAACTGGCTCCACTGCTCCTGCGCCGGGTAGTCATAAAGCGCAACCTGCGGGTAAGGCTGATCGACCAGGTCGCTGCCTTCATCGCTGACTATCACAAACCCGCCCGGTGCCGGACTGTTCAGCGCCTGAGCCGCTCGGGTGGTCTCGCGCATCATGAACGGCGAGGTCGAGGTCGCGACCAGGTTATCCAGCGATTCAGCGCTCACCGGACGCAGCAGCACGTTAACGCCATCCAGTCGCCCCGCTTCGGCGCGTTTCACCAGCGAATCCCAGTCTTTACTGTTACCCAGGTTTACCAGGGCGTTTTTAAGACGTATGCACTCATCCTGAGAGGAGCATAAATCCTGCGTTTTCAGGACGATGTCACCAAAATCATCCAGCAGAACCATGCCTGATTTCTGAATGGCCGAGCGCAGCGCAGGGCTGACGCGCGAATCATCGTCCGGTTTCGGGTGCAGCTGGCGGTTCACCGTCTGGGTAAGCGCCGTGGCTTTATTCACCACTTCGGATTCCGGCAGCGGCAGCGGCGGCGCGTCGTTCCAGATAATTTGCGAGCAGTCGAACGGCATGAACGGCGAGTTCTGACGCGTGTTCCACGTCCCTGGGGTGTGAATATTACACATCCCGGTACCCTTCAGGCGCAGCGTGTCCCCCACGCGTACACCGGCTTCATCCAGCTTGTTGACGCTGCTCGCTTCAATGGTTTGCGCACCTTTGATCCACGACAGGGTGAATTTGATGGGCATATCCAGCGGCACGAAAAGCAGCAGCATGACAAAGACCAGCGCGGCGCCGCCGGCAATGACCGCGCTGCGCAGCCAGTGCTGAAGCGGGAAGTTTTTGACTTCATCATGCAGAGACAGGAAGCGCCCCTGACGCACAACGTGGCGGTCAAGGTAGATATCAATATCGGTTTTCTGCCCTAAGTCCTGCGTAATCCACGGTTGCCAGTGGCGCGGGTAGATCAGGTCGATAATACCGAGCGAAATATTATTGAGATGTTCCTGATCGTTTTCACCGAACAGGCCCCAGCGCTTTGGCGTACCGCGCAGGCAGTGGATCTCTCGCAGCGAGGTTTTGGCCGGTGGTGCAAAGAGTCCCCAAAGCCCGGCTGCCAGCAGGAGCACCGCGCCGCCAGCCAGCCAGGGAACAAACACGTCCGGCGTAAGCAGGCAGATAAAAAAGAGCAGGAAGGCCGCGACGATCAGAATGGCTTCACGGATGCCGTCCGGGCGGCTCAGGGCGTACTCTTCATGCGTCTCCTGGCGAATGTTCAGCAGTTCGATCTGCTCCGTCTCTTCGCCACGAATGGAAGCCTGCGTTGAACTCGCGCGCTCCAGCGCAAAACGCGGGGCTTCCTGAAGGTATTCATTCAGCGTATGGCCGTTAAGCGAAATAACCAGGGGCAACGAATCGGTGTGAATCAGCTCAACGCTGTTCTCGTCATTAATGTACTGCTCCCAGGACGGGGGCAGATGCACTTCGACGGAATCCAGGTAATAGCGCCACTTGTTCGGGTCATCAGTGGTGATGCCATAGCGCGTGATGGAGCGCGTCACGCAGAGCACGGTATCACTTTGCGCGTTAAGCTTTAGCGCGACGGGCGCAGCAGTGGCCCCCGTTGGCCCAGGCGTTAACTGAGAACGGTTCAGGATTTCGAGATAGTTTTCAACCGCATCGCGCTCGTCTTGCGTGAGTTTGCGCGTGCCCGCACCCGCAAATGCATTTAAAAAGGGCAGACGATAACGGCGCTGTACGCGGCGCCTGTACAACCACCCTGCAACCAATGCGCTGGCCAGCATAGCAGCGAGAACAATCAAAATGGTGCTCATGCTTTCCCCATCTTACTTATCTTACAGGTGTAGTCAGTAGCACCTTTACATTGAATGAGAGTCTGTGGTTGGCTATCGGCAAGTATGGAGTCGAACTTGAGCATTCTGAAGCGCATCCCAGTGACCGATGATGATAGCAAAGCCTGTTATGGCGCGATATCAGCAAATTCCTGGAAACATTTCAACCTCTTGACATTTGTTTTGAATTGAGGATTGATCCCTGCTACGTTGCATAAATGTAAATAAAGAACGATTGACATTGCCGAAACCGTGCGGCATATCGCACAATAACCCCAGTTCTCACTGCTAAGACCCATCACGATGAGCAAACCACTACAAAAACCCACCATTCTGAATGTTGAAACTGTCGCCAAATCGCGTCTGTTTAATGTCGAAAGTGTGGACCTGGAGTTCAGCAACGGTGTTCGTCGCGTTTATGAACGTATGCGCCCCTCTTCGCGCGAAGCGGTGATGATTATTCCCATTATCGACGATCATCTGATTTTGATCCGCGAATACGCTGTGGGAACGGAATCTTACGAGCTTGGGTTCTCGAAAGGGCTTATCGACCCGGGTGAAACCGTCTTTGAAGCGGCAAACCGCGAGCTGAAAGAAGAGGTCGGCTTCGGGGCGAATGAGCTTTCATTCCTGAAAAAACTGAGCATGGCGCCGTCCTATTTTTCCAGCAAAATGAATATCGTGGTGGCCGAAGATCTCTATCCTGAATCGCTCGAAGGGGATGAGCCGGAGCCGCTGCCGCAGGTTCGCTGGCCGTTAGCGCACCTGATGGATCTGCTGGAGGACCCTGACTTTAATGAGGCTCGCAACGTGAGCGCGCTGTTCCTGGTAAGGGAATGGTTGAAGGGGCAGGGGCGACTGTAGGCCATAAAAAAGCCGGGTGGCGGCTTCGCCTTACCCGGCCTACGATTATTTGCCCGGCTTTTACCGGGCATTTTTATGCTTAAAACAGCTCGTGCGTTTCGCCGTTATCAATAATCTCTGTACCCACCTCATGCACCGCCTGTGTGGTTGGCTGCGTACCCTCGATGAAATACTCTTCGCGACTATTACCGCCGTTGGCGAGCTGGCCCGTGCTGCGGTCGATATTGACCGTCACCACGCCTGGCGGTGGCGTCAACGGCTGCTCCGGCACGCCTTCAAGAACGGACTTCATGTAGGCGTCCCACGCCGGCTGCGCGCTCTTTGCTCCGCCTTCGTAGCCGGAAATCTGATCCTTAATCGCGCCGGATGCCGTTGTACGGCCTAAGTCACGGCGGTGATCGTCGAATCCGATCCAGACCGATGTCACCACGCCCGGCCCGTAACCCGAGAACCACGCGTCTTTCGAGCTGTTGGTTGTCCCCGTTTTACCGCCGATATCATGGCGCTGCAAATCACGCCCTGCACGCCAGCCAGTACCCTGCCAGCCCGGTTCACCGAAGATGTTGGTGTTCAGCGCGCTTTTGATCAGGAACGACAGCGGCGTGTTGATCACATGCGGGGCATACTCCGGCGCACCGGTTTGTGCCACCAGCGACTGGTTAGCCTGCTCCAGCTGCGGCTGCGGTACAACGCCGTTCGGCTGCTCCTGCGATACGGCAGGGTCTTCCATGTCCTTATTCTCAAGCACGTCAGATTTCGGTGTATTACCGTAAATCACAGGAATATCGCACTCTGCACAGGCAATTTTCGGCTTCGCCTCGAACAGCACGCCGCCCTGATCGTTCTCGATCTTGCTGATGAAGTACGGGTCAATCAGGAAGCCGCCGTTGGCCATCACCGAGTACCCGCGTGCAACCTGAAGCGGCGTAAAGGAGGCGGAGCCTAACGCCAGCGACTCGGTGCGAACGATGTTCTGCGCCGGGAAACCGAAGCGCTGCAGATACTCTGCGGCATAATCGACGCCCATCGCGCGCATGGCGCGCACCATTACCACGTTTTTCGACTGTCCCAGGCCCTGACGAAGACGAATAGGACCGGCATACTCCGCAGGGGAGTTCTTCGGCTGCCAGTCGGAACCGGCACCGGCATCCCAGCGGGAGATTGGCACGTCGTTAAGGATGCTGGCGAGAGTCAGACCCTTATCCATCGCCGCCGTGTAGAGGAACGGTTTGATGTTGGAACCGACCTGACGCAGCGCCTGGGTGGCGCGGTTAAATTTGCTCTGGTTGAAATCAAACCCGCCGACCAGGGCCAGAACGGCACCGTTCTGTGGGTTGATAGAGACCAGGGCCGAGTTGACGTCCGGCACCTGTGCCAGCCACCAGGCTTCGCCGACCTTGCGCACCCAGATTTGCTGCCCGGTTTGTACCGCATCGGTCACTTTACGCGGCGTTGCGCCCTGAAGCGTATCCGAGCGGTACGGACGCGCCCAGCGGATACCGTCCATACGCAGCGAGACGGAGGTACCGTCCGCGAGCGTCGCAACGGCTTCCTGCGGATCGGCCTGCGTCACCACGGCTGGAAGGAGCGGACCATAGGTTGGCAGCGCCTTCAGCGTACTGGTGATTTTTTTGCTGTCCCACGCGCTTTCGCCCACTTTCCAGAGCACGTTTGACGGGCCGCGATAGCCGTGACGCATATCGTAGTCCATCACGTTGTTGCGCACCGCTTCCTGAGCCGCCTGCTGAACTTTGCGGGTGACGGTGGTGTACACGCGATAGCCATCTTCATAGGCCTTGTCACCATAACGATTCACCATCTCCTGGCGAACCATTTCGGTCAGGTAAGGAGACGCGAAGGCGATCTCAGGGGCGTGGTAGTTAGCGTCAATCACATCGTTACGCGCCTGGTCGTACTCGCTCTGGCTGATGTAGCCTTCGCTCAGCATACGTGACAGGACGACGTTACGACGCGCGGTGGCGCGATCGAGCGAGTAGAGCGGGTTAAACGTGGACGGCGCTTTCGGCAGACCGGCAATGGTTGCCATTTCGCTTAAGGTGAGTTGCTCAACAGGCTTACCGAAGTACACCTGCGCGGCAGCCCCCACGCCATAGGCGCGGTAGCCCAGGTAGATTTTGTTGAGGTACAGCTCAAGGATTTCGTCTTTGCTCAGCAGCTGCTCAATACGGATCGCAAGGAACACCTCTTTGATCTTACGTATCAGCGTCTTTTCAGGGCTGAGGAAGAAGTTACGCGCCAGCTGCTGCGTAATGGTACTCGCCCCCTGAGAGGCGTGACCAGAGAACAGCGCAATGCTCGCGGCACGGAAAATCCCCACCGGATCGACACCGTGGTGCTCGTAAAAACGGCTGTCCTCCGTGGCGATAAAGGCTTTCACCATCACGGGAGGGATTTGGTTTAAGGTCAGCGGAATACGACGCTTCTCGCCATACTGCGCCATGAGCTCGCCATCGGCGCTATAGACTTGCATCGGGATCTGGAGTCGCACATCGCGAAGCGTGGCGACATCAGGTAGCTGTGGCTCAATATATTTGTACAAACCGTAAATCGAGCCTGCTCCCAGCAGAATGCAACAGACTGCAAGGATGAATAAATACTTTACGAACTTCACCGGAGATTTCCCATTTGGTTTCACTTGGGCAGTTTCTAAACAATCGCGCGGTAGTATAAAGGCAAGCCTGATTCATTGATATAGCCGTCAAGACGACGGGCGATAAGGAGATCGTGAAGCATGGCTTTCAAAACATGGCAAACGGGCGTTCATATTCAACAGGATAGGGTGCTGATCGTCGCGTTGGCCCGGGAGAAGTCCGGCTGGTGCTTGCGCCGCTGGTGGGCGATTCCTCTGGCCGAAGGCATCATTCGTGACGGCAAAATTTGTCAGCCAGAACAGCTGGTTGATGCGTTACGCGACTGGCGGAAAACGCTGCCGCACTACCACCGGGTGTTCCTCTCTTTCCCGGCAGCACGCACCCTGCAGCGGTCGCTTCCCCGCCCGACCGTTGCACTGCGCGACAGCGAGCAGCTCTCATGGCTTGGCGCGGCGCTCGCGCGCGAACTGGAGATGTCTGCCGATACGCTCTGTTTCGATTACGCGCAGGATACCTTCAGCAATACCTTTCACGTGACTGCCGCGCAAAACAACGAGGTCGACACCCTTCTGGCGCTGGCGAAAACGCTGCGTTTGCGGCTGGTGAGCATTACGCCGGATGCCAGCGCGCTGGCGAATCTTCTTCCTGCGGTGTCGCCTGCTAAATGCGTTGCCTGGCGGGACGAACGGCAGTGGCTGTGGGCGATGCGCCACCAGTGGGGACGCCGCTTTACCACAGAAGCTGAAAGCGCGGCCGAGCTGTCGGCGCTGCTGGCGCTTGGTCCGGATGACATCGCGCTGTTTGATAGCCGACGTGACCCGTGGGAAATCCTGGAACGCTGCCATGCCCCGCTACCGGACTGCGGCGCTGACTATACCGTTGCGCTGGCGCTGGCCATGAGCGAGGTGCCCGGATGAGCATCATGAACTTTCTGCCCTGGCGACAGCAGCGTCGCGCGCGATGCCTGCGTTTCTGGGGCGCAATGTGTGTCGGCACCGTGCTGTTGATGTTCGTGGCCATTTTCTGTCTGCGGATGAACCCTCTTGTGAGGCTGCACGCGCTGCAAACGGATCTGAAGGGAATGCAGACCGTGCAGCATGCGCTTCTCTCCCGGCAGAAACTCGCCTCACAGGCGCAGCTGCCAGCGCAGACCTTTCAGCGACGCGCATGGCAACCGGTGCTGGAGTCGCTTTCCCGCACCATTCCGGCACAGGTCTGGTTCACAGAACTGCGCTATCAGCCGCCTGCGCTGATGCTGAGCGGGTATGCCCTAACCCTGCCGGCCCTCTCCGCCCTGCGTGATGCGCTTGGACAAATAACCGGTTTTACGCCCGGGACGGCGGGTGAGCTTCGGCAGGATAGCCAGGGGCGCTGGATGTTCACCCTTCATCTTAAAAGCGAGGGGTGACGCATGGATACCCTGTTAGAACGCTGGTGCGAAAGCCGTCCCTGGAATCGGGTGTTCTTCTGGTGTCTGGGGAGTCTCCTGGCCGGACTGGCCGCGTGGGGCACCTTGCTCAGACCGATAGACAGGCAGTGTGCTGAACGACAGCGCCAGCTGATTCAGGACGCCAGGACGAACGCAGCGTTATGGCCTGCCGTCAGAAAGGGGCCGTTTCGTCCGAAAACACCGGAACCACGGGAGCTGACGCCGTTTTCCCCGCTCGATTTTCAGGGCGATAACACGACGCTGGTTTACTGGAAGCCACTGCCGAACGGAGGGGAACTGATGCTGGAGGTTAAGTGGCAGGCGCTTCCGGCGCTTTTTTCCCGGCTTGCGCAGCGGGATGTGCAGATCGCCGCTTTCGCGATTTCGCCACAAGGTACAGCGTTGCGCCTGCGGCTGGAGCTGGAACATGCGAAATAGCGCGCGATATTTGCTGGTTTGCTCAGCGCTGCTATTGACCGGCATGCGCGATCCGTTTCGCCCGCCGGACGATCCCTGCGCCATTGGCGAGCTGGCGCAGTGGCACTATCGCGGCATGGTGGGAGGACAGCAGGCTATCGGCATTTTACAGGATGGGCAAAAGCGCTGGTACCGCCTCAAAACGCATGAGCGCTTCCCGGCGGGCTGGACGATAACAGCCATCAATCAAACGGAACTGGTTGTTGATGTGGGTGACACATGTGAACCAGGAAAATGGACGTGGCAACGAGAAGGAACGGATAAGAATGAATTTACGGATAATGCTGTGGCTGCTGGCGTTCAGCCATCCGCTGTGGGCCGCCGCGCCAAAGCCGGTCACGCTGGTGGTGGATGACGTTCCTGTAGTCCAGGTGCTGCAGAGCCTGGCCGCGCAGGAGAACCGTAATCTGGTGATGTCGCCTGATGTCAGCGGCACGCTTTCGCTTAACCTGACGCGCGTCCCCTGGCGGCAGGCATTACAGACGGTTGTCACCAGCGCTGGCCTCGTTTTGCGAGAGGAGGGTGGCATTTTTTATGTGCATACCGCGGCCTGGCAGCGTGAACAGCAGGAACGCTCAGAACAGGAGCGGGCGCGTCGACAGCTTGATGCGCCGCTGGTGTCGCACAGCATCCCTTTTTCCTATGCCGATGCCGGAGAGCTGCAAAAAGCCGCAGAAAAACTTCTGAGTCCAAAGGGGAGTTTATCTGTCGACAAACGCACCAACCGACTGCTGATTCGGGATAACCAGACGGTGGTGGAGACGCTGCAGCGCTGGGCCGCTCAGATGGATATTCCCGTCGAACAGGTCGAGCTGGCGGCGCACATTGTGACCATTAATAAAAAAAGCCTGCGTGAGCTGGGAGTGAAGTGGAATCTCGCCGACGCCACCGACGCGGGTAAGGTTGGTCAGCTCACCACGCTTGGCAGCGATCTTTCCGTCGCCAGCGCCACCAGCCGCGTGGGTTTTAACATCGGGCGGATCAATGGCCGGCTGCTGGATCTGGAGCTCTCGGCGCTGGAGCAAAAACAGCAGGTCGATATCATCGCCAGCCCGCGGCTGCTGGCCTCGCATATGCAACCGGCCAGCATCAAGCAGGGGAGTGAAATTCCGTATCAGGTCTCAAGCGGTGAAAGCGGCGCCACCTCCGTTGAGTTTAAAGAGGCGGTATTAGGGATGGAGGTTACGCCGGTGGTGTTACCGGGAGGCCGCGTGCGCCTGAAATTACACATCAGCGAAAATATGCCGGGACAGGTTCTGCAGCAGGCTGACGGCGAAACGCTGGCGATCGACAAACAGGAGATAGAAACCCAGGTGGAGGTAAAAAGTGGAGAAACGCTGGCGTTGGGCGGAATTTTTTCGCAGAAGAATAAAACCGGCAGTGACAGCGTGCCGGGGCTGGGAAAAATCCCCTGGCTTGGGCAGCTTTTTCGCCACGATGGGAAGGATAATGAGCGGCGTGAGTTAGTGGTGTTTATTACGCCACGTCTGGTCGGTATTCGCTGACGGGTGACGATCCCCGCAATGATTTTGCATTCAGTTTGTTGCAGATGTTTGACGTGGGGCATGAATTAGCATACAAGGAGTACCGATTTGAGTTGGACTTACGTCTTATTACCTTATGCGCCCGACGCGGTGATTTAATCAGTTGCCAAACAAGCCGGAGTATTGAGATAATTTTTAGTCTGACTCTCGCTCTATTGCATATGAGGTTTCAGTTCATGTCCTGCTACGCTGAGTGTCTGCGCAGCGGGGATTACCATTAACGAATAGTCTTAGTAGTACCGATAAAATGGCAGAGAAACGCAATATCTTTCTGGTTGGGCCTATGGGTGCCGGCAAAAGCACTATTGGGCGTCAGTTAGCTCAACAACTCAATATGGAATTTTACGATTCTGATCAAGAGATTGAGAAACGAACCGGAGCTGATGTGGGCTGGGTTTTCGACGTAGAAGGCGAAGAAGGTTTCCGTGACCGAGAAGAAAAAGTGATCAACGAACTCACGGAAAAGCAGGGCATCGTTCTGGCAACAGGCGGCGGCTCTGTGAAATCTCGCGAAACCCGCAACCGTCTCTCCGCCCGTGGCGTAGTGGTCTATCTTGAGACGACCATCGAGAAACAGCTGGCACGTACGCAGCGCGATAAAAAGCGCCCGCTGCTGCAGGTTGAAACGCCACCACGCGAAGTTCTGGAAGCGTTGGCCGATGAACGCAATCCGCTGTATGAAGAGATTGCTGATGTGACCATTCGTACTGACGACCAGAGCGCTAAAGTGGTTGCAAACCAGATTATTCATATGCTGGAAAGCAACTGATTCTGGCTTTATATACACTCGCCTGCGGGTAAAAGCATTAAAGGTGGATGTCGCGTCATGGAGAGGATTACAGTTACTCTCGGGGAACGTAGTTACCCTATCACCATCGCGGCTGGTTTGTTTAACGACCCAGCTTCCTTTTTACCACTGAAAGCGGGTGATCAGGCGATGCTGGTCACCAATGAGACGCTGGCTCCGCTTTATCTCGACCGCGTACGCCACCTGCTTGAGCAGGCGGGCGTAAAAGTCGACAGTGTGATACTCCCCGATGGCGAGCAGTATAAAAGCCTGACGGTACTGGATACCGTCTTTACCGCATTGCTGCAAAAACCGCACGGTCGCGATACAACACTGCTTGCCCTGGGCGGCGGTGTTGTGGGCGATCTGACCGGCTTTGCGGCCGCAAGCTATCAACGTGGCGTCCGTTTTATTCAAATCCCGACTACGTTGCTGTCCCAGGTCGACTCCTCTGTGGGGGGCAAAACGGCAGTCAACCATCCGCTCGGCAAAAACATGATTGGCGCGTTCTACCAGCCCGCATCGGTGGTGGTGGATCTCGACTGTCTGAAAACCCTGCCGAAGCGCGAACTGGCTTCTGGTCTGGCGGAAGTGATCAAATACGGCATTATTCTGGACGGCGAGTTCTTTAACTGGCTTGAAGAGAATATGGATGCGCTGCTGTGCCTGGATGAGGCTAAACTGGCATACTGCATCCGTCGTTGTTGTGAGCTGAAAGCAGAAGTTGTCGCAGCGGACGAGCGTGAAACGGGCTTACGTGCTTTACTGAATCTTGGGCATACGTTTGGTCACGCGATTGAAGCCGAAATGGGTTACGGTAACTGGCTGCACGGTGAAGCCGTCGCGGCCGGAATGGTAATGGCTGCCCGCACTTCAGAACGCCTCGGACAGTTCACACCGGAAGAGACGGCACGCATCATTGCGCTGCTTGAGCGTGCAGGTTTACCGGTGACTGGACCGCAGGCGATGTCGGCGCAAGCGTATTTACCCCACATGATGCGCGATAAAAAAGTATTGGCAGGTGAGATGCGTCTTGTACTCCCGCTTGCAATAGGGAAAAGTGAAGTGCGCGGCGGAGTGCCGCACGATGTCGTTCTTGGCGCTATCGCTGATTGTCAGCAGGCGTAACAACTAGAAAGGTCAGGCCACTGTCGCAGGTGGTCGTTTAGCTTCAGGTGAAATGCAAAGTCGTTAGCATAAGCCTTTGAGTGGGGTGTTAAATGGATGAATTCAAACCAGAAGACGAGCTGAAACCCGATCCCAGCGATCGTCGTACTGGTCGTTCTCGTCAATCTTCAGAACGTGATAACGAGCCGCAGATCAACTTTGACGATGTTGATCTGGATGCAGACGATCGTCGCCCTTCGCGCAGCCGCAACGCGCACGAAGAGCGAGCAGAAGAGGATTATGAGTCCGAAGAAGATTCAATGGACGAACCGCCTGTAGAGCGTCGCCCGCGTAAACGTAAAAAAGCCGCTGCGCCGAAACCGGCTTCCCGCCAGTACATTATGATGGGGCTTGGCGTTCTGGTGCTTGTGCTGCTGATTGTCGGCATTGGCTCCGCGCTTAAAGCACCGTCAACGAACTCAACCGAGCAATCTGCTTCCGCTGAGAAGAGCATCAACCTGTCCGGTAACGATGCGACCAATCAGGCGAATGGCGCACAGCCTGCACCGGGTGCGACTTCCGCAGAGCAGACCGCAGGTAACACCACAGCGCCGCAGGATGTTTCTCTGCCGCCCGTTTCTTCAACCCCAGCTCAGGGTCAGGCACCTGCTGCGCCTGAAGGCCAGCAGCGCGTAGAAGTTCAGGGTGACCTGAACAATGCGCTGACGCAGCCGCAGAACCAGCAGCAGGTTGACAACGTCGTGGTTAACTCCACGCTGCCAACCGAGCCGGCAACCGTTGCCCCGATTCGCGGTGGTAATGCTCAGCCGCAAACGGCTGTGACGGAAACCAAACCGCGCCAGACGCAAACGGCGACACGTCCTGAACGTAAGCAGGCGGTGATTGAGCCTAAGCGTGAAACCAAACCTCAGGCAGTCGTCAAAGCGCCTGAAGTGAAAGCCGTACCGGCACAGCCGAAGCACACCGAAACGGCTGCGGTGAGCGAGCCTGCTAAAGCGCCAGCCACGCAGACCGCGCCGAAAGCAACGGCGACCACAACGGCACCGGCTGCCACCGCTGCGCCTGCAGCAACGGCTCCAGCAGCCACGGCAACAGCTTCCAGCAGCGCCGCAGGCAAAACTGCAGGTAACGTTGGTTCGCTGAAGTCTGCGCCATCCAGCAACTACACGCTGCAGCTGAGCAGTTCGTCTAACTATGACAACCTCAACGGCTGGGCGAAGAAATCAAATCTGAAAAACTACGTTGTTTATCAGACGACCCGTAACGGTCAACCGTGGTATGTGCTGGTAAGCGGTGTGTATGCTTCCAAAGATGAAGCGAAGCGTGCCGTGGCGGCACTGCCAGCAGACGTTCAGGCGAAAAACCCGTGGGCGAAGCCGATTCATCAGGTTCAGGCCGATCTGAAGTAATGTTTAAAGCGCAGGATGCTGTCGGAGCTTTCTCCACAGCCGGAGAAGGTGTAATCAGTTAGTCAGCATGAAAAAAAATCGCGCTTTTCTGAAATGGGCAGGGGGGAAATACCCCCTGCTCGATGATATTAAAAAGCACCTGCCTAAAGGCGAGTGTCTTATTGAGCCTTTCGTGGGCGCAGGATCGGTGTTCCTCAACACCGATTTTTCTCGTTATATCCTGGCGGATATCAATAACGACCTTATCAGTCTCTATAACATCGTTAAGCTGCGTACCGAAGAGTATGTCGCAGAGGCGCGCAAGCTGTTTACGCCCGAGAATAATCACCCGGACGTTTACTATCAGTTCCGCGCGGAGTTTAACCAGAGCCAGGATCCGTTCCGCAGGGCGCTGCTGTTCCTCTATCTCAACCGCCATGGTTACAACGGCCTGTGCCGGTATAACCTGCGCGGGGAGTTTAACGTGCCGTTTGGTCGCTATAAGCGCCCGTATTTCCCGCAGGACGAGCTGTATCACTTTGCCGAAAAAGCGCAGAACGCAGAGTTTCATTGCCTCTCCTATGAAGAGTGTATGGAACTGGCAGGCGTAAACTCGGTGGTCTACTGTGACCCGCCTTACGCTCCACTGTCTGCAACGGCGAATTTCACCGCTTATCACACCAACAGCTTCAGCCCGGCTGAACAGGCTCGTCTGGCGGAGATGGCGGAAAAGCTGGTCAGCAAAAGAATTCCGGTGTTAATTTCGAATCACGATACCCCTGATACGCGCGAATGGTACAAAGCCGCGAAGCATTTTCAGGTCAAAGTGCGGCGTAGCATTAGCAGCAACGGCGGCACACGTAAAAAGGTGGACGAACTTCTGGCTCTTTATCGCCCCTGAGCCGTTTTGCCCGCCGGTAAACACATTTCAAGGAGAAGCGGATGAAACAGTTTTTGATTGCTCCCTCAATTCTGTCGGCCGATTTTGCCCGCCTGGGTGAAGACACCGCCAAAGCTCTCGCGGCTGGTGCAGATGTCGTCCATTTCGACGTTATGGACAACCACTACGTCCCGAATCTGACCATTGGCCCAATGGTGCTCAAGGCATTGCGTAACTATGGCATTACCGCGCCGATCGACGTTCACCTGATGGTGAAGCCTGTTGATCGCATCGTGCCTGACTTCGCCGCAGCGGGTGCCAGCATCATCACTTTCCATCCGGAAGCCTCTGAACACGTAGACCGCACGCTGCAGCTGATCAAAGAGAACGGCTGTAAAGCAGGCCTGGTGTTTAACCCGGCCACGCCGCTGAGCTATCTCGACTATGTCATGGACAAGCTGGACGTGATCCTGCTGATGTCCGTGAACCCGGGCTTTGGCGGTCAGTCGTTTATCCCCCACACGCTGGATAAGCTGCGTGAAGTGCGCCGTCGTATTGATGAGTCAGGTTACGATATTCGTCTGGAAGTGGACGGCGGAGTGAAAGTGAATAACATTGGTGAAATTGCGGCAGCGGGCGCGGATATGTTCGTTGCAGGTTCGGCAATTTTCGACCAACCGGATTACAAAAAAGTCATTGATGAAATGCGCCGTGAGCTGGCGAAGGTAAGTCATGGATAAATTGCAGGCAATTCGGGGTGTGGCTTTCGACCTCGACGGCACGCTGGTCGACAGCGCGCCGGGCTTAACGAGCGCCGTAGACCAGGCGCTGTACGCACTTGAACTGCCCGTTGCGGGTGAAGATCGCGTGGTAACGTGGATTGGCAACGGTGCCGATGTCCTGATGGAGCGCGCGTTGACGTGGGCTCGCCAGGAGCGCGCGTCGCAGCGTTCCGCGCAGGGTAAACCGAGCGTTGACCACGCTGACATCCCTAAGGATGAGCAGCTGCGTATTCTGCGCAAACTGTTCGATCGTTTCTATGAAGAGACCGTCGAGGAGGGCAGTTTCCTGTTCCCGGACGTTCAGGAAACGCTGAGCGCGCTGCACGCGAAGGGCCTCCCGCTGGGGCTGGTGACCAACAAGCCAACCCCGTTCGTTGCGCCTCTGCTGGAAGCGCTGGACATCGCGAAGTATTTCTCCGTGATTGTGGGCGGCGACGACGTGCAGAACAAAAAGCCGCATCCGGAACCGCTGTTGCTGGTGGCAGGAAAATTATCCTTAACGCCTGCGGAGCTGCTCTTTGTCGGGGATTCGCGCAATGATATTCTGGCTGCCCGCGCGGCAGGATGTCCTTCCGTCGGATTAACCTATGGCTACAACTACGGTGAGGCCATCACGCTAAGTGAGCCGGATGTGGTCTTCGACCACTTCAAAGATTTGTTGCCCGCACTCGGGCTTTCGCACAGTGAACATCAGGAATTGAATAATGACTAAGCCCATCGTTTTTAGTGGCGCACAGCCTTCAGGTGAATTGACCATTGGTAACTACATGGGTGCGTTACGTCAGTGGGTCAGCATGCAGGATGACTACCATTGCATTTACTGCATCGTCGATCTCCACGCGATTACCGCGCGTCAGGATCCTGAGAAGCTGCGTAAAGCGACCCTGGACACCCTGGCGCTATACCTGGCCTGCGGCATCGATCCTGAGAAAAGCACCATTTTCGTTCAGTCTCACGTGCCAGAGCACGCGCAGCTGGGTTGGGCGCTGAACTGCTACACCTATTTCGGCGAGCTGAGCCGCATGACCCAGTTCAAGGATAAATCCGCGCGCTACTCTGAAAACATCAACGCCGGTCTGTTCGACTATCCGGTGCTGATGGCGGCGGACATCCTGCTGTATCAAACCAACCAGGTGCCGGTGGGTGAAGACCAGAAGCAGCATCTGGAGCTGAGCCGCGATATCGCCCAGCGCTTTAACGCGATTTACGGTGATGTGTTTAAAGTGCCGGAGCCGTTTATTCCAAAATCCGGCGCGCGCGTGATGTCGCTGCTGGAGCCAACCAAGAAGATGTCCAAGTCTGACGATAACCGCAACAACGTTATTGGCCTGCTGGAAGATCCGAAATCCGTCGTCAAAAAGCTCAAGCGCGCGGTCACCGACTCCGACGAGCCGCCTGTTGTGCGCTATGACGTGCAGAACAAAGCGGGCGTCTCCAACCTGCTGGATATCCTCTCCGGCGTGACCGGCCAGAGCATTCCTGAGCTGGAGCAGCACTTCGAAGGTAAGATGTACGGCCACCTGAAGGGTGAAGTGGCAGATGCCGTTTCCGGGATGCTGACCGAGCTGCAGGAGCGCTATAACCGCTACCGTAACGATGAAGCTTTCCTGCAGAAGGTGATGAAAGACGGCGCAGAAAAAGCCAGCGCGCGCGCGTCCGAAACCCTGAAAGCGGTGTACGAAGCGATCGGGTTTGTTGCGAAGCCGTAAGTCTGCTTTGCCGGGTGGCGCTGACGCTTACCCGGCCTACGGGATCGTGTAGGTCGGGTAAGGCGAAGCCGCCACCCGACTAAAAACCACACTCTCCAAAACTAAAAAACCGGGAAAGCCCCGGTTTTTTTACGCCTGAAAATCGCTTACTGCTGCGCCGCCGGGCCGCAACCGCCGATGATCTTCGAAATGGAGATCGCCGGGTGCAGCAGGTAATCATAGCTGCAGTTATTTTTGGTATTCTGTACGTGACCGGTGCAGGCGGTCAGAGTCGATAACAGGCCAACCAGAACGGCGGCTTTTGCCAGTTTGAACATACGCATTCCTTGTCTTAAAAACGAAAATTGGATGTAACTCAAGGGAATAAAGGGAAAAGTTCCACTTCGGGGCGGTATGTTATCGACAGCGGTAAGAGGGGAGTAGTCCGCTTAAGGACTACTCCGGAAAGGAAGAATATGCGTTAGTGATTCGAGAACCAGTTCAGCTTGTCGCGCAGTTCAACCACACGACCCACCACAATCAGCGCCGGGCTTTCAACCTGCTGCGCCAGCCCGCCGAGCTGCGTCAGCACGCCATTCACCACGCGCTGCTTGATGGACGTACCGTTTTCCACCAGCGCGACCGGCATATCTGCCTTCATGCCGTGCTCCAGCAGCTTCGCCTGAATCGTCGCGGCCTGGTTCAGCCCCATGTAGAACACCAGCGTCTGCTTTTCGGCGGCCAGGTTATGCCAGTCCAGTTCGCTGCCGGTTTTCAGGTGGCCCGTCACCAGCCGCACGCTCTGGGCGAAGTCGCGGTGGGTCAGCGGAATGCCCGAGTAAGCGGAACACCCGGATGCCGCCGTAATGCCCGGCACGACAGAGAACGGAATGCCCGCCTCACACAGAGTTTCCAGCTCCTCGCCGCCGCGCCCAAAGATAAAGGGATCGCCGCCTTTCAGGCGTACCACGCGCTTACCTTTCTGCGCCTCGCGCAGCAGGATCTGGTTAATCTCCTCCTGCGGCACGCAGTGATAGCCCGCCCGTTTTCCAACGAATACGCGGTCGGCGTCGCGCCGCACCAGGTTCATGATGTCATCGGAGACCAGGCGATCGTAAACCACGATATCGGCCTGCTGGATCTGCTGCAGTCCTTTCAGCGTCAGCAGGCCCGCATCTCCCGGCCCGGCCCCGACCAGCACCACTTCGCCGCGATGGTCCAGCGGCTCGCTCAGGAGCCGTTCGGTCGTCTCTTCAACGGCTTTGGTGTCCTGATTGGCCAGCGACTGCGCCAGCCTGTCGTTCACAAAGAATTTTTCCCAGAAGCGACGGCGCTCGCCCACGGTCGCGAAGGTTTGCTTCACGCGGGTGCGGAGCTGCCCGGCGTAATGGGCAATCTGACCAAGATGCTGGGGCAGCACGGCCTCCAGTTTTTCCCGCAGCAGGCGGGCGAGAACCGGCGAGCGTCCGCCGGACGACACCGCAATCATCAGCGGCGAGCGGTCGATAATCGACGGCATGATAAAGCTGGCCTCTTTTGGCGCATCCACCACGTTGCAGAAAATTCGGCGCGCTTCGCAGGCGTCGCTGACGCGCTGGTTCACTTCATCGTCATCCGTTGCGGCAATGGTCAGCCAGCAGGTATCCAACAGGGAAACATTAAACTCACCCTGTTCCAGCGTGAGCATCCCTTCCTGGGCCCAGACCTCAAACTGTGGGGCAAAGGCGAGGGCGTTGACGGTCAGTCGTGCGCCAGCTTCTAACAGCAGGCGCGCTTTGCGTTCAGCCACGTCGCCGCCGCCCACGAGCAGGCAGTCGCGGTTGCGTAATTGACAAAAAATCGGCAGGTGATCCACGACGTTACCTCGCAGCATTCATGGAGGGGGTAAGAATTGACGTCAGGATAACAGCAGGAATCGTACAGAACATACGGTTTTTCCTGCCGTTACCCCTAAGAGGTCATAGCCTTTTCTGGTGAAAAGGCGGGGATTAGCCTTTCAGCTGTACCATGCCGTCCTTCACGCGGGCATCGTAGTGCTTCACGGAGATATTTTCATCTTCCATACAGCGCCCATCAGTTAAGCGGAAACGCTGCTTTTTCAGCGGGCTGGCAACCCACAGTTCACCCTGATGCTCGGCAATCAGCCCACGAGAGAGCACGCTGGCCTCGAAGAACGGGTCGATATTGCTGATGGCAAAAACCTGCTCATCGTGGCGAGGGCGGAAAATCGCAACCTGCTCGTTGCCCAGCAGCGCGCACACGCCGGTGGCGGGGATAATGTCGTTAATATTGCAGATGCTTACCCACTGGCTCATGCGTTTTCCTCCACCAGCGTCACTGGGATGCGTTCATACGGCGTTGCCGGGCGATGCTGTTCACGCTCCGGCACAACCTGTACGTTCGGGTCGCGCTGGGTGCTGTTGATAAAGTGTTTGAAGCGCGTCTGCGCCGCCGGGGTGTTCACGGTTTCAGTCCACTCGCAGATCACCGCCTCGCGCAGGCGGGCCATCTCGGCTTCCAGATGTTCGTTCAGGCCCAGCTTGTCGTCGATGATGACCGATTTCAGGTAGTCGATGCCGCCTTCCAGATTATCGAGCCAGGAAGCGGTACGGGTCAGCTTATCGGCGGTACGAATGTAGAACATCATGAAGCGGTCGAGATACTGAATCAGCGTGTCGCGATCGAGATCCGCGGCCAGCAGGTCCGCATGGCGCGGTTTCATCCCGCCGTTGCCGCAGACGTACAGGTTCCAGCCTTTCTCGGTGGCGATGATACCCACGTCTTTACCCTGCGCTTCCGCACATTCGCGGGTACAGCCGGAGACGCCAAACTTCATTTTGTGCGGGGTGCGGATGCCTTTGTAGCGGTTTTCCAGTTCCACGCCGAAGCCCACGCTATCGCCGACGCCGTAGCGGCACCAGGTGCTACCCACGCAGGTTTTTGCCATGCGCAGCGCTTTGGCGTACGCGTGACCGGTTTCGAAGCCGGCTTCAATCAGCTGACGCCAGATTTCCGGCAGATCGTCTTTCTGCGCGCCAAACAGGCCGATACGCTGGGAGCCGGTGATTTTGGTGTAGAGATTAAATTCACGGGCAATACGGCCCACGGCCACCAGCCCTTCCGGCGTGATTTCGCCACCGGCGGAACGTGGGATGACGGAGTAGGTGCCGTCTTTCTGGATGTTGGCCAGGAAGTTGTCGTTGGTGTCCTGCAGCGGCGTATGCTCGGGCTTGAGCACGTACTCGTTCCAGCAGGAGGCCAGCAGGGAGCCGACGGTCGGTTTACACACTTCACAGCCGTAGCCCTGGCCGTGCTTCGCCAGCAGTTCGTCGAAGGACTTAATGCCTTCCACACGGATCAGGTGGTACAGCTCCTGGCGGGAATACGCGAAGTGCTCGCACAGGTTGTTGTTCACTTCGATGCCCTGTTTCGCCAGCTCGGCGTTCAGCACCTGCGTGACCAGCGGAATACAGCCGCCGCAGCCGGTACCGGCTTTGGTTTCCGCTTTCAGGGCCGCCACGGTGTGGCAGCCTTTGTTGATGGCGGAGATCAGCATGCCTTTAGTGACGTCGAAGCAGGAGCAAATCTGCGCGCTGTCCGGCAGTTTATCCACGCCGATAGACGGCTTGCCGCTTGACGCGTGCGCCGGGAGGATCAGCGCGTCCGGGTTTTCCGGCAGTTCGATGGCGTTCAGCACCAGCTGGAGCAGGTTGCCGAAGTCGCTGGTGTCGCCCACCAGCACCGCGCCGAGCAGGGTTTTATTGTCCTGGCTGACGATGAGGCGTTTGTAGACTTCTTTGCTTTCGTCGAGATAGACATAGCTGCGGGAATTCGGGGTGCGGCCATGCGCATCGCCAATACCGCCTACGTCCACGCCCAGCAGCTTGAGCTTGGCGCTCATGTCTGCGCCGGTAAACGCGTTTTCGCTGCCGAGGATATGGTCCACGGCGACCTGCGCCATTTTGTAGCCCGGCGCCACCAGGCCGTATACGCGGTTGTTCCAGCTAGCGCATTCGCCGATGGCGTAGATATCCGGATCGGAGGTCTGGCAGGTGTCGTTGATCATGATCCCGCCGCGCTGCGCCACGGCCAGCCCGCACTGGGTCGCCAGCTTGTCGCGCGGACGAATACCGGTGGAGAAGACGATGAAGTCCACTTCCAGCTCGCTGCCGTCGGCAAAGCGCATGGTCTTGCGTGCTTCAGTCCCTTCCTGAACGATCTCTTTGGTG
Source organism: Enterobacter sp. KB-221C9 (assembly GCF_041320715.1). Classification (NCBI taxonomy): domain Bacteria; kingdom Pseudomonadati; phylum Pseudomonadota; class Gammaproteobacteria; order Enterobacterales; family Enterobacteriaceae; genus Enterobacter; species Enterobacter sp. KB-221C9. The sequence continues at coordinate 139,797 of NZ_JBGIWG010000011.1, forward strand.
TTCTTGCTGGTGTGAACCTTCACGCCCATGCTTTCGATTTTACGACGCAGCTGGTCACCGCCCATGTGGTCCAGCTGTTCGGCCATCAGCATCGGGGCAAATTCGATGACGTGGGTTTCAACGCCGAGGTTTTTCAGCGCGCCAGCCGCTTCCAGGCCCAGCAGACCGCCGCCGACAACCGCGCCGCGTTTGCTTCGGCGCGCGCAGGACTCAATGGCGTTGAGGTCTTCAATGGTACGGTAGACGAAGCAATCCTGAGTTTCCGAGCCTTTGATCGGCGGGATCCACGGATAGGAGCCCGTCGCCATGATCAGCTTGTCGTAAAAAACCGTACGCCCGGCGCTGGAGTGGATCACTTTTTCCTGACGGTTGATGGTGATAGCGCGTTCGCCCACCAGCACTTTTACGCCATGCTTCTCGTAGAAACCTTCACGCACCAGAGAGAGCTCTTCGGCGGTATGATGGGAGAAGTAGGAAGACAGGTGCACGCGGTCGTACGCCTTGCGGGGTTCTTCACAGAATACGGTAATATCGAACTGCTCAGCATCGGCCTTATCGAGAAGATCCTCAATAAAGCGGTGGCCGACCATGCCGTTACCGATGATAGCGAGTCTGACTTTGCTCATTATTGCCTCGATTTCTTTTCTATTATTGCCTACCTTAACGATTCAGCAGGGGCGCTTATTGATGCAAATCAAATACGTCTTCGCCTACTCCTTAGGTGGTATGCGACTGATTTGTCAGGATTTTTATAAGTGGCGGAAATCGCAGGCTTTTCGTGCCCGTTGAATTTGTGTACAAATCAGGGGCGGTTTTGCCAAAATTGATACGCCTGAATATCAGCGGCGTTTTTTAGGGGAAGGGTATGTCTACAACACCGTTATGGCTTGTTCAGAATGTTCGTTTACCGGGTCGGGAAGGGCTGTGGCAGCTTGCCATTGAGAACGGGCGATTTGGTGACATCACCCCGATGGACGACACCCACGCCGAAAGTTATGAAGTATTGAACGCGCGCGGTGGGCTTGCTATCCCGCCGTTCATTGAGCCGCATATCCATCTTGATACGACCCAGACCGCGGGCGAGCCGAACTGGAACCAGTCCGGCACGCTGTTCGAAGGCATTGAGCGCTGGGCGGAGCGCAAGGCGTTGCTCAGTCATGAGGATGTCAAAGCGCGCGCCTGGAAAACGCTGAAGTGGCAAATTGCCAACGGCATCCAGTTTGTCCGCACCCATGTGGATGTCTCCGACCCGACGCTTACCGCCCTGAAGGCGATGCTGGAGGTGAAGCAGGAGGTTGCCCCGTGGGTGACGCTGCAAATCGTCGCGTTCCCGCAGGAAGGTATTCTCTCTTACCCGAACGGCGCGGCGCTGCTGGAAGAGGCGTTAAAGCTGGGGGCCGACGTGGTGGGGGCGATCCCACACTTCGAGTTCACCCGCGAGTATGGCGTGCAGTCGCTGCATATAGCTTTTGAACTGGCGAAGAAGTATGACCGTCCGCTGGATATCCACTGCGATGAAATCGACGACGAACAGTCGCGGTTTGTCGAGACGGTGGCAACGCTGGCGTATGAGGCAGGTATCGGCCCGCGCGTGACGGCCAGCCACACCACCGCCATGCACTCCTACAACGGCGCTTACACCTCGCGGCTCTTCCGTCTGCTGAAAATGTCGGGGATTAACTTCGTCGCTAACCCGCTGGTCAATATTCACCTGCAGGGGCGCTTTGATGACTATCCGAAGCGCCGCGGCATCACCCGGGTGAAAGAGCTGCAGGAGGCGGGCATTAACGTCTGCTTCGGTCATGACGACGTCTTCGACCCGTGGTACCCGCTCGGCACCGGCAACATGCTGCAGGTGCTGCATATGGGGCTGCACGTCTGCCAGATGATGGGCTATCCGCAAATCGACAGCGGCCTGAATCTCATCACCCATAACAGCGCCCGGACCTTTGGCCTGAGCGATTACGGCATTAAGACGGGGAACCCGGCGAACCTGATTATTCTGCCTGCGGAGAGCGGGTTTGAAGCCGTGCGCTGCCAGGTGCCGGTGCGCTGGTCGATTCGTCAGGGACGGGTGATCGCTACGACGCAGCTGGCGCAGACGTGGATCCAGACGGACGTCGGGGGAGAAGAGGTAAGCTTTGCCAGAAACAGCCCCTCTGCCGAGCGCAAAGGGGCGTAGGAGTTAGTGAGACGCCGCTGCCGCGTTGTGCTGGCGGTGGCGGGTCACGAAGCCCAGGATGAAGCACATGATGAACACCACGGCATACAGACCGTTAGCGGTGTGCAGCGCCGCCAGCGGGCCGCTGTGGGCCACGATCGGGCCAGTGACCACGAAGGTCAGCATGGTGCCGATGGTGCCGCAGGTCAGAACGAAGTTAACCAGCTTCGGCGAGGCCACTTTGGTCTGAAGGGAGCCCAGGGTGATGATCGAGGTATAAATGGCGCTGGAGAAGAAGCCCAGGGTCAGAATGAACCACGGCATATGCTCCGGTGAACCGTTGATGAACAGGTACATCAGCACGGTCGCCATACCCGCCAACACGGTCAGAATGCGCTGCAGGTCGAAGAAGCGCAGGATGAAGCTAAACGCCCACATGCCGAACATGTAAGACATCCAGAAATCGCTCACCAGTTGACCCGCATCGTTCAGGCTCATGCCCAGACCTTTGGCGTATTCCGGTACCCAGGAGATAAAGCCCAGCTGGCCCAGAATGTAGCACAGGGCGGCAACGGAGAGGAACAGCACGCCGATGCCCCACTTTTCTTTCGCAACGGGCTCTGCGGTGGCTTGCGCTTTCTTGCCCAGCACCGGGAATTCACAGCCGAAGGTCAGAATAAAGATCGCCACGTAGACCAGACCAATGCAGGCATAGACCCAGTACCACTCGATGCTGCGCGCCAGCAGAACGGCCGCGACCATCGGGAAAATCATTCCGGCCATGCTGAAGAAGGAGTCGGTAAACAGCAGGCGCGCGCCGCGCTGGCGGCCTTCATACATATGGGTAATCAGGAACGTACCGATCGACATGGTGATCCCGCTGACCAGACCAAGCACGAACATCGCGGCGGAGAACAGGGCGATGCTGTGGCTCAGCATCAGGCCCGCCACGGCGGCGACCATCAGCACAAAGCCAAAGCGCAGCTGGGTCTTCAGCGGAACGATTTCCATCAGCCAGGCATTCAGGAAGATAGAGATCAGGATCCCTGCGTTGAGGAAGGTGAAGGTATTACTCATGCTGGAAACGGGCAGCTGGAAGTAGTCTGCGATATTCCCCATCACCATCCCGGTGACGATCACCAACGCGCCGGTCAGAGCGTAGGAGAAGAAGCTGATCCATGTGAGCTTGATGCGATTGCTGTTAGTCATGTCTGGCCTGTTCAGAAAAAGAAAAGCGCCCAGGGGGCGCTGAGAGCGGGCAGATTTTAGACATTAAAGTGATCTATTCATATCTTTTAAGAGAAATTGGAACTTCATTGCATGTTTTTGTGTGATCGCGATCACACAAAAAGGCGCGAAAGCCAACCGTTTGCGCGGTTACAACTGTTTCAATTTCGTAAAATTAGGTAAAAGGCTGGTCTCCGTTCATACTGCTCTTTAGAATCAAGCCATTCGCTTTTTATACTGCGCTTTGTTAAGGAATTCTCATGCTCAAATCAACACTGGCGGCTGTCGCAGCTGTGTTTGCTCTTTCTGCCGTTTCCCCTGCTGCGCTGGCAGCCAAAGGGGACCCTCACGTTCTGCTGACCACCTCCGCCGGGAACATTGAGCTGGAACTGAATAGCCAGAAAGCTCCGGTTTCTGTGAAAAACTTCCTCGACTACGTGAATAGTGGGTTCTATAACAACACCACCTTCCACCGCGTGATCCCAGGCTTTATGGTGCAGGGCGGCGGCTTCAACGAGCAGATGCAGCAGAAACAGCCTAACCCGCCAATCAAAAACGAAGCGGACAACGGCCTGCTGAACAAGCGCGGCACCATCTCCATGGCGCGTACCGCGGACAAAGACAGCGCCACCAGCCAGTTCTTCCTGAACGTGGCGGATAACGCCTTCCTCGACCACGGCCAGCGCGACTTTGGCTATGCGGTCTTCGGTAAAATCGTGAAGGGGATGGACGTGGCCGACAAGATTTCTCAGGTGCCTACTCACGACGTCGGCCCGTATCAGAATGTGCCGTCAAAACCGGTGGTTATCCTCTCCGCGAAAGTTCTGCCGTAATTCTTCTGAACGCGGGCTTCTCCTGCCCGCGTTATGTAACCCTCCCTGCGAAAGCGCGTTTTGCTGCTTATACTTGTGGCAAACGGACTATTCAGGGAGGCGTTAAGTGAAAAAACTCACCGACAAGCAAAAATCCCGTCTCTGGGAACAGCAGCGTAACGTCAATTTACAGGCCAGTTGTCTCCTTGAAAAAGGTAATGGTCCCTCAGAACCCCATATTGAGAAGCTGGAGCTTGGGCCTTCCGCGCCCGGGTTGCCCCATCTGTGCCTTATTCATCGTCATTTGTACCGCAGCGAGATGAAGCGGGCAGGCGAGCTGCGTACCGACGATATTTTTAAAGAGGATATTCCCTTCTGCCATTTTGAGTACATCGAAAAGATGGGCAACGAGCTGATGGCGGCGCTGGAAAGCGAAAAGTATCTTGTGGGTCTTGAGAAAGCGGCGTTTGTTGACCGGGTTAGCCACTATTACTGCGAAATCAACATGCTGCATCCCTTCATGCGCGGCAACGGTATCGCCCAGCGCGTTTTCTTCGAGCAGCTGGCGCTCCACGCGGGCTACGCGCTGGACTGGCGCGATATCGATCCCGAGGAGTGGGTGGCGGCTAACCGAAGTGGCGCAACGGGAGATTTAACCGCGTTAAACGCTATCTTTGCCAAAGTAGTGAGCGAAGCGCGGGAATCTGAGTAGAATAGGGCGGCATTTTTTCGGGAGCCGCCATGATTCTGCTGATTGATAACTACGATTCCTTCACCTGGAACCTTTACCAGTATTTTTGTGAACTGGGTGCAGAGGTGGTTGTCCGCCGCAACGACGAGATCGATCTCGCCGATATTGAGACGCTGGCTCCGCAGAAAATCGTGATTTCTCCGGGGCCGTGTACGCCGTCGGAGTCGGGTATTTCTCTGGAGGTTATCCAGCACTATGCCGGCACGCTGCCGATCCTGGGCGTCTGCCTGGGCCATCAGGCGATTGCCCAGGCGTTTGGCGCCACCATCGTGCGCGCCGCCAAAGTGATGCACGGGAAAACCTCTCCCGTCACCCACACCGGCACCGGGGTATTTACGGAGCTCAATAACCCGTTAACCGTGACGCGCTACCATTCCCTGGTCATTGACCCACCGACGCTGCCCGCCTGCTTTGAGGTGACCGCCTGGAGCGATACCCAGGAAATCATGGGGATTCGCCACCGTGAATGGGATCTCGAAGGCGTGCAGTTCCACCCGGAAAGCATCCTCAGCGAACAGGGCCACGCGCTGCTGGCAAATTTCCTCCATCGCTGAATATCTGTTGCCTTGCTGTGATTTTTTATGCATATTTTGTGATTATATTTTCACAATCACTGTGACATAAAATGGATGGTCATGACATGGCAACTGAACAACCAGCAATTACCCGCGCGACTTTCGATGAAGTGATCCTGCCGATTTATGCACCGGCTGAGTTTATCCCGGTGAAGGGAAAGGGCAGCCGCGTCTGGGATCAGCAGGGTAAAGAGTATGTGGATTTCGCGGGCGGTATTGCGGTCACGGCGCTGGGTCATTGCCATCCCGCGCTGGTGGAGGCGCTGAAAACCCAGGGCGAAACCCTGTGGCACACCAGCAACGTGTTCACCAACGAACCGGCGCTGCGCCTGGGACGTAAGATCATCGATGCCACCTTCGCCGAGCGCGTGCTGTTTATGAACTCCGGTACCGAGGCCAACGAAACCGCTTTTAAGCTGGCGCGCTACTACGCGACAACGCGCCACAGCCCGTACAAAACCAAAATCATCGCCTTCCACAATGCTTTCCACGGCCGCTCCTTCTTTACCGTCTCCGTTGGCGGCCAGCCGAAGTATTCTGACGGGTTTGGCCCGAAACCGGCCGACATCGTCCACGTGCCGTTTAACGATCTGCACGCCGTGAAAGCGGTGATGGACGACCATACCTGCGCGGTGGTTGTCGAGCCGATCCAGGGTGAAGGCGGCGTGACGGCGGCAACCCCGGAATTCCTGAAAGGGCTGCGCGCGCTGTGCGACGAGCATCAGGCGCTGCTGGTCTTTGATGAAGTGCAGTGCGGGATGGGGCGTACCGGCGATCTGTTCGCGTATATGCACTACGGCGTGACGCCGGATATTCTGACCAGCGCTAAAGCGCTCGGCGGTGGTTTCCCGGTGAGTGCGGTACTGACGACGCAGGAGATCGCCTCCGCGTTCCACGTCGGCTCTCACGGCTCTACCTACGGCGGTAACCCGCTGGCGAGCGCCGTGGCGGGCGCCGCATTCGACATTATCAACACGCCGGAGGTGTTGAACGCCGTGAGCGCGAAGCGCGAGCTGTTCGTAAAACACCTGCAAAAGATTGATGAGCAGTACGATGTATTCAGCGAGATCCGCGGGATGGGGCTGCTGATCGGTGCCGAGCTGAAGCCGCAGTACAAAGGCCGCGCGCGCGACTTCCTGCACGCCGCCGCGCACGAAGGGGTGATGGTGCTGAACGCGGGGCCGGACGTGATGCGCTTTGCGCCGTCGCTGGTGGTGGAAGATAAAGACATCGAAGACGGGTTAACCCGCTTTGCCGCGGCGGTCGCGAAGATCGTAAAAGGTTAATACGCCGTCCGCTTCAACCTGCGGGTTAGCCAAATCCCGTGATGCGGACGCTGACGCCATGCCACCGACGAAATGGTGTGCATGGTGTTCAGATGCCCCAGAACGCGCTGCAAATGCTGCTCCAGCGTGCTCATTGGCCCGTGGGTCAACGTCTCCGGCGCTTCCAGAATGTTCGAATCTCCCGACTCACCCGGCGAGTCATACTCCAGACGCTGCTGACACCTCTGCAACGCAATTTCACACGACTGCAAATAGCGCTGCGCCAGATCCGGCGTCAGCATCGTGTGCTCGCGGGCCAGCGTTGTCATGGCGTTAATGTGCTCGACGATAAACTGGCTGTGCGTCACCCAGAGCTTCATATCTGCCAGATAGTGCGAGTTAAAGCCCGGCTCCTGCATCGCCTGGTTGAGTGAGTTAAACAGGGCGTTGTGAGCCTGGTTGACCTTCATCCGCTGATAGGCCAGCGGGGAGGGCTGCGGGTCGTCGCTCAGGATCAGGCGAATGGCCTGCTGGTCGGCTTCCAGCGCGTCGTGGGCGTTCTGGCGCAGCAGTCCGCTTTGCCACTGCGGCCACAGCCAGACCATGCCGCCAAAGGCAATCAGGCAGCCGATCAGGGTATCAATCAGCCTGGCGACAATAAACTGTTCGCCATTGAGCGTAAGCAGCTGCAGGGTATATACCGCCGTCACCGTAAAGCCCACCATCGCCCAGCCGTAGTTTTTGCGGATAATCAGGTAGCTCACCAGCGTAACCGCCAGCATGCCTGCCAGGGTATAGCCTTCCGGCACGTGGAAGTGCAGCGTCACGCCCGCAATGATCAGCCCGGCCATCGTTCCGCCCGCCCGATGCAGAATACGCACCCGCGTGGCGCCGTAGCCGTTCTGGGTGACAAACAGCACGGTCATTAAGATCCAGTAGGGTTTCGGCAGGTGCAGCGCCATGCCCATCAGGCTGGCGGTACTGAGCATAACGCTAATCCTTGCGGCGTTGCGCAGGGCGGAGGATTTAAGAGAAAGATAGCTTTTAAGCGCGGGCAATAGCGGAAGCCGTTTCTGCTTATCCGCCATCAGGTCGCGGGGATAAAGCGGGCGCTGGGTGCGCAACACGCGGGCGATGCGGCTGAAGTGCCAGGCGGCAAACTGGCCGACGGGGTTATCCGGATGCTGACGGGCGATTTTTTCCAGCGCGCCCAGCTGCTTATCCATGTTAAAGCGCGTCGGGTAGCGGTGATAGAGAATATCGTCGGCCAGCACCCGCAGGCGTGCGGACACGGTCTGCGCGTTCCAGCGGATCACCGCTTCGGCGTGGCTACGCTCGACCAGCTTTTGCACCTCCTGCGGGTGGTGCAGGCTAACGGAGATATGCTCCTGCAGATCCAGCCCCACCTGGAAGGTGCGCAGCAGCCGTTTGTACTCGTGGTTCTTGTTGGCGGCAAGCATATGCAGCTGCTGATAGCACTGGCTTATCAGATCCACCACCTTCTGCTGGCGCGTCAGCAGCGGCGGTAGGGATTTCTCCGGATCGGTATGCTGGGTGAGCAGGGTGTATTTGGCCTCGCAGTAATCCGCAAGCTGAACATAGAGAAGGCTCAGGGATTCACGCAGCGGCTGTTCGCGCCACAGCCAGAACCAAAACCAGTTAAACAGCCCGTACCATAATGTCCCCAGGGCGTAGATCAGCAGCGGCTCCCACACCGGCATATTCCCGGCGAGGCTCAGCGTGAAAATGGCCGCAATCAGCGAAGCGGGAAGCAGGCGGGCGTGCAGCGAGCTGATTTCCGCCGTGACGCCGAGGGTCATCGCCAGCACGGTCAGGATCAGCGGCAGCGGGATATCCCGAGCCAGTAAAAGCTGTACGGCGAGGCTACAGCCCGCAAACAGGCAGCCGCCGATAATCAGGCGTTTGAAAAAGCGCTTGTGCGGCGTGTCCAGACCGGCAATGTTGCAGCAGGCGGGCACGAGGGAAAACAGCAGGCCTTGCTGGAGATGTCCGAGGAGCAGACCTATGGCCACAGGAAGACACAACACCAGCGTTTGTCGCAGTGCGTAGTTAACTTCCGGGTGATAGATCAGCCTGCGCCACATGGGGAATAGAGACAAAAACGGCGTGACACCTTGCGATGGCACGCCGTTTAAGCGGAATTAACGCGTTCCGTAAACCACGATGGTTTTACCGTGGGCGGAGATCAGGTTTTGATCTTCCAGCATTTTCAGGATACGGCCCACTGTTTCACGGGAGCAACCGACGATCTGACCAATTTCCTGACGGGTAATTTTAATTTGCATGCCGTCCGGGTGGGTCATGGCGTCTGGCTGTTTCGCCAGGTTTAACAGGGTTTGTGCGATACGACCGGTAACGTCCAGGAAGGCGAGGTTACCCACTTTCTCTGACGTGACCTGCAGACGGCGCGCCATCTGGGAAGAAAGACGCATCAGGATGTCAGGGTTAACCTGAATCAGCTGACGGAACTTCTTGTAAGAAATTTCAGCCACTTCACATGCTGTCTTTGCACGAACCCAGGCGCTACGTTCCTGGCCCTCTTCAAACAGGCCCAGTTCACCGATGAAATCGCCCTGGTTCAGATAAGAAAGGATCATCTCTTTCCCTTCTTCATCTTTGATCAGCACTGCCACCGAGCCTTTAACGATGTAATACAACGTTTCCGCTTTTTCACCCTGGTGAATCAGCGTGCTCTTTGATGGGTACTTATGAATGTGGCAATGAGACAAGAACCATTCGAGAGTCGGGTCTGTTTGCGGTTTGCCAAGCACCATGCGCTGTTATCCTCTGTTATAAGCTGTCACCAGAGTCATCAGATGCATCCGGACTCTGGGGTTGCAATCGAATTCTTACCCATACCCTGGGAAGTCGGCTACCGTAACGTTTCGCAGCCAGTAAAGTTTGATGTCCTCTGCATACATGTGTAACGTCAATGTATTACTGTAGCATCCAGAGTGTTTTAGCATAGCTTTCGCCGCGTGTCTCCTGGTGTCTCGCTTCAGCATGATGCAGGTCGCCTTCCATTGCGAGAAATGTAACGCACGCGTAATCTGTCACCAAAAATGCAACGTTGGAGTTTAAGAATATGCAAGCGCGCGTGAAATGGGTTGAAGGTTTAACGTTCCTGGGCGAGTCCGCGTCAGGACACCAGATTTTGATGGATGGTAACTCCGGCGATAAAGCGCCAAGCCCAATGGAAATGGTGCTGATGGCGGCAGGTGGATGCAGCGCAATTGACGTGGTGTCGATTCTGCAAAAAGGTCGCCATGACGTGACGGATTGTGAGGTTAAACTCACGTCAGAACGTCGCGAAGAGGCGCCACGCCTGTTCACCCATATTAACCTGCACTTTGTGGTCACCGGTAAAGAGCTGAAAGACGCGGCGGTCTCGCGTGCGGTGGACCTGTCTGCGGAGAAGTACTGCTCGGTGGCGTTAATGCTGGAGAAAGCGGTAAAAATCACTCATTCGTATGAAGTGATCGAGGCCTAATCTTTTGGCGGGTGGCGCTTCGCTGACCCGCCCTACAAAAGCACGACCGTAGGCCCGGTAAGCGCAGCGCCACCGGGCAAAACAACTCACGCTATCTGCTTCCCTTCCATCAGTCTCTCCACCAGCGGCGTCATGATGAGCTCCATCGCCAGCCCCATTTTTCCGCCCGGCACCACCAATGTATTCATGTGCGAAATAAACGAGCCCTGCAGCATCGCCAGCAGCCAGGGGTAATCAATGCCTTCGAGATTGCGGAAGTGGATCACCACAAAGCTTTCATCCAGCGACGGGATACTTTTGGCGGCAAACGGGTTGGAGGTGTCCACCGTCGGCACGCGCTGGAAGTTGATATGGGTGCGGGAGAACTGCGGCGTCAGGAAGTTAATGTAATCCTCCATGGAGCGGACCACTGAGTCCATCACCGCTTCACGAGAATGGCCGCGCTCGCTCATGTCACGCGTCAGCTTCTGGATCCACTCCAGGTTAACGATAGGGACCACGCCGACCAGCAGATCCACGTGGCGCGCCACGTCGTGTTGAGGGGTGACCACGCCGCCGTGCAGTCCTTCGTAAAACAGGACGTCGGTAGGTTCCGGCAGCGGTTGCCACGGGGTAAAGGTTCCCGGCACCTGATTCCAGGGAACGGCTTCATCATAGGTATGCAGATACTTGCGGGACTGCCCTTTGCCGCTCTTACCGTACTCTATAAAGGTTTGTTCCAGCAGGCCGAAGTCATTGGCTTCCGGGCCGAAGTAGCTGATGTGTTTACCCGAATCGCGCGCCTTACGGATGGCCATGTCCATCTCCGGGCGCGTGTAGCGGTGAAAGCTGTCGCCTTCGACCTCCGCCGCACGAAGATTCAGCTGGGCGAAAATCTTGCGAAATGCGAGGCTGGTGGTGGTGGTTCCCGCACCACTCGACCCCGTAACGGCAATAACCGGATGTCTGGCAGACATAGCAACTCCCTGACTGAAAAGGGTGGAAGATCAGCCGTGAAACGCGTTGCGGGGCATGATATTGACCGTCTCATGCAGTTCTGACCACACCAGCAGCACGTCGCCGCTTTTCAGCTGGCGCTTTACATCGTTGACCTTTTGCTCAAGCGAGCGTTCCTGTTCACCATAATCGGTGCCTTCGCGTAATACAAAGCTTTCAATCAGATTATCGAGCGTTTCGGGAGCCAGATCCTGCCAGGGAATAATCATTTTGCACCGTCCAGATAAGGGGTTAGCCAGTCAGGGATTCGCGTCTCAAGCCACATTTTCGGGCGGCGCAGCGTGCCGCCGATAAACCCGACGTGGCCGCCGTGCTCCGTCAGCTGATAGTGAACGTTGTCGGGCAGGAATTCCTGAGCGGGGATCGAGTGATGATCCATAAACGGGTCATCTTTGGCATGAATAATCAGCGTCGGCTGCGTGATCTTGCTGAGCAGCGGCATGGCGCTGCACTGACGATAATAGTCAATCGCATCGGCGAAGCCGTGGATTTTCGCGGTGATCAGGTCGTCGAACTCGCGAATACGGCGCACCTTTTTCAGCTGGCGCAGGCTTACCGGCAGGGTATCCGGGTAGGCCTTCAGCTTACGCGCCGCGTTGGCCTTCAGCAGGTTGAGCAGGTAACGCTGATAGACGCGGGAAAAGCCTTTATCCATGTGGTAGCTGCACTGCTCCAGCATAAACGGTGCGGAGACAATGACGGCGGCATCCAGCGGTACGCTTTCGCCCTCTTTGGCCAGCAGACAGGCCAGCATATTTCCGCCCAGCGAGTAGCCCACCGCGGCGGTTGGCACGGTGCCAAAGTTGTCCCGCAGCCAGTGTAAAAACCACGTTCCGTCTTCGGTTTCACCCGAGTGATAAATGCGTTTCTGACGATTCGGTTCGCCGCTGCAGCCGCGAAAATGCATCACCACGCCGAGCCATCCGCGCGCTTTTGCCGCCTCAATTAATCCATGCGCATACGGGCTGTGCAGGCTGCCTTCCAGACCGTGAAAGACCACCAGACGCGGCTTATGGCGTGCCTGTTCCGGCGCTTCGCTCCAGGCGAGATCCAGAAAATCACCGTCTGGCAGGTCAAGCCGTTGCCAGTGCGGGGTGAACTGAACCTTGCGGCGGATCAGTCGCGGCAGCATGGTCTGCAGGTGGGGGTTAGCCACGCCGCGCATGGGCACGAACTCAGTGCTGTCTTCGGCCGCAATGTCGAAGTCTGATGGAATGATTTGGGTCATAAGGGCGATGCTGATTCTTGTCAGAAATTAACGGTACTTTCCGAATTGTACCCCGTTTAGCCTGGTTTTCCGAAACATGAACTGATCCCGATCACAAATCTTTACCTTGATTATTACTCTCAGGCTAATGATTCCGCTCTACGCTTAATTGATGCCTTTCTCACCAGAGCGCACACTTTACTCAACGTTAAGCAAATCAAAATGATTAGCTGAATCAGGAGGTTAATAATGTTATCTGGGCAAACACCCACCCGGCAATGGAACACGCGACGCAGCGAAAAAGCGCGTCGTCTGGCCTCCGTACCGGTGCAGGGCAAGGTACTGCCAACCGGCGATCTTGTCGCCATGCTGGAAAAATTAATCGCGCCTGGCGACAAGGTCGTTCTGGAAGGTAACAACCAGAAGCAGGCGGATTTCCTTTCCCGCTCGCTCGCCGAAGTGAACCCGCAAATTGTCCACGACCTGCATATGATCATGCCGAGCGTCGGCCGCAGCGAGCATCTGGACATCTTCGAGAAAGGCATCGCCCGCAAGCTGGACTTCTCCTTCTCCGGGACGCAAAGCCTGCGTATTTCGCAGCTGCTGGAAGACGGTCAGCTCGAAATCGGTGCGATTCACACCTACATCGAACTTTACTCACGCCTCTACGTCGACCTTTCGCCCAACGTAGCGCTGATTGCCGGTTTTAAAGCCGACCGCAAAGGCAACCTCTACACCGGGGCGAGCACCGAAGATACCCCGGCGCTGGTGGAAGCCGCCGCGTTCCACGACGGCATCGTCATCGCGCAGGTGAACGAGCTGGTGGACGACGAGTGCGAGCTGCCGCGCGTGGATATTCCGGGCTCCTGGATCGACTACGTGGTCGTTGCGGACAAGCCGTTCTTTATTGAACCGCTGTTCACCCGCGACCCGCGCCTCATTAAGCAGGAACATATTCTGATGGCGATGATGGCCATCAAAGGCATCTACGCGGAGCACCAGGTTCAGTCCCTGAACCACGGTATCGGCTTTAACACCGCGGCGATTGAGCTGCTGCTGCCTACCTACGGCGAACAGCTCGGCCTGAAGGGCAAAATTTGTAAGCACTGGACGCTGAACCCGCATCCGACGCTGATCCCCGCCATCGAAAGCGGCTGGGTGGAAAGCGTGCACTGCTTCGGCGGCGAGCTGGGGATGGAAGAGTACATCCGCGCCCGTCCGGACGTGTTCTTTACCGGTGCCGACGGCTCCATGCGTTCCAACCGCGCCTTCTGCCAGCTGGCCGGTCAGTACGCGGTGGATATGTTCATCGGCTCTACGCTGCAGGTTGACGGTTACGCCAACTCCTCAACCGTGACGCGCGGTCGTCTTTCCGGCTTCGGCGGTGCGCCAAACATGGGCCATGACCCGCACGGTCGTCGTCACGCTACCCCGGCCTGGCTGAACATGATCACCGAGCCTGACCCGATGCAGCGCGGTAAAAAACTCGTCGTGCAGATGGTCGAAACCTTCCAGGCGGGCGTGAAGCCAACCTTCGTGGAAAAACTCGATGCCGTTGACGTGGCGAAAGCCTCCGGCATGCCGCTGGCACCGGTGATGATTTACGGCGATGACGTGACGCACGTGCTGACGGAAGAGGGGATTGCCTACCTCTATCGCGCCAAAGATCTGGAAGAGCGTCGTGCCATGGTTGCCGCCGTCGCCGGTATAACCGACATCGGTCTGGGCGTTGACGCCAAACGCGTGGCGGAACTGCGCCAGAGCGGCAAGGTGGTGTACCCGGAAGATATGGGGATCCGCCGCACCGACGCCACCCGCTCTCTGCTGGCTGCGGGCAGCGTGTCTGACCTCGTGGAGTGGTCCGGCGGTCTGTATATCCCACCTGCGAAATTCCGGAGCTGGTAATGAAACTTCTGCCCCAGATTCAGGTTGAAGGCGGTGCCGAATGGCTGGCGCGAACCGCCACGCAGTGTCTGATTGACGAAGCACGTTTAAGCCCGAAACCCGGTCTGGTGGACAGTCGGGGGAACGGCGCGCACCACGATTTATCCCTTGCGCTGATGGAGCGCTCCGCGCGCAGCCTGACCCCCACGTTTCAGGCGCTGGCGCAGCAGAGCTGGCTGCGTCCGGCAGATATTGCGCTTCGGCAAACCGTTGGCCGTCTTGGCCGCGAAGGCGAGCAGCAGATGATGGCGGCCACCGACGGGGTGAATACCCATCGTGGCGCGATCTGGGCGCTGGGATTGCTGGTGAGCGCGGTGGCGATGCTGGGCGGGGATGCAACTGCGCAGGTCGTCGCGAATACCGCCGCTCAGCTGGCGAAACTCCAGGACGATGCGGCACCGAAGGTGTTCAGCAAAGGCCTGCGCGCCACGCACCGCTACCGCGTGCCGGGCGCGCGCGAAGAGGCGCAGCAGGCGTTCCCGCACGTTATGCAGCGCGCATTGCCGCAGCTTCGCCTCAGCCGTCTGAACGGCAGCAGTGAGGCGCAGGCCAGGCTCGACGCGCTGATGGCCATCATGACGTCGCTCACCGATACCTGCGTGCTGTCGCGCGCCGGAATGGAGGGGCTGGACGCCATGCAGCACGGTGCCCGTGCGGTACTGAATGCGGGAGGCTGTGCAACGGCTGCGGGCCAGCAGGCGCTGGC
Organism: Enterobacter sp. KB-221C9; assembly: GCF_041320715.1. NCBI lineage: Bacteria > Pseudomonadati > Pseudomonadota > Gammaproteobacteria > Enterobacterales > Enterobacteriaceae > Enterobacter > Enterobacter sp. KB-221C9. The sequence goes on from NZ_JBGIWG010000011.1 coordinate 154,952, forward strand.
GAACCTGGACCGTCAGATGCTGGCGCTTAACGCGTCACCGGGCGGCGCCGCCGACCTGCTTGCCGCCACGCTGTTTCTTGACCGCGTCGAATCGCCTTATTCAAAGCATTAAGAGGATGTTATGGAAAAAATTACATTGACCGTGCCAGCCAGCCGCGCGTTAAGCGGCAGGGCGCTGGCGGGCGTCGTCGGCTCCGGGGATATGGAGGTGCTCTTCACCGCCGAACCGGGCCAGACGCTAACCATTGATATCACCACCTCAGTCGACAACAGCCGTGGCCGCTGGGAGGCGCTGTTCAACCGCCTGCAAACGGTCAGCAGCCTGCCGGCAGGAAAACTGACCATTCATGATTTCGGCGCGACGCCGGGCGTGGCCCGCATTCGTATCGAACAGGTTTTTGAGGGGGTGAGCCATGCGTGATGACAGCAGCTTTATCGAACTAAAAGCGCGCCAGCGCGCGCAGGCCCTGCTCGACGAGGGCAGCTACCGCGAACTGCTGGATCCGTTTGAAGGCATTATCTCTCCGTGGCTTGGGCCACAGGGCATTGTCCCGCAGGCCGATGACGGCATGGTGGTGGCGAAAGGCACCATCAACGGTCAGCCTGCGGTCGTGGTCGCGATTGAAGGCGCGTTCCAGGGCGGCAGCATGGGCGAAGTGTCCGGCGCCAAAATGGCGGCAGCGCTGGAGCTGGCGGCGGAAGATAACCGCAACGGCATTCCGACTCAGGCCGTGCTGTGCCTCGAAACCGGCGGCGTGCGTCTGCAGGAAGCTAACCTCGGCCTGGCGGCGATTGCCGATATCCACGCGGCGATTGTAGACCTGCGTCGCTACACGCCCGTCATCGGGATTGTAGCCGGGACCGTGGGCTGTTTCGGCGGGATGTCCATTGCGGCAGCGCTGTGCAGCTACCTGATTGTGACCCGCGAAGCGCGTCTCGGCCTCAACGGCCCGCAGGTTATCGAGCAGGAAGCGGGCATTGAAGAGTACGACTCCCGCGACCGTCCGTTTATCTGGAGCATGACCGGCGGTGAAGTGCGCTATCAAAGCGGTCTGGTGGACGCGCTGGTGGGCGACGGCGTAAACGCGGTGAAAGCGGCGATGAACGACGCGATTGCCAAAGGCGTACCGGCGAAACATCGCACCGATAACTACGACGATTACCTGAACCGTCTGACCCATTTCGACACCCGCAAGCAGGCCGATGCCGAACAGATTAACGCGCTTTTTGCCCGGGAGGTGAAATGATGAGTAATTCAAAAAGCCGTGGCGAACTCTGGCTGGAAACCCTCGCCCCGAACGCCAAACGTATCGAAGGGCTGTGCCCGTCCGTGCAGGCGGCAGACGGCGAGCTGAACGGCGAAGCGGTGCGTTTTGTTGCCGTAGTGCCGGATGCCAACAACCATTTCCCGCGCGCGGCGCAGGGTGAAGTCGGCCTGCTGGAAGGCTGGACGCTGGCGAAGGTGGTCAGCGAAACCGTCGCGGCGGATGCCGATAAAGCCGTGAAGCGCCCGATTGTGGCGGTGATCGACGTCCCAAGCCAGGCCTATGGCCGTCGCGAGGAGGCGTTTGGTATTCACCAGGCGCTGGCGGGCGCCGCTGCCGCATATGCTAACGCGCGTCTGGCCGGTCACCCGGTGATTGGGCTTATCGTCGGCAAGGCGATGTCCGGCGCGTTCCTGGCGCACGGCTACCAGGCCAACCGTCTGATCGCCTTTAACGACAAAGGCGTGCTGATCCACGCGATGGGTAAAGAGTCCGCCGCGCGCATCACGCTGCGTACCGTCGAAGCGCTGGAAAAGCTGGCGGCGACCATTCCGCCAATGGCTTACGACATCAGCAACTACGCCACGCTGGGGCTGCTCTCCAGCCTGCTGGACATCAGCAACCCGGATGCCCCGTCCGATAACGATCTGGCTCAGGTGAAAACCACGCTGCAACAGGCCATCAGCGATGCTCGTCAGGACGCGACGCTTAAAAACCGTCTGGGTGCTGACAACCGCCGCAGCTCGGCGCTCGTACGCGAACGTATGCGAGCCAGCTGGTAAGTAAAAAAAAGACCTGCCAGAGATGCAAACCCCCGCGAGCGCGTCCGCTGCGCCCGCGTGGGAGCCTGCATCCTGAAAAATAATAAACATCGCACCAGTGCTAAAACTTTTTTTACTACAGGTGATTTATGACTTACGTAATTGTTCATGCTCTTGCACCGATTTTCGTCATCATGCTGCTGGGATTCTGGGCCGGTAAGGCAAAGATGGTCGATAACAAAAACGTTTCCCTGCTCAATATCTTCGTGATGGATTTTGCACTGCCTGCCGCGCTGTTTAGCGCCACCGTGCAAACGCCGTGGACCGGCATCGTGGCGCAGTCGCCGCTGATTCTGGTGCTTACTCTGGCGATGTGGATCACCTATGCGGCCATCTACTTCCTCGCGACTAAAGTCTTTAAGAAATCCCCGCAGGATGCGGCCGTGCTGACCCTGACGGTCGCACTGCCGAACTACGCAGCGCTGGGCCTGCCGATTCTGGGCAGCGTGCTGGGGGAAGGTTCTTCCACGTCTCTGTCCGTCGCGGTCTCTATCGCCTGCGGCTCAGTGCTGATGACACCGTTCTGCCTGCTGATCCTGGAGCGTGAAAAAGCGCGCGCTGAGGGCAATAGCTCCGGCTCAACGCTCTCCATGCTGCCGGTGCTGATGTGGCGTTCCATTAAAAAACCGATCGTGATGGGCCCGCTGCTGGGTGTGATTTTGTCCGCCATCGGAATCAAAATGCCGGATCTGGTTCTGGCGGCGATTAAACCGCTGGGGCTGTCCGCCACCGCTGCGGCGCTGTTCCTGACCGGGGTGATCCTCTCTGCCCGTAAGCTGCAGATCAACACCATGGTGATCACCTCCACCATCGCCAAGCTGCTGATTCAGCCTGCGATTGCCTGGGGTATTGTGCTGATCTTCGGTCTGCATGGCTCCGTGGCGATTACCGCTATCCTGATGATTGCGCTTTCTGCGGGCTTCTTCGGCGTGGTGTTCGGTAACCGCTTTGGCGTGCAGTCGCCGGATGCTGAAGCCGTGCTGCTGTTAAGCTCCGTACTGTGTATCCTGTCGCTGCCGCTGTTTATCTCGCTGACTACAGGAATGTAATCATGACCCCAACATTACGCCCGCACGACCTCATCTGGCTTACCGCGCGCGACGCGCTGGAAGGCATCACCGAATCCTGGGTGGAGGCGGCATGGCATACCGGCCTGCCGGTGGTGGTGCGACGTGATGTTGATAGTGAAGGCCGCATTCCCGTTGGCGTGCGTGGATTGCGCCGCGACCAGCGGGCGGCAGGGTGGGTGAAGTCGGAAAACGTTCGACGCGTGGTATCACCGGAAGACCTGTGCGCCACCGCCGATCTGCTGCGCTCGCCGTTTGTCACCCAGCCGCCGGTTCAGGTGGCGCTGCAGCTTGCGCAGCAGGCGTGGCCGTGGACGTGGGGCATTACCGGCAGCACCGGCTATGCGCTGGCGACCGGAATTCCGGTGATACACGCCGACAGCGATCTTGACCTGCTGATCCGCGCCCCTGAGCCGATTCCCCCTGATGCTTTTACCGCATGGCAGTCGCAGCTCAGCCGCGCATTGTGCCGGGCGGATACGCAGGTCGATACGCCCGAAGGGGGCTTTGCGCTGGCGGAGTGGTTACGCGACGGAAAAACGCTGCTGAAAACCCGCCGCGGACCGCGCCTGGTAGCGGATCCGTGGCGCAGGGAGGAGTGATGAAAATACTGTTTACCTTTCCGGGACAGGGCACGCAGCATGAAGGCATGCTGCAAAATTTGCCGGGAACGACGCTTGCTCAGGCACGCGAGGTACTGGGCAGCGAAGTTGATACGCTGGATAGTGCAGCCTCACTCGCTCACACCCGTGCGGTTCAGCTGTGTCTGCTGATTTCAGGCGTGGCCTGGGCGCGCGAGCTGGAGCGTCGCGGCGTGTCGCCGGATATCGTCAGCGGGCTGTCCATCGGCGCTTATCCGGCGGCGGTTATCGCGGGCGCGCTGGACTTTTCGGACGCGCTGAGGCTGGTGGCGCTGCGTGGTGACCTGATGGAGCAGGCGTACCCGCACGGCTACGGCCTGACGGCAATCATGGGCTTAACCCTGCCGCAGGTGGAAACGCTGATTGAAGGCACCGGAGCCTATATTGCCAACCTGAACGCTGAAACGCAGATCGTGATTGCCGGAAGCGATGACGGGATGGCGCAGGTGGCGGCACGCGCGCTGGCAAAAGGGGCGAGCAAGGCCAAACGGCTGGCGGTAAGCGTGCCGTCCCACTGCGAACTGCTGGCGGAACCGGCGAAAAAGCTGGCGGCGGCGTTTGAGTCCGTCACGCTGGCTCGTCCACGCTGCGCGTACCTGAGCGGCAGTACCGGCCGCGTGCTCTGGCAGCCGGAAAAAATCGCTGACGATCTGGCGATGAACATGGCGCGAACCGTGCGCTGGCAGGAAGCGGTGATTTCCGCTAACGAACGCGAAGCCCGACTGGCGATTGAAATGCCGCCCGGCGGCGTACTGACCTGCCTGACGCGGCAGGCTGCCTGGGAAGGAGAGACCCTTTCGCTGGAGCGCAGCGGGGTGGACGTGGCGGTGCATCTGGCGAAGCGGCTTCGTGCGTGAGTTTTTTTGCCTGGTGGCGGCTGCGCCTTACCGGGCCTACGGGTTCGGTTGTCTTGTTTTGTATCACACACTTTCCTGCAAACTGCGCGCATACATCCGCCCCTCGGCGGCTAATGCCCGCAGGCTCGGGTCCTGCTCGCGGTTACGGGCAAAGACAATCGCGATCAGCTGCTGCATCTGGTACGGCTCCGCCAGCTTCAACAGCTGCACCGAATTCTCGTAGACCTTCTTCATCCTGCCCGGCATCAGCGTAAAACCTACGCCCGCCTGCACCAGGCTCAGCATTGAGAAAATGTCATTTACGCGGGTCACAATCACCGGTTCGAATCCGGCGATATGGAACGCCTCCTGAAACCCGGCGTAGGTAGCGAATCCTTCGGCAAGGGCGACAAACTTCTGATCTTTGTAATCACGCAGATCCGCAGGCCCGCTGGTGTTCAGCGTGGCGGAGGCGGGTGCGGCGAGGAAAATGTCGTCATGGAAGAGGGGCAGCACTTCGAGGCTGTTACGGTCGATATCGCTTTCTGAAATAGAGATGAGGATTGCGTCCAGCGAACCTTCGTCCAGCATGTGGAGCAGGGTTTCGTTAGAGCCCATCGTCAGATCCATCTCCAGATCCGGACGGCGCAGCTTCATGCCCATAATCAGGCGCGGCACGGTTTCCAGCGTCAGGGAGTAGAGCGTGCCCACGCGCAGCCGCCCCTGGCCGATTCCAGCGACTTTGCGCGACTCTTCCAGCCCGCGCTCCATCACCTGCATCACTTCCTGGCAATACTCCAGCAGCGTCCAGGCGGAAGGCAGGGCAATCAGGTTGCGGCCCTTATGGGTAAAGAGCGGGCAGCGCACGTTCTCTTCCAGGGTGTGTAGCGCGCGGTGCACGCTGACGCCGCTCAGGCCCAGAGTTTCGGCGGTACGCGCGATATTCCCTTTCTCCATAAACGTCATGAAGATGCTGAGCTTGCGGAACGTAATCTCGCTCGTGATATCGAAACTCATAACCCTCCCGGCGTGTTATTCAGCCTGCAGCATCGCTTCCAGCTGTTCCTGCGCGTCCAGCCACGCCATTTCGCACTCTTCGAGGCTGGATTTGGTCTTCGCCTGCGTTTGCAGGCAGTCCGTCAGCTCAGCCTTGCGGCTCTGGTCATACAGACCGCTGTCGCCGAGCTTCTCTTCAACGATAGCCAGCGTGGCGTTGAGCTTTTCCATCTCTTTTTCGAGACGGGTAATCTCTTTACGCAGCGGCTGCGTCTGGGTGCGAAGCTCTGCTTCACGACGCTTCTGGTCTTTACGCGCCTGCGCGCTGTTGGCGTTGTCTTTTGCTGACTCTTCCGGCTGGTTTTCCTGCTTCTGCACGTCCGTCAGCCACTGCTGGTAGTCTTCCAGATCGCCGTCGAACGGTTCGACTTTGCCGCCGTGCACTAAATAGAGATCGTCCGTGGTGGAGCGGATCAGGTGACGGTCGTGCGAGACCACTACCAGCGCGCCTTCGAACTCAATCAGCGCTTCGGTTAGCGCCTGGCGCATGTCGAGATCCAGGTGGTTGGTCGGTTCATCGAGCAGCAGCAGGTTCGGACGCTGCCAGACGATCAGCGCCAGCACCAGACGGGCCTTTTCGCCGCCGGAGAAACGCTCGGTGTTTTCAGTCACCTTATCGCCCTGGAAGCCGAAGCCGCCGAGATAGTCGCGCAGCTTCTGCTCCATCTCCTGCGGCGCCAGACGCGCGAGGTGCTGAATCGGCGATTCATCCGCGCGTAAAAATTCCAGCTGATGCTGGGCGAAGTAGCCCAGCTTGATGCCCTTCGCCAGGCCGATTTCACCGCTGACCGGGTTAAGTTCGCCCGCCAGCAGTTTGATCAGCGTCGATTTACCGGCGCCGTTACGCCCCAGCAGGCCAATGCGCGAACCCGGCACCAGGTTGAGCTTGATGGAATCGAGAATAATGCGGTCGGCATAGCCCGCGCTAACCTTCTCCATCTTCAGCAGCGGGTTCGGCAGACTTTCCGGCTCGCGGAAGCTGAAGTGGAACGGGTTATCCACGTGCGCCGGGGCAATCATCTCCATGCGCTCCAGCATCTTGATGCGGCTCTGGGCCTGCTTCGCTTTTGACGCTTTAGCCTTAAAGCGATCCACGAAGCTCTGCAGGTGCGCCACGCGCTGCTGCTGGCTTTCGTACATGGACTGCTGCTGGGCAAGGCGCGTCGCGCGCTGGCGCTCGAAGGAGCTGTAGTTGCCGGTGTACTCGAACATCGTTTGCTGTTCGATATGAATGATTTTATCCACTACCGGGTCGAGGAAGTCGCGGTCGTGGGAGATCAGAATCAGAGTGCCCTGATAGCTCTTGAGCCACTTCTCCAGCCAAATAACCGCATCGAGATCGAGGTGGTTGGTCGGTTCATCGAGCAGCAGCAGGTCAGAGCGGCAGATCAGCGCCTGCGCCAGGTTGAGACGCATACGCCAGCCGCCGGAGAAGTCGCTGACCGGGCGTTCCAGCTGTTCATTGCTGAAGCCCAGGCCGTGCAGCAGGCTGGAGGCGCGGGAGCGAATGGTCCACGCGTCGATAGCGTCCAGCTTGCCGTGAACGGTGGCGATGGCGTGACCGTCGTTGCGCTCGTTCGCGGCGTTGAGTTCCGCCTCGAGCTTACGGTATTCACGATCGCCGTCGATAACATAGTCGAGTGCCGGTTCGCTCAGCGCCGGCGTCTCCTGGTTTACCCAGGCGAGCTGCCAGTTCCCCGGGAAGGTAAAGTTACCGCCATCCGCGCTAATCTCGTTTTTCAGCAGCGCCAGCAGGGTGGATTTACCGCAGCCGTTTTTGCCGACCAGGCCCACTTTTTGGCCTGGGTTGATGGTAGCAGTGGCGTTATCCAGCAGGACGCGCACGCCGCGACGAATTTGTAACGAGGAGAAAACAATCATAGAAGCGCCGTATGTTCCGACTATGTTAATTTGTCATTATGATAATGTAAGGTGTGCGCCATTTTCCGCACCGGGCCGCCATGGTAGCCCAAAACAACGACGATACACAAAAACAGAAACAAGACCGGGAGGGGAATGATGTCTCAGACAGCAAAAGTGCTGCTGCTGTATGCCCATCCGGAATCTCAGGACTCGGTGGCAAACCGGGTGCTGCTTAAGCCGGCCACACAGCTCAGCAACGTGACGGTGCACGATCTCTACGCGCACTATCCTGATTTCTTTATTGATATCCCTTACGAGCAGGAGCTGCTGCGTCAGCATGACGTGATTGTGTTCCAGCATCCGCTTTATACCTATAGCTGTCCGGCGCTGCTCAAAGAGTGGCTGGACCGCGTGCTGAGCCGGGGCTTTTCCAGCGGGGTGGGGGGAAACCAGCTGGCGGGAAAGTACTGGCGTAGTGTGATTACGACCGGTGAACCCGAAAGCGCTTACCGTCACGACGGGCTGAACCGTTATCCGATGAGCGACATCCTGCGGCCTTTCGAGCTGACGGCAGCGATGTGCCGTATGCACTGGATGAGCCCGATTATTGTCTACTGGGCGCGGCGACAGGATCCGAAAGAGCTGGCAAGCCACGCCAGAGCCTACGGTGAATGGCTGGCGTCACCGATTCCGGCAGGAGGTCGTTAATGGAAGGATCGAATTTACTCCTCGCCGGGGTGCTGTTTTTATTTGCGGCCGTCGTCGCGGTGCCGCTTGCTGCACGCATTGGTATCGGTGCGGTGCTGGGGTATCTGCTGGCGGGGATCGCGATTGGTCCCTGGGGACTGGGATTCATCAGCGATGTAGATGAGATTCTCCATTTCTCCGAGCTGGGCGTGGTGTTCCTGATGTTCATCATCGGCCTGGAGCTGAATCCCTCGAAATTGTGGCAACTCCGACGCTCTATCTTTGGTGTGGGCGCCGCGCAGGTGTTGTTCAGCGCCGCGATCCTGGGCGGCCTGTTAATGCTGACCCACTTTTCATGGCAGGCGGCGGTGATTGGCGGGATAGGCCTTGCGATGTCGTCGACGGCGATGGCGCTGCAGCTGATGCGCGATAAAGGGATGAATCGCAACGAAGCCGGTCAGCTGGGCTTTTCGGTGCTGCTGTTCCAGGATTTGGCGGTGATCCCAGCGCTGGCGCTGGTACCGCTGCTGGCGGGATCCGGGGACGATCACTTCGACTGGGCTAAAATCGCCATGAAGGTGCTGGCCTTCGCGGGCATGCTGATTGGCGGTCGTTTCCTGTTACGTCCCGTGTTCCGCTTTATTGCCGCGTCGGGCGTTCGCGAGGTGTTTACCGCCGCGACGCTGCTGCTGGTGCTGGGATCGGCGTTATTTATGGACGCGCTGGGGCTGTCGATGGCGCTCGGGACCTTTATCGCCGGGGTGCTGCTGGCGGAGAGCGAGTATCGTCACGAGCTGGAAATTGCCATCGATCCTTTCAAGGGGCTGCTGTTAGGTCTGTTCTTTATCTCGGTGGGGATGGCGCTCAACCTTGGCGTGCTCTATACCCATCTGCTGTGGGTGATAGTGAGCGTCGCCATCCTGGTGGCGGTGAAGATGCTGGTGCTGTACGTCATGTCACGCATCTACGGTTTGCGGAGTTCGGAACGCATGCAGTTTGCCAGCGTGTTAAGCCAGGGGGGCGAGTTCGCGTTTGTGCTGTTCTCGACCGCATCCTCCCAGAAGCTGTTTAAAGACGATCAGATGGCGCTTTTGCTGGTGACGGTCACGCTGTCTATGATGACCACGCCGCTGCTGATGAAGCTGGTGGATAAACTGCTGTCGCGCCGCCTGAACCCAACTGACGACGAAGACGAAGCGCCGTGGGTGGAAGACGACAAGCCGCAGGTGATTGTGGTGGGATTTGGCCGTTTCGGACAGGTTATCGGGCGTTTGCTGATGGCGAACAAAATGCGCATTACGGTACTGGAGCGCGATATCAGCGCGGTCAACCTGATGCGCAAATATGGCTATAAGGTTTACTACGGCGACGCGACCCAGCTCGAGCTGCTGCGCTCGGCGGGGGCCGAAGCGGCAGAGTCCATCGTGATTACCTGTAACGATCCGGAAGACACGATGAAGCTGGTGGAGCTGTGCCAGCAGCATTTCCCGCATCTGCATATTCTGGCGCGTGCGCGGGGACGTGTTGAAGCTCACGAATTGTTGCAGGCGGGTGTGAAACACTTCTCCCGTGAGACGTTCTCCAGTGCGCTGGAGCTGGGCCGTAAGGCGCTGATCTCGCTCGGCATGCATCCGCATCAGGCGCAGCGCGCCCAGATGCATTTCCGACGGCTGGATATGCAAATGTTGCGCGAGCTGATGCCGGTACATACTGATACTGAGCAGATCTCCCGCGTGCGGGAAGCGCGTCGCGAGCTGGAGGAGATCTTCCAGCGAGAGATGCAGCAGGAACGACGCCAGCTTGATGGCTGGGATGAATTTGAATAAAGGGTAACGAAAGATGGCTGTACGTAAACGCTTTATTGCGGGTGCAAAATGCCCGACCTGCCAGGCGCAAGATACCCTGGCGATGTGGCGGGAAAATAATATTGATGTTGTTGAGTGTGTTAAGTGCGGTCACCAGATGCGTGAGGCCGATAAAGAGGCCCGCGATCACGTTCGCAAAGAAGAGCAAGTTATCGGGATTTTTCATCCGGACTAGCGATATGCCCTGAGTTTTTTTAAGCTAAAGGGTACACGGGTGCAGATTTCCGCTACAATCTGCGCCAGCAATTTTCCCACGCTCAGGAGATATCATGAAAGTAGCAAAAGACCTGGTGGTCAGCCTGGCCTATCAGGTACGTACAGAAGACGGTGTGTTGGTTGATGAGTCTCCGGTGAGTGCGCCGCTTGACTACCTGCATGGTCACGGCTCCCTGATTTCTGGCCTGGAAACCGCGCTGGAAGGTCATGAAGTTGGCGACAAATTTGACGTTGCTGTAGGCGCGAACGACGCTTACGGTCAGTATGACGACAACCTGGTTCAGCGCGTCCCTAAAGACGTGTTCATGGGCGTTGACGAGCTGCAGGTTGGCATGCGCTTCCTGGCTGAAACTGACCAGGGTCCTGTTCCTGTTGAAATCACCGAAGTGGAAGATGACCACGTCGTGGTTGACGGTAACCACATGCTGGCTGGCCAGAACCTGAAGTTCAACGTAGAAGTTGTTGCGATCCGTGAAGCGACCGAAGAAGAGCTGGCTCATGGCCACGTTCACGGTGCGCACGGTCACGACCATGACCACGATCACGGCCACGATGGCTGCTGCGGTGGACACGGCCACGATCACGACCATGGTCACGACCACGGTAAAGGTGGTTGCGGTAACGGCGGCTGCGGCTGCCACTAATACCCGTCGTCTTTCAAGCCGCAGGTGCGTTGGCTGCGCTTTCAAACCCCGGTCACATAGTTATCTATGCTCCCGGGGATTTTCAAGCTTGCCGCCTTCCTGCGACTCGAAATCCATAGGGTATTTGGTATGTAGGCCCGGTAAGCTTCGCGCCACCGGGCACAAAAAAAGCGGGATAATCCCGCTTTTTTTACGCCTCAGTAATGAGGTGGTGGCGTCTCTTCAGATTGAGAGGCGATATGTGATGCCTGTGTGGCCTTCACTTTTTCAGTGAGCAGACGCAGCAGATCCCGCAGTTTTGCCATTTCGAGCTCATGTGCGGTCACGGTCTGGTTTAGCTCTTCGATGGTGATGTCCTGAAAAGCCAGGCGGCTTTCCAGCTCAGCCATTCTCGCTTCTATCGTTGTATCCTTCATCATTCACCTCGTTTGTTTCAGATTTGCCATAATGGCCCAGCGGCGGCGCAGTTTAACTGAGTTTATCTTTAAGTACAGTTCGCATCCCCTTGGCAGGAAACTTATTTAAACAAAAATAGTCTGAAAAGTGGCGAGAATTGGACGTGTCTGTCTGTAGATTTCTTCTGCAACGTTTTATAGTACGTCACTCATTTACGTTTAACGCTGGGGTGAGAGTCCCCAGGCCCTGGAGATATGGATGAAATCACTGTTTAAAGTAACGCTGCTGGCGACGACGATGGCTGTTGCGCTGAACGCGCCGCTGTCATTCGCTGCTGATACTGCTGCGAAGCCTGCTGCTACTGCAGACAGCAAAGCGGCGTTCAAAAATGACGACCAGAAATCCGCCTACGCACTGGGCGCATCTCTGGGTCGTTACATGGAAAACTCTCTGAAAGAACAAGAGAAACTGGGCATCAAACTGGATAAAGCTCAGCTGATCGCGGGCGTTCAGGACGCATTTGCAGATAAGAGCAAGCTGTCTGACCAGGAAATTGAACAGACTCTGCAGGCGTTCGAAGCGCGCGTGAAGGGTGCCGCGCAGACTAAGATGGACGCGGACGCTAAAGACAACGAAGCGAAAGGCAAAGCCTACCGCGATACCTTTGCTAAAGAGAAGGGTGTAAAAACCTCTTCTACTGGCCTGGTATACAAAGTTGAGAAAGAAGGCACCGGCGATGCGCCTAAAGACAGCGACACCGTTGTTGTGAACTACAAAGGTACGCTGATCGACGGTAAAGAGTTCGATAACTCTTACACCCGCGGTGAGCCGCTCTCTTTCCGTCTGGATGGTGTGATCCCTGGCTGGACTGAAGGCCTGAAAAACATCAAGAAAGGCGGCAAGATCAAGATGGTTATCCCACCGGATCTGGCCTACGGCAAAACCGGTGTTCCGGGTATCCCTGCGAACTCTACGCTGGTCTTTGACGTAGAGCTGCTGGACATCAAACCGGCACCGAAAGCGGATGCCAAGGCAGACGCGCCGGCTGACGATAAAGCCGCTGCTGCTAAGAAGTAATGCTGAAAAAAAACCGCCGCCTTTAAGGCGGCGGTTTTTTATTGTGGGGCAGATATAATTAACACTGGAAAGCGTTAGGCACGCTGTATTAATTTAGTTGTCCGTGTAGATAATGAGCCTGCCCTGAAAACCTAACGACAGGCTCCTGAAAAGGAGTGTTTTTTTCATGTCCAGGTCGCTTTTAACCAACGAAACCAGTGAACTTGATTTGCTGGATCAACGTCCTTTCGATCAGACCGACTTCGATATTCTGAAATCCTATGAAGCGGTAGTGGACGGGTTAGCGATGCTCATTGGCTCCCACTGCGAAATCGTATTGCACTCCCTGCAAGATCTGAAGTGTTCCGCCATCCGCATTGCGAATGGTGAGCATACTGGCCGTAAAATTGGTTCGCCAATTACCGACCTTGCATTGCGTATGTTGCATGACATGACCGGCGCGGACAGCAGCGTCTCCAAATGCTATTTCACCCGCGCCAAAAGCGGCGTGCTGATGAAATCAGAAACCATCGCGATTCGAAACCGCGACCATCGTGTTATTGGGCTGCTGTGCATCAACATGAACCTTGATGTGCCTTTCTCGCAGATCATGAGCACCTTTATTCCACCAGAAACGCCGGACGTTGGCTCTTCTGTTAACTTTGCCTCCTCCGTTGAAGATCTGGTGACGCAGACGCTTGAGTTTACGATTGAAGAGGTGAATGCCGATCGCAACGTCTCGAACAACGCCAAGAATCGTCAGATCGTGCTCAATCTCTATGAGAAAGGGATTTTTGATATTAAAGACGCCATCAACCAGGTGGCCGATCGTCTGAACATCTCCAAGCACACGGTCTACCTCTATATTCGCCAGTTCAAAAGCGGCGATTTCCTGGGACAAGACAAGTAATGCGTTTTGCGTTAATGGTGACAGGCCCGGCGTACGGTACTCAGCAGGCCAGCAGCGCGCTGCAGTTTGCGCATGCGCTACTGGCGGCCGGGCATGAGCTGGCGAGCGTCTTCTTCTATCGGGAAGGGGTGTATAACGCGAATCAGTTTACGTCACCGGCGAGCGACGAGTTCGATCTGGTGCGCGGCTGGCAGGCATTAAACGAAAAGCAGGGCGTAGAACTGCACATCTGCGTGGCGGCGGCACTGCGCCGCGGCGTGACCGATGCAACCGAAGCCGCGCGTCTTGGTTTATCGGGTTCTAACCTGCAGCCCGGTTTTTCGTTGAGTGGTCTGGGTGCACTGGCACAGGCGGCATTAACCTGCGACAGAGTGGTGCAATTCTGATGAAGCGCGTAGCATTTGTTTTTACGTCTGCGCCGCACGGCAGCGCTTCTGGTCGCGAAGGGCTGGATGCGTTACTTGCGACTTCCGCGCTGACCGAAGATATCGGTGTCTTCTTTTTGGGCGACGGCGTATTTCAGCTTCTGGCGGGGCAACAGCCTCAGGCCATTCTGGCGCGTGATTACATCGCGACGTTCAAAGTGTTACCGCTTTACGATATCGAAACCTTCTATGTTTGTGCTGACTCTTTGGCCGCGCGTGGTTTAAACGAGGCAACGCCTTTCGTGCTGGATGCGACAGTCCTGTCTTCTGCTGCATTGCGTGAACACCTTTCCCACTACGACACTATTCTGACTTTCTGAGGCCGTCATGCTCCATACTCTGAGCCATTCACCATGGCAATGTGATACCGACGCGTTACTGAGTATGCTGCGCGAAGGTGATGACCTGCTGCTGATTCAGGATGGCGTGCTTGCCGCACTGGAAGGCAGTCGTTTCGTTGAAATTCTTACAAATGCCCCCATAACAGTCTCTGCGCTGAAAGACGATCTGGATGCGCGGGGTCTTTCTGGTCAAATTTCAGCCAAAATTGACGTGGTTGGCTATACTGATTTCGTCAATCTTACTGTGACGCACGCCAGTCAAATGAACTGGTGATCTGAGATCGCTGTATATTTCTTGACACCTTTTCGACGTAGCCCTAAAATTTCGCGTCCTCATATTGTATGAGGTCGATTTATTACGTGTTTACGAAGCAAAAGCTAAAACCAGGAGCTATTTAATGGCAACAGTTAACCAGCTGGTACGCAAACCACGCGCACGCAAAGTTGCAAAGAGCAACGTGCCTGCGCTGGAAGCCTGCCCGCAGAAACGTGGCGTATGTACTCGTGTATATACCACCACTCCTAAAAAACCAAACTCCGCACTGCGTAAAGTATGCCGTGTGCGTTTGACTAACGGTTTCGAAGTGACTTCCTACATCGGTGGTGAAGGTCACAACCTGCAGGAACACTCCGTGATCCTGATCCGTGGCGGTCGTGTTAAAGACCTTCCGGGTGTTCGTTACCACACCGTTCGTGGTGCGCTCGACTGCTCAGGTGTTAAAGACCGTAAGCAGGCTCGCTCCAAGTACGGCGTGAAGCGTCCTAAGGCTTAATGGTTCTCCGTTAAGTAAGGCCAAACTGATTTATCTTAATGTCAAACTAAACTCTTTGAGTTTTGGACAATCCTGAATTAACAACGGAGTATTCCCATGCCACGTCGTCGCGTCATTGGTCAGCGTAAAATCCTTCCAGATCCGAAATTCGGATCAGAACTGCTGGCAAAATTTGTAAATATCCTGATGGTAGATGGTAAAAAATCTACTGCAGAAGCAATCGTATACAGCGCGCTTGAGACCCTGGCTCAGCGTTCTGGTAAAAATGAACTGGAAGCTTTCGAAGTCGCTCTCGACAACGTTCGCCCAACTGTAGAAGTTAAGTCCCGCCGCGTTGGTGGTTCTACTTATCAGGTTCCAGTTGAAGTTCGTCCGGTTCGTCGTAATGCTCTGGCAATGCGTTGGATCGTTGAAGCTGCTCGTAAACGCGGTGATAAATCCATGGCTCTGCGTCTGGCGAACGAACTTTCTGATGCTGCAGACAACAAAGGTACTGCAGTTAAGAAACGTGAAGACGTTCACCGTATGGCAGAAGCCAACAAGGCGTTCGCACACTACCGTTGGTAATCCCTTCGGAGTATTAGTCACCAGGCGGGCGCTTCAGAGAAGCCGCCCGCTCTGGGTAACTTAACTGAACGCCTAAAGATATAAACGAGGAATCAAATGGCTCGTACAACACCCATCGCACGCTACCGTAACATCGGTATCAGTGCGCACATCGACGCCGGTAAAACCACTACTACCGAACGTATTCTGTTCTACACCGGTGTAAACCATAAAATCGGTGAAGTTCATGACGGCGCAGCCACCATGGACTGGATGGAACAGGAGCAGGAGCGTGGTATTACTATCACCTCCGCAGCGACTACTGCATTCTGGTCAGGTATGGCTAAGCAGTACGAACCGCATCGCGTAAACATCATCGACACCCCGGGGCACGTTGACTTCACCATCGAAGTAGAACGTTCCATGCGTGTTCTTGACGGCGCGGTAATGGTTTATTGCGCAGTTGGTGGTGTTCAGCCACAGTCTGAGACCGTATGGCGTCAGGCGAACAAATATAAAGTTCCACGCATCGCGTTCGTTAACAAAATGGACCGTATGGGTGCTAACTTCCTGAAAGTTGTTGGTCAGATCAAATCCCGTCTGGGCGCGAACCCTGTTCCGCTGCAGCTGGCAATTGGTGCTGAAGAAGGCTTCACCGGCGTTATCGACCTGGTGAAAATGAAAGCCATCAACTGGAACGATGCAGACCAGGGCGTTACCTTCGAATACGAAGATATCCCGGCTGAGATGCAGGACCTGGCTGACGAATGGCACCAGAACCTGATCGAATCCGCTGCTGAAGCTTCTGAAGAGCTGATGGAGAAATACCTGGGTGGTGAAGAACTGACTGAAGAAGAGATCAAAAAAGCTCTGCGTCAGCGCGTTCTGAACAACGAAATCATCCTGGTAACCTGTGGTTCTGCATTCAAGAACAAAGGTGTTCAGGCAATGCTGGATGCGGTAGTTGACTACCTGCCATCCCCTGTTGACGTTCCTGCGATCAACGGCATCCTGGACGACGGTAAAGATACTCCAGCTGAGCGTCACGCAAGCGACGAAGAGCCATTCTCAGCACTGGCGTTCAAAATTGCTACCGACCCATTCGTGGGTAACCTGACCTTCTTCCGCGTTTACTCTGGTGTGGTTAACTCCGGTGACACCATCCTGAACTCCGTGAAAACGGCGCGTGAACGTTTTGGCCGTATCGTACAGATGCACGCTAACAAACGTGAAGAGATCAAAGAAGTTCGTGCGGGCGACATCGCTGCAGCTATCGGTCTGAAAGACGTGACCACTGGTGACACCCTGTGTGACCCAGATCACCCGATCATTCTGGAGCGTATGGAATTCCCTGAGCCGGTAATCTCCATCGCAGTTGAACCAAAAACCAAAGCTGACCAGGAAAAAATGGGTCTGGCTCTGGGCCGTCTGGCGAAAGAAGACCCATCATTCCGCGTATGGACTGATGAAGAATCTAACCAGACCATCATCGCTGGTATGGGTGAACTGCACCTGGACATCATCGTTGACCGTATGAAGCGTGAATTCAACGTTGAAGCGAACGTGGGTAAACCTCAGGTTGCTTACCGCGAAGCGATTCGCGCGAAAGTTACCGATGTTGAAGGTAAACACGCTAAGCAGTCTGGTGGTCGCGGTCAGTACGGTCACGTTGTGATCGACATGTACCCACTGGAGCCGGGCTCTAACCCGAAAGGTTACGAGTTCATCAACGACATCAAAGGTGGTGTAATTCCTGGCGAATACATCCCAGCCGTTGATAAAGGCATCCAGGAACAGCTGAAAGCGGGCCCTCTGGCTGGCTATCCGGTTGTTGACATGGGTGTTCGTCTGCACTTCGGTTCTTACCACGACGTTGACTCCTCTGAACTGGCGTTTAAACTGGCTGCGTCTATTGCCTTTAAAGAAGGCTTTAAGAAAGCAAAACCAGTTCTGCTTGAGCCGATCATGAAGGTTGAAGTAGAAACTCCTGAAGAGAACACCGGTGACGTTATCGGTGACTTGAGCCGTCGTCGCGGTATGCTGCGTGGTCAGGAATCCGAAGTAACTGGCGTTAAGATCCACGCTGAAGTTCCGCTGTCTGAAATGTTCGGATATGCAACTCAGCTGCGTTCTCTGACCAAAGGTCGTGCATCATACACCATGGAATTCCTGAAGTATGATGATGCGCCTAACAACGTTGCTCAGGCCGTTATTGAAGCCCGTGGTAAGTAATCCACAGGATTAAAACCTAAGTCCCGTGCTCTCTCCACAGGGGAGAGCACTATAGTAAGGAATATAGCCGTGTCTAAAGAAAAATTTGAACGTACAAAACCGCACGTCAACGTTGGTACTATCGGCCACGTTGACCATGGTAAAACTACCCTGACTGCTGCAATCACTACCGTTCTGGCTAAAACCTACGGTGGTTCTGCTCGTGCATTCGACCAGATCGATAACGCACCAGAAGAAAAAGCTCGTGGTATCACCATCAACACTTCCCACGTTGAATATGACACCCCGACTCGCCACTACGCACACGTAGACTGCCCAGGCCACGCCGACTATGTTAAAAACATGATCACCGGTGCTGCGCAGATGGACGGCGCGATCCTGGTTGTTGCTGCGACTGACGGCCCAATGCCTCAG
>NZ_JBGIWG010000012.1:0-144486 GCF_041320715.1 Enterobacter sp. KB-221C9
TTAGCGCGGTGGTCCCACCTGACCCCATGCCGAACTCAGAAGTGAAACGCCGTAGCGCCGATGGTAGTGTGGGGTCTCCCCATGTGAGAGTAGGGAACTGCCAGGCATCAATTAGAAGAACCCCGTACCGTAAGGTGCGGGGTTTTTTGCTTTGTGCTTTCCCAATCTGGCCTTTCTCTTAATCCCTTATCCTGCTAATGGAATGTGTGATCTCTGTCTCAATGTTATTTATAACAAAATTATAACATTTCATTTACGAGGTAATTGAGTCTCCTGGCTCAATACGCCGCTGTTTATGGCAGGAGCATAATCACAATGACAGAAAGTATTACATCAAACGGGACGCTGGCTAACAGTGATACCCGAAGAAGGGTATGGGCAATCGTCAGTGCCTCTTCAGGGAATCTGGTTGAATGGTTCGACTTTTACGTCTACTCATTCTGTTCACTCTATTTCGCACATATTTTCTTCCCCTCCGGCAACACCACCACGCAACTTCTTCAAACGGCGGGGGTATTTGCCGCAGGGTTTTTAATGCGGCCCATCGGGGGCTGGCTGTTCGGTCGCATTGCGGATCGTCGCGGGCGTAAGGCTTCTATGCTGATCTCGGTGTGTATGATGTGCTTTGGCTCTCTGGTGATCGCCTGTTTACCGGGATACGAATCGATTGGGACCTGGGCACCGGCGCTACTTTTACTGGCCCGCTTATTCCAGGGATTATCGGTGGGCGGTGAATACGGTACCAGTGCGACCTACATGAGTGAGATTGCACTGGAAGGCCGTAAAGGTTTTTACGCCTCATTCCAGTACGTCACGCTGATTGGTGGTCAACTGCTGGCCATTCTTGTGGTGGTGATCCTGCAGCAGATTTTGACGGACGAACAACTTCACGCCTGGGGATGGCGAATTCCTTTCGCGATGGGCGCTGTGCTGGCGATCGTCGCACTTTGGCTACGCCGTCAGTTAGATGAAACCTCTCAGAAGGAAGTCAGAACGCTGAAGGAGGCGGGAACATTCAAAGGATTATGGCGTAACCGCAAAGCTTTCCTTATGGTGCTGGGCTTTACTGCGGGCGGCTCTCTTAGTTTCTACACGTTCACCACCTATATGCAGAAGTACCTGGTGAACACCACCGGCATGCACGCAAATGTCGCCAGCGTAGTCATGACCGTGGCGCTGTTTGTCTTTATGCTCATACAACCAATTATCGGTGCGCTCTCGGATAAAATCGGTCGACGCACGTCGATGCTGATTTTTGGCGGGCTGTCGGCGTTATGTACCGTACCTATTCTGTCTGCCCTTCAGCATGTGACTTCGTCGTATGCCGCGTTTGCGCTGGTGATGCTGGCGATGGTGATTGTCAGTTTCTATACCTCTATCAGCGGGATACTGAAAGCTGAAATGTTCCCGGCGCAGGTACGTGCTTTAGGGGTAGGGCTCTCTTATGCGGTAGCTAATGCGCTATTTGGCGGATCGGCGGAGTACGTTGCGTTATCGCTTAAATCATGGGGAAGTGAAACGACATTCTTCTGGTACGTAACGATAATGGGCGCACTGGCCTTTGTTGTTTCCCTGATGCTGCATCGCAAAGGGAAAGGCATTCGACTTTAATAGCGTGCCATCTGCCACACGGCATAGCCGGTCGTTGCGCCGGCGACATCCCAGGCGAAATCTTTCCAGCTCCAGCCGCTCCCTGCGGGGCGGCTATCCCACAGTTCTTTTGATGCCCCAAGACCCACTGAGAACATCAACCCTATCGCCGCGCTACGATCCCGACTGTATCCCTGATGCTGCGCATATTCATTACCGGCTGCGGACAACATAGCGGAAGCAATGAAATGCAGTGCTTTATCCTGTCCGGACCAGCTATCGTTGGCCATATGGCTACAGCCACTCAGAAAGAAGACGCTCAGTAACAGAGGAATACGCATCAACGGGCCCCATAAAAAGCCCTGCGGGTGGCAGGGCCTGGACATTACAGAATACGGCTGATAAGTCGGTCGATACGGATACGACGTAAGCGGCGGATAAGCTTGCGGACTTTCACCGGATAATCGGCAATGCTCTGCAGCTCGCGGTAATGATTAACCACAGTGGTATGTGTGCGAATCAGCTCGAGCTCACGCTCACGTTTTGCGGCTAACTCATGATGCGGGTCATGGATCAGGATAGCGTTTTCCAGATCCAGTCGCCACGCGCGTGGGTTCAGGTTGTTACCGGTCAGCAGCATCCACTCATCGTCGACCCACATTCCTTTCAGATGGTATGTGTTGTCCTCATCTTTCCAGAGACGCACAACCAGCTGGTCAGTGTTTACGTAATACTGTAAACGGCTCAGGAAACGGCGCAGGTTAATCTCATAGAGATAAGGCAGCGCACCGATGATTTTGAAAGGCTGATCTTCAGGAATGAAGAAGTCGTTTGCGGTTTTATCACCAACGATGATTTCCACCTTTTTACCGTCGCGCAGCAGCTGAATGATATTACGCACCAGCACGGCAGGAAGGTTGAAGTACGGCGTACAGATAGTGAGTTTCTGCTCCGCGCACGGCATCAGATGGAAGATCGTTTTGTTCAGCAGGCTTGATTTACCGAGCCCTACCAGCGGAGTAACGGATAACTCTTCGTTGTTCGCATCGCCCTGGAAATGATAGACCGCATCACGCAGCTCCTGGCGGAAGGCGCGAACATCGTTTTTGATTTCCGGGCTTTTAGGACGTTCGGGATCGTCAAGGCGATTAACACCGCGGCCATGGACCAGATTTTTATCAACCCAGTTGAACATGATATCGGCCATCTGCGGATTACGGATCAGATGGTAGCGGTCGTAGCGATATTTATCGAGCTGATGAAGGTAAACATCATTCAGACTTGCGCCGCTGTAAAGCACGCTGTCATCAATGATGAAGCCCTTGAAATGAAGTACTCCGAGCGCTTCACGGGTATTAACCGGGACGCCATAAACAGGGACATCGACGCCAGGGTTTTCCTGCGCCGTGCGGCAATACCAGTCAGCATTGGTGTTTGACGCGGCAGCGCCAATACGGCCACGCTGAGCGCGATGCCAGTCTACCAGCACGCGAACATCGAGTTCCGGGCGCTGACGTTTGGCTTCATAGAGCGCGTTCAGGATCGCGCGCCCGCCTTCATCCTGTTCAAGATACAGCGCCACAATGCAAATGCGTCGCGTGGCGCTGGCAATCTTTTCCAGAAGCGTCTCCCGAAAATGAGCGGGAGCGTAAAAGAACTCTACATCATCAACTGACTGAGAAATCTTCGGTAGTTGAGCAAGGTGTTGTTGATGTTTATTACGCTTAAATTTTGACAACATCACAGTGCGTTTCTTCTCTGTTCATTGAAGGGTTGTCTGTACCATGCAAACAACATAAGCGGACAATGATACCACCAGTCCCGTCCAAAGTGGGTAACATTTCCAGTAGCTTACTCGCGTTTGTCTGCTGATGTCAGACTGAGGGACAAGGCCACAATACCTTCGTCCAGCTGAATATCAACGTCAAACCCAAGTTTTCGCGCCAGGGTCACCATACCGCGATTGTTAGGCATAGTAATGCCATTGAGGCGTAATAATCCGTGATCTCGCGTATAACTGATGAGTTTTTCCAGCAGCCGTCTTCCCAGACCCAGGCCTTTAAGATCGGAGCGCACCAGTACCGCAAACTCCGCATCGACGTTATCCGGGTCAGAAATAGCACGCGTGACGCCGAGGATCTCATCCCCCTTATCGGAGCGACGAACGGCAACAAACGCCATTTCTCGATCGTAGTCGATCTGGGTCATATTGGCTAAATCATCGTGGGTAAATTCGTTGATTTCGCTAAAATAGCGATAATAAAGATCCTCTTTCGTGACCTGAGAGATAAAGGCCCGCAGCTGGGGCTCATCTTCCGGCAGAATAGGGCGGAACAAGGCGCGTTCCCCATTCTTCATCTCAACCCACTCCTCCAGCTGCAGAGGATACGGGCGGATTGCCAGACGGCTCTCTCTGTCTCCTTCGAAGGGTGCGATATCCAGGGTCACGTCCAGCGCCGTAAACTCATTGCCGGAGGCGAGCAGCGGATGAATGTCCAGCCGCTGGATCTCGGCACAGTCCACAATCAGGTTAGACACCTGCACCAGAAACTGGCTTAATCCGGCAATATCAAGCGGACGCAGCGCGCTCCGGCCACGGATCTTTTTACTTTTAATCGCCTGGATGATCAGATAACGCGCCAGGTTCATGTTCAGCGGCGGTAAAGCGACCACGGCCTGCTCCTCCGGGCGCCACTCAACGCCGCCCTCTCCAAGCATAATGAGCGGGCCGAAGACGGGATCGTGTTCGACCACCACCCGTAATTCCTGAGCCCCAGCGCGGTTGGCCATGCTTTGCACCAGCAATCCGTGGATCCTTGCCTGCGGCCAGGCCATTTTGACCCGGTCGAAAATGGCATCAGCTGCCTGCTGCACCTCACTCGCCGTACGCAGGTATAACATAACCCCCTGAACATCAGACTTATGCGGGATATCCGGGGAGCGCAGCTTCAGGGCAACCGGATAGCCAATTTGCTCGGCAATATGCACGGCCTCGGCGCTGTCGCTGGCGATCCAGGTCGGCAGGGTTTGCATCCCGTAGCTGCCCAGAATGGGCTGGACCTCATGCGTATCAAGCGACGTCGCGCCTTCTTCAATGGCCTGCTGCAACAGCCGGTGAACGTCGACGGTGTTCGCCGTCAGATTTCCGGGCAAAGCCGGCGTCTCACGCAGCTGTTTCTGGTTGCGGCGATATTCCACCATATGCATGAACGCGGTGATGGTGCCTTCAGGCGTGCGGTAGGTCGGCAGCCCGGCCTCGCTGAACAAGCGCCGCGCCTCCTGAGAGGAAAATTCACCGCACCAGTTGGTAAGCAGGGTGACATATTTGCCTCGCGGATGGTTGCGCACGGCGTCAATGAGCGCCCGCGCGCTTTCGCTGCCCGGTGCGACCGCGCTGGGAGAGTGGATAATCATCAGCGCATCAAAATCCTGGCTATCCAGCAAAATGGAGATTGCCCTGGTATAGCGGTCACTGCTGGCGTCATCGCGCAAATCAAGCGGATTGCCGGGCGTCACGCTGCTTGGAAGCGCTTCTTTCAGGCGCTGCAGCGTCTCTTCATTCAGCGTAGCCAGCTTGCCGAAGCGCCGCCAAAGCTCATCCAGCGCGAGCGCGGCAGGGGCTGCACCGTTACTGACAATCATCAACTTCTCGCCGCGCAGCGGACGCATATGGCTTAACGTCTCAACGGCGGAAAAAAGCTCGTGCGTATCCTGTACCCGCAGCAACCCCGCGCGCTGGATGGCGGCGTCCCAGGCGGGATCCATGCCGGAATGCGAATGCAGCAGACGCTGCGCCGCAGGGCTTCGTCCGCTTTTGATCACCAGGATCGGCTTATTGCGCGAAGCGCTTCGGGAAGCCGAGACAAAACGACGCGCGTCGCTGAGGTGCTCAAGATAAAGCAGGATCGCACTGGTTTTGCCGTCACGCGCCAGAAAATCCAGTAGCTCATCAACATCGATATCCAGGCTGTCGCCCAGGGCAATGAAGTAGGAGAATCCCATTTCACGCTGCTGCGCCCAGTCGAGGATGGTGTTCGATACCGCAGCCGACTGCGAGATAAACGCGAGTTTGCCTTTGCGGATTGGAACCGGGGAGAAACTGGCATTCAGCCCCTGCCAGGGGGCAAGCAGGCCCAGACTGTTTGGCCCAAGAATGCGCATTTGATAGCGGCTGGCGCAGGCCAGAAGCTCGGCTTTTTGTTCAGGCGGAGACGAGAGAATAATGCAGGTTTTACACCCCTTCTTGCCGAGTGATTCCAGCAGTTCCGGGTTACGCTTCGCGTTTGTACAGAGTATGGCAAGATCCGGCACGAAAGGCAGGCTTTGTACGTCAGGCCATGCAAGCACCCCCTGAACGGCCTTATAAGCCGGCGTGACGGGCATGACGGGGCCATTAAAACCCCCGGCCAGCAGGTTGCGCATCATCAGATAGCCAGCACGATCCGGTTTCATTGATGCGCCGATGACGGCAATGGATTTAGGACGAAGTAGCGCTTCTAACCCTCGCTGGCTCATGCAGGCCTCCTGTGAATGCAAGCGACCTGATGATTTTAAACGCTTTCTGGCTCGAGTGCTGTGACGCTGCCCTTATGAACGGTTTTTCCCGCCAGATAGCGCTCCCGGAAGCATGAGAAATGGTTGCCCAGGGCCCCAGCTGCAGCGGTATCTCCCGCTAAATCCAGAAGCGCAATGGCTACTTCGGCGGTGCAGTATTGCCCGTCAGCATGCGCCTCACGCAGGCGGTAGGCGGAGACGCGGGAAAGATCGACAGAAATCACCGGTAGCGCGTCGAGATAGGGGCTTTTGCGAAACATTTTCCGCGCTTCGGTCCAGGTGCCGTCCAGCATAATAAACAGCGGTGGTTTCCCGGAT
Source organism: Enterobacter sp. KB-221C9 (assembly GCF_041320715.1). Classification (NCBI taxonomy): domain Bacteria; kingdom Pseudomonadati; phylum Pseudomonadota; class Gammaproteobacteria; order Enterobacterales; family Enterobacteriaceae; genus Enterobacter; species Enterobacter sp. KB-221C9. Next base: position 6,463 of record NZ_JBGIWG010000012.1, read on the forward strand.
GGCGGCACTGAAAGCACCTGGCGATCCACGCCTGCATATGACGCGGGGAAAACGACCATCGGCTGATAGTCCTGGCTTGCCACTAAGTCGAGCAGGGCCTGAGGTGGCTCCGTACGGGACCACTGAAACGCGGCGGTATCCGGCAGAATATCGGCGATAAGACGCCCGGTATTGCTGGGTTTCATCGGCTCGGTATCGAACATGACCAGACAAAAACGGCTCTCCGCCGTACTCGGAGCCAGCGTCTCGCACAGACAAACCTTCAGCGGCAGCAGGCAGCGCTGACAGCGGCGAATACGGTTGCCTCGGGCGAGGAACGGTCGGGTGGCGCGCGCAAGGCGTTCGGTGCGTAATTTAAGGACAGCGTTATCAGTCATGGGCGAAATGCAGGAAAAACACTATTTTCGCAGAGGCGGGAGCGGGGCACAAGGTGTGCCCCGTGAATGTTACAGCGACTCGTTTAACCAGCTTTCAAAAGGCGCTTTTGGAACCGCACCGTTGAGCATATCGATCACTTCACCATTTTTGAAAATCATAATGGTCGGGATGCTGCGAATACGAAAACGCGCGCTCAGTTCGGGTTCGGCTTCGGTATTGACCTTAACGAACCGCATTTTTCCGCTGCGCTCTTCGGCCACATCTTCGAAGATCGGCGCGAAGCTACGGCATGGGCCGCACCATGGCGCCCAGAAATCGATCACGACAGGAAGATCGTCCTTGAGGAGTTTGTCCAGCGTAGCACCCGTCGCGTTAATGACATCGCCATCAAATAATTCATGGCCACAACGTCCGCATTTCGCACCATCTTCCATCCGATCGTCCGGAATGCGATTAAGAGCCTGACAGTTGGCACATACGGTATTCATAACTAACCTCTGATAGAGCCGCGGGACAGCGGCGGAACGCCGATAATGTTTCTAATATGTTACATATTATCAATGAGCCTGTTTGAAACAACAATGCGTTTTATTCAATGAGAACAATAGTCACAGGCTTTTGTATGAAATTATGGCTATGCGCTGGCACATCGGGTAATCTGCGCGCTTCGCGCAGCGCTGGTGGAGAAAAGCATGAACGACGAAATGAAAAACAAAAGCGGCAAGGTCAAAGTGATGTATGTCCGCAGTGATGATGACTCTGATAAACGCACCCAAAATCCGCGTACCGGAAAAGGTGGCGGGCGTCCGGCGTCTTCTCGTGCAGACGGTGGCCGTCGCCCCGCCCGCGATGACAGAAATAACCGCGGTGATGACCGCAAACGTGACGATCGCAAACGCGATGACCGTCCGCGTTCCGACCGCCCACGCAGTGAACGTCCACGCGACGATCGTCCACGTGATGACTTCTCACGCGATAATGCCTCCCCGTGGCGCACTGTTTCTCGCGCCCCTGGCGATGAGACGCCGGAAAAAGCCGATCACGGCGGTATCAGCGGTAAAAGCTTTATCGATCCGGAAGTGCTGCGCCGTCAGCGTGCGGAAGAGACCCGCGTGTATGGCGAGAACGCCTGTCAGGCGCTGTTCCAGAGCCGTCCTGAGTGTATCGTCCGCGCCTGGTTCATCCAGAGCGTGACCCCGCGCTTCAAAGAAGCGCTGCGCTGGATGGCCGCGAACCGCAAAGCCTACCACGTCGTGGATGATGCCGAGCTGACGAAAGCGTCCGGTACTGAACACCACGGCGGCGTCTGCTTCCTGATCAAAAAACGTAACGGCACGACCGTGCAGCAGTGGGTCAGCCAGGCAGATGCCGATGACTGCGTGCTGGCGCTGGAAGATGTGGGTAACCCGCACAACCTGGGCGCAATGATGCGCAGCTGCGCGCACTTTGGCGTGAAAGGCGTGCTGTTGCAGGATGCCGCGCTGCTGGAATCCGGCGCCGCGATCCGTACTGCGGAAGGCGGAGCCGAGCACGTACAGCCGATCACCGGCGACAGCGTTCTGGACGCCCTTGAGCAGTTCCGCAAAGCGGGCTACTCCATCGTGACCACCTCGAGCCATGCCGGTACGCCGCTGTTTAAAGCGACGCTGCCGCGTAAAATGGTGCTGGTGCTGGGTCAGGAACGCGATGGTCTGTCTGACGCGGCGCTCTCCAGTGCGGATCTGAGCGTCTCTATCGACGGAACAGGCAATGTGGAAAGTCTGAACGTATCCGTTGCAACCGGCGTACTGCTGGCCGAGTGGTGGCGTCAGAACAAGGCATAAGCCTCTTAATGTGCCGGGCCTGACCCGGCACATTCAAATCCTACTCGCTCTCTGCCGGTAATACAGGCATCCAGTCAATTGGCGTTTCGCCACGTTTTTCCAGCCATTCATTCGCCAGAACAAAATGATTACTGCCAAAGAAACCGCGATGCGCAGACAGCGGTGACGGGTGCGGTGCTTTCAACACGTGATGACGCTGAGGATCGATAATCGCCCCTTTCTTCTGCGCGTGAGAACCCCAGAGTAAAAACACGACCCCTTCACGATGCTCGTTGATAAGGCTGATGACTTTATCGGTAAAGGTCTCCCACCCAAGGCTGGCGTGCGAGTGCGCCTGGCCCGCCCGTACGGTAAGCACCGTATTCAGTAACAGCACGCCCTGGCGCGCCCAGCTTTCCAGGTAGCCGTGGTTTGGCCGGGCAAAACCGGGCACGGTTCCCTCAAGCTCTTTATACATGTTGAGCAGAGAAGGGGGGATAGCCACGCCCGGACGGACGGAAAACGCCAGCCCATGCGCCTGCCCAGGGCCGTGATAGGGATCCTGACCCAGAATGACCACTTTCACATCGCTCAACTCGGTGTAGCGAAAGGCGTTGAACACATCTTTCTGCGGCGGGTAAATCGTCTGTCCGGACTGACGCTCAGCGGCAACGTTGCTGAGCGTATTGATAAAATAAGGCTGCTGCTTTTCTTCTGCCAGCACGTCATGCCAGGTTAAAGGTGTTGTCATCTCGCTCTCCTGCGAATCTCAATCTGCGACTAGCTTACCTGTTTAACCCCGGTGAGCAAAATTACGCGCTGAAAAGTGCGCTAAGTGGCTAAATTTATTTTGAAAAGATGCAGGGCGAGTTGAATTGGTAAGGCTGCGAAATTGATCTAAAACAATAAATTCAAACCACACTCTTTATGTGGTTGGTGTTTTTGTTGATTTAAATCAATAAATCACCGGGGTGTGAATGATATATATACACACAAGAAACAATGGTTTTACCAATTGGCCGCGAGAGGCCGACATCAGTTAATGTAGCCTAGGGAGGCAACACATGATTACAGGTATCCAGATTACTAAAGCTGCAAATGACGATCTGCTCAATTCTTTCTGGCTGCTGGACAGCGAGAAAAACGAAGCGCGCTGTGTCGTTGCGAAAGCGGGTTTTGCTGAAGATGAAATCGTGCCGGTGAGCAAACTGGGCGAAATCGAGTACCGTGAAATTCCAATGGAAGTGAAACCGGAAGTGCGCGTGGAAGGTGGTCAGCACCTGAACGTAAACGTACTGCGCCGCGAAACGCTGATGGACGCGGTTGAGCACCCTGAAAAATACCCGCAGCTGACTATCCGCGTGTCCGGCTATGCGGTTCGCTTTAACTCACTGACTCCAGAACAGCAGCGCGACGTTATTGCCCGTACCTTTACTGAAAGCCTGTAACGGCTTCAGCAGGGGGGGAATAAAAAAGCCGGGGAAATCCCCGGCTTTTTTTTACTCTTCAGTTTTCGTCTCTGGTGCGGCAGAGCTTGGCTTACGGCGCTTACCAATATTTTTGGTATCGCGGTGGCGCTGCTTCACGCGCGGCTTCTCTTTTTCTTTCTCTTTTCTCTCAGCACGTTTCGCGAGCGCTTTCTTGGACGGTTTACCCGTCATCTTTTCACTCGGTGCGCGCGTGGTCGGGCGGAGTTCGTCAATAACGCGTGCTTTCAGCGGCTCATCAACATAGCGGCCAATTTTCTGCAGCAGCAGGTAGTCATGCGCTTCGACCAGTGAAATCGCAATCCCTTTGCGGCCCGCGCGGCCGGTACGGCCAATACGGTGCAGGTAGGTATCTCCGCTGCGCGGCATATCGAAGTTAATGACGTGGCTGACGTCCGGGATGTCGATCCCACGAGCGGCAACGTCAGTCGCAACCAGCACGTTAACGCGACCGTCGGTCAGGCGCTTGATGCCTTCGGTACGCTTGATCTGCGCCATCTCGCCTTCAAGATAGCAGTTGTTGATCCCGGCGTTACGCAGCATTTCAGCCAGCTCGTGCACGCGCTCGCGCTTGCGCACAAACACGATTGTGCGCAGAGCATCTTCCTGCTTCAGCAGGTGTTTAAGCAATTCGACCTTGTGCTCGAGGTTGTCCGCGCGGTAGTACCACTGGTGGATCTTCTTACGCTCGCGGGTGGACGGCGTCGCCGAGACTTCCACCGGATCTTCCAGCAGACGCTCTGCGAAGTCTTTGATCGCTTCCCCTTCGAGGGTGGCAGAGAACAGCATCGTCTGGTTACGCCAGCGCGTTTCCCCGGCAATGTGCTCGATATCCTGTGCGAAGCCCAAGTCCAGCATACGGTCGGCTTCGTCGAGGATCAGCGTTTCAACCGCGCGGCAGTCGAAGTTCTCTTCTTTAATGTACTGCAGCAGACGGCCCGTCGTCGCAACGACGATGTCCTGGTTTTCGCTGAACACTTCGGCGTGGTTCATATACGCAACGCCGCCGGTGATGGTGGCGATATCCAGATGAGTATTTGCCGCGAGTTCACGCGCGTGATCGGCAACCTGCATTGCCAGTTCGCGCGTAGGCGTCAGGATTAAAATACGCGGCGGGCCAGATTTTTTACGTGGGAAGTCGAGCAGATGCTGCAACACAGGCAGCAAATAGGCTGCTGTCTTCCCCGTGCCGGTTGGCGCAGAACCGAGCACATCGCGGCCCTCAAGCGCAGGCGGAATGGCCGCTGCCTGAATGGCGGTCGGGCGTGTAAAGCCTTTGCTCTCAAGTGCATTGAGCAGGCTTTCATCGAGTTCAAGTTCGGAAAAAGTCGTTACAGTCATGTTCTACCTCTGTGTGGGGCGCTGATTATAGACGTTACGGCTGTAATCTTCATCTGTTTGTATGGATATCGCTTTTCGGCCACTTCGCTTTCCCCTATGCTACTCCAGTTTCAGTTAGAAGGTTGCCCTGACATGTCTCAACTCAAAGCGCAGCTGCGCCGCGATGGTTTTACGTTTAAACAATTTTTTGTCGCCCACGATCGCTGTGCCATGAAAGTCGGTACAGACGGTATTTTACTGGGAGCGTGGGCTCCTGTCGCAGGCGTTAAGCGTATTCTTGATATCGGTACCGGCAGCGGGCTGGTGGCGTTGATGCTGGCGCAGCGTACGGAAGAACATGTCACCATTGATGCCGTCGAGCTGGATGCGCAGGCCGCAGAGCAGGCGAGTGACAATATGGCCGAATCTCCGTGGGCGGCCCGAATGAAGGTGGAATGCGCAGATGTGCTGGCCTGGGCGCCTGAACAAACCGCGCGTTACGATCTGATCGTCAGCAACCCTCCCTACTACGAGCCCGGCGTTGAGTGCGGGACACCCGAGCGTGAACAGGCGCGTTATACCGGCTCCCTCGATCATAAAGCGCTGCTCACCAGTGCGGCAGAACTCATCTCAGAAGAAGGTTTTTTCTGTGTGGTCCTGCCAGAGAGTACCGGCAACACGTTCATCGGTATCGCGCAGGAGATCGGCTGGACGTTACGTCTGCGTACCGATATTTCGGATACGGAAGGACGACTGCCGCACCGCGTGCTGCTGGCGCTCTCGCCAAAAGAGGGTGAATGCTTTAATGACCGAATGGTGATCCGTGGGCCAGACCAGCGTTATTCCGAAGATTACACTGCCCTGACCCAGGCGTTTTATCTGTTTATGTAAACCTGTGGGGCGAGTATTGACGGGCCGGACTCAGCAAGCTGATCCGGGTAGTCCAGGGTATAGTGCAGCCCGCGGCTCTCTTTACGCATCATCGCGCAGCGAACAATCAGCTCGGCAACCTGCACCAGATTGCGCAGCTCCAGCAGGTTATTGGATACGCGGAAATTGGCATAGTACTCATCAATTTCCTGCTGCAGCATGGTGATGCGGCGCAAGGCGCGTTCCAGGCGTTTCGTGGTGCGCACAATCCCCACGTAGTCCCACATAAACAGCCGTAGCTCATGCCAGTTGTGCTGGATCACGACCAGCTCGTCCGGATTATCCACGCGGCTTTCATCCCAGGCAGGCAGGTGCTCTGTCTCGCGGGCATAAGGCATGCGCTTGGTGATGTCTTCCGCTGCTGACCAGCCGTACACCAGACATTCAAGCAGCGAGTTAGAGGCCATACGGTTCGCGCCGTGAAGTCCGGTATAGCTGACCTCACCGATAGCATACAGACCGTCCACATCGGTACGTCCATGATCGTCAACCATCACGCCACCGCAGGTATAGTGGGCCGCAGGCACAATGGGCACCGGATCGCGCGTTAAATCAATGCCAAGATTGAGCAGCTTTTCGTAAATCATCGGGAAATGCTGGCGAATGAACTCTGCTGGCTTATGGCTGATATCCAGATACATGCAGTCCACGCCAAGACGTTTCATTTCATGATCGATGGCGCGGGCAACGATATCGCGCGGGGCCAGTTCACCCCTGGCGTCAAAGTCGGGCATAAAGCGGGAGCCGTCAGGGCGCTTCAGATAAGCGCCTTCACCGCGCAGGGCTTCCGTCAGCAGGAAGTTGCGCGCCTGAGGGTGGAACAGGGCCGTTGGGTGAAACTGATTAAACTCGAGGTTCGCCACCCGGCAGCCGGCGCGCCAGGCCATCGCGATACCGTCTCCGGAGGCAATGTCCGGGTTCGTGGTGTACTGATACACCTTGGAGGCGCCGCCCGTCGCCAGCACCACAGCCTTCGCCCGGCAGGTTTCCACCTTCTCTTTATTACGATTCCAGACCCAGGCGCCCACCACGCGACGCGTGCCGGGCAGGCCAATCTTGTCGGAAATGATCAGGTCAACGGCATTACTTCGCTCGAGAACGCGAATATTAGGATGGTTCAGCGCTTTACTGACAAGCGTAGTTTCCACTTCTTTTCCGGTGGCATCCGCTGCGTGCAGGATGCGGCGGTGGCTATGGCCGCCTTCGCGTGTCAGGTGGTAGCTCTCTTCACCGTTGGGTTGAATCTGAGTGTCGAATAAGACGCCCTGGTCGATGAGCCACTGAACGCAGTGGCGGGCATTGCTGGCGACAAACTCCGCGGCGTGCGCATCAACGATCCCGGCCCCAGCAATCAGCGTATCGTCGACGTGGGATGCAATGCTGTCTGTTTCATCAAACACGGCGGCAATACCGCCCTGGGCATAAAACGTGGAACCTTCACTTATCGGTCCTTTACTTAGAACGATAACGTTTTGATGCTCGGCCAGGCGCAGCGCCAGCGAGAGACCGGCAGCGCCGCTGCCGATGATCAGTACATCACAATGAAGTTCAGGTGTTGTGTTCATGATTGTTGTTTAATTTACTAAACAGTGTTGGGGCAGAATAGCACCCGAATGCGATATATCGCACGTTTTTTTTAGAGGCTGTTGCAATGGCTAAACGCGTAAGCGGAGGTAAACGGAGGGTAAATGAGTGAAATTATTTTGCGAAGCAGATCGTTAGCGTCAGATTTTGTGGTGAAATAAAGCCTGTGTTGCGTTACTCTTCTGGCGGGAAAAAGATGTTTCTTGTCAGAAAGTGGTGCGTATCGTGAACAGACTTATAATGAGAGAAAATGAACGGTCTGCGGCGCGATGAACAAAAACAAAGGCGTTACGGAACTTATTGAAGATCAGACACTCTAAATCGGTGCTTGCTCAAAGTGCGGTATTTTAGAGTGGCGTTTCGATAACGCGTGGAATTTAGGTTTGGGGAGACATTACCTCGGATGAGCGAGCAGTTAACGGACCAGGTCCTGGTTGAACGGGTCCAGAAGGGAGATCAGAAAGCCTTTAACCTACTGGTGGTGCGCTACCAGCATAAGGTGGCGAGCCTGGTTTCCCGCTATGTACCGTCAGGCGATGTGCCTGATGTGGTGCAAGAGTCTTTTATTAAGGCCTATCGCGCGCTGGATTCTTTCCGGGGAGATAGTGCTTTTTATACCTGGCTGTACCGTATTGCGGTCAATACGGCAAAGAATTATCTGGTCGCTCAGGGCCGTCGTCCGCCTTCAAGTGATGTGGACGCAATCGACGCCGAAAACTTCGAAAGTGGCGGCGCATTGAAAGAAATTTCGAACCCTGAGAACTTAATGTTGTCAGAAGAACTGAGACAAATCGTTTTTCGCACGATCGAGTCGCTCCCGGAAGATTTACGCATGGCAATTACGTTACGGGAGCTGGATGGTCTGAGCTATGAAGAGATAGCCGCTATCATGGATTGTCCGGTCGGCACGGTACGTTCACGAATTTTCCGTGCGCGAGAAGCTATTGATAATAAAGTTCAACCGCTTATCAGGCGTTGACGATAGCGGGATACTGGAAAAGGTATTAGGCATGCAGAAAGAAAAACTTTCCGCTTTAATGGATGGTGAAACGGTGGATAGTGAGCTGCTCAACGAGCTGTCTCATTCACCCGAAATGCAAGAGACCTGGGAGAGTTACCATCTCATCCGTGACACCCTTCGCGGTGACACCGGCGAGGTTCTCCATTTCGATATCTCAGCCCGCGTCATGGCGGCGATTGAGAATGAGCCTGTTCATCAGACCACTCCGCTGATTCCTGAAGCTCAACCCGCGCCTCACCAGTGGCAGAAAATGCCGTTCTGGCAAAAGGTGCGTCCGTGGGCCAGCCAGCTTACCCAAATGGGTGTGGCTGCATGCGTATCGCTTGCAGTTATTGTTGGCGTCCAGCACTATAATACTCAGTCTGAAACTAATCAGCAGCCTGAAGCGCCAGTGTTTAACACACTGCCGATGATGGGCAAAGCCAGCCCGGTAAGCCTGGGCGTACCGGCTGATGCTTCCGCCAGCGGCGGTCAGCAGCAGCAGGTTCAGGAGCAGCGCCGTCGCATTAATGCGATGTTGCAGGATTACGAGTTGCAGCGTCGTCTGCACTCTGAACAGCTTCAGTTTGAGCAGGCCCAGACACAGCAAGCTGCTGTGCAGGTGCCCGGAAACCAAACTTTAGGAACGCAATCGCAGTAATGAAGCAACTTTGGTTCGCCATGTCTCTGATGGCGGGTAGCCTGTTCTTCTCTGCCAACGCCTCGGCTGATGTTTCATCCGGGGCGTTGTTGCAGCAAATGAATCTGGCCAGCCAGTCACTCAATTACGAGTTGGCATTTATCAGCATTAATAAGCAGGGCGTAGAGTCGTTACGCTACCGTCATGCCCGTCTTGATAATCAGCCGCTCTCCCAGCTTTTACAGATGGATGGCCCGCGTCGGGAAGTTGTCCAGCGTGGTAACGAAATCAGCTATTTCGAGCCAGGCCTGGAGCCTTTCACGCTGAATGGCGACTATATTGTTGATTCTCTGCCGTCACTCATTTACACCGACTTCAAACGGCTTGCCCCTTACTACGATTTTATTTCGGTAGGGCGTACCCGTATCGCGGACAGACTGTGCGAGGTGATTCGCGTTGTTGCCCGGGACGGAACGCGCTACAGCTATATCGTCTGGATTGACGCCGAAACCAAACTCCCCATGCGTGTTGACCTCCTCGACCGTGACGGTGAAACGCTGGAACAGTTCCGGGTTATCTCCTTCAGCGTGAACAATCAGGTTGGTAACAGCATGCAGAACCTGGCTAAGGCCAGCCTGCCGCCGCTGCTTTCTGTTCCTGCCGGGGATACCGTTAATTTCAACTGGGTACCTGCCTGGATCCCGCAAGGATTTAGCGAAGTATCCAGCAGCCGTCGCCAGCTGCCAACGATTGAAACGCCGGTGGAATCGCGCCTCTATTCCGACGGCTTGTTCAGCTTCTCGGTGAATATCAATCGCGCAACGGCAAACAGCGCCGAACAAATGCTGCGTACCGGACGCCGTACGGTGAGTACAACGGTCCGCGATAACGCAGAGATCACCATTGTGGGAGAACTTCCTCCGCAAACGGCGAAGCGCATCTCCGACAGCATTAAATTCAGGGCCGCACAATGATCAAAGAGTGGGCGACGGTTGTCTCGTGGCAGAACGGCATTGCGCTGGTGAGCTGCGATGTAAAAGCCTCATGTAATAGCTGCGCATCCCGCGCCGGCTGCGGCAGCCGCGTGCTGAATAAGCTCGGGCCGCAAACATCACACACGATTTCTGTGCCAAGCGAACAGCCGCTGATGGCGGGGCAAAAGGTAGAGCTGGGCATCGCGGAAGGCAGTCTGCTCAGTTCCGCCATGCTGGTGTACCTCTCTCCTCTGGTCGGGCTGTTTATTATGGGCGGCCTGTTTCAGATGCTGTTTGGTACCGATGTGGCCGCCATGTGCGGTGCCGCATTGGGTGGCGTAGGGGGATTCTGGCTTGCTAAAGGTCTCTCCCCGACGCTCGCCGCGCGCGAGGAGTGGCAGCCTGTCATTCTCAGCGTTGGGCTGGCACCAGACCAGCTTCGTGTTGAAACGCTCTCTTCTGAGGCCCGGTGATCCATCGGGCTTTATCATTTTTTACACCCTAAAACAGAAAACGTCCTTTCTTCACGCTATACCTGTCTCTAAGTGCATTTCCAGGTAGCGAGGATGTAGTGTAGAATGCTGCGTTTTCGCACTGAAAAACGTCAGGCTAAGAACAGCGGCCTCCAGGAATTCGTAAGGCATAATTATTTAACTATATGAAGAACATACGTAACTTTTCGATCATTGCTCACATTGACCACGGTAAGTCGACGCTGTCTGACCGTATTATCCAGATTTGCGGTGGCCTGTCTGATCGTGAAATGGAAGCCCAGGTACTGGACTCCATGGACCTGGAACGCGAACGCGGTATCACCATTAAAGCGCAGAGCGTTACGCTTGATTACAAAGCGGCTGATGGTGAAACCTATCAACTGAACTTTATCGACACCCCAGGCCACGTTGACTTCTCCTATGAGGTTTCACGCTCGCTCGCGGCCTGTGAAGGCGCGCTGCTGGTGGTGGATGCCGGGCAGGGCGTTGAAGCCCAGACCCTGGCAAACTGCTACACCGCGATGGAAATGGATCTCGAAGTTGTGCCGGTTCTGAACAAGATCGACCTGCCAGCCGCCGATCCTGAGCGCGTAGCGGAAGAGATTGAAGATATTGTCGGCATTGACGCGACCGACGCCGTGCGCTGCTCCGCGAAAACCGGTGTGGGCGTAACCGACGTGCTGGAACGTCTGGTACGTGACATTCCCGCCCCGGAAGGCGATCCGGATGCGCCACTCCAGGCGCTGATTATCGACTCCTGGTTCGATAACTATCTGGGCGTTGTCTCACTGGTGCGTATTAAAAACGGCACCATGCGTAAAGGCGACAAAATCAAGGTAATGAGTACCGGGCAGGTCTACAACGCCGACCGTCTGGGTATCTTCACGCCAAAACAGGTTGACCGTACCGAGCTGACGTGCGGCGAGGTAGGCTGGCTGGTCTGCGCCATTAAAGACATCCTCGGCGCGCCGGTGGGCGATACCCTGACCGGTGCGCGTAACCCGGCAGATAAAGCGCTGCCAGGCTTTAAAAAGGTGAAACCGCAGGTTTACGCGGGCCTGTTCCCGGTTAGCTCTGACGACTACGAAAACTTCCGTGACGCGCTCGGTAAGCTGAGCCTGAACGATGCTTCCCTGTTCTACGAGCCAGAAAGCTCAACGGCGCTGGGCTTCGGCTTCCGCTGTGGCTTCCTCGGTCTGCTGCACATGGAGATCATTCAGGAGCGTCTGGAACGTGAATACGATCTGGATCTGATCACCACGGCACCGACCGTAGTGTATGAAGTTGAAACCACCTCGAAAGAAGTGATCTACGTCGATAGCCCGTCCAAGCTGCCGCCGCTGAACAACATTCATGAACTGCGTGAGCCTATTGCAGAGTGTCACATGCTGCTGCCGCAGGAGTTCCTGGGTAACGTCATTACGCTGTGTATTGAGAAGCGTGGCGTGCAGACCAACATGGTTTACCACGGTAACCAGGTGGCGCTGACCTATGAAATCCCAATGGCGGAAGTGGTTCTCGACTTCTTTGACCGTCTGAAGTCCACCTCCCGTGGCTATGCGTCACTGGATTACAACTTCAAACGCTTCCAGGCCTCCAACATGGTGCGTGTGGACGTGCTGATCAACGGCGAGCGCGTGGATGCGCTGGCGCTGATCACCCACAACGACAATGCGCCATACCGTGGCCGCGAGCTGGTTGAGAAGATGAAAGAGCTGATCCCGCGTCAGCAGTTCGATATCGCGATTCAGGCGGCCATTGGCAACCATATTATTGCGCGTTCAACCGTGAAACAGCTGCGTAAAAACGTTCTGGCCAAGTGCTACGGCGGTGACGTCAGCCGTAAGAAAAAGCTGCTGCAGAAGCAGAAAGACGGTAAGAAGCGTATGAAGCAGGTCGGTAACGTCGAGCTGCCGCAGGAAGCATTCCTTGCCATCCTTCACGTTGGTAAAGACGGCAAATAACCCTAAGGAGTTGGCATGGCTAACATGTTTGCCCTGATCCTGGTCATTGCTACCCTGGTGACAGGTCTGCTGTGGTGTCTGGATAAGTTTATCTTCGCCCCAAAACGTCGTGAACGTCAGGCTGCCGCACAGGCAGCCACTGGCGATGGGATTGACGCGAAGACCCTGAAGAAAGTCGGTCCGAAACCGGGCTGGCTGGAAACGGGCGCCTCGGTATTTCCGGTGCTGGCGATTGTGCTGGTGGTACGTTCGTTTATTTACGAGCCGTTCCAAATCCCATCAGGTTCCATGATGCCAACGCTGCTGATTGGCGATTTTATTCTGGTAGAGAAGTTTGCCTACGGCATTAAAGATCCTATCTACCAGAAAACGCTGATCGAAACCGGTCATCCAAAACGTGGCGACATCGTGGTATTCAAATATCCGGAAGATCCGCGCCTGGACTACATCAAGCGCGCGGTAGGTCTGCCGGGTGATAAAGTCACTTACGATCCGGTTGCGAAAGAAGTTACCGTTCAGCCGGGCTGCAGCTCCGGTACCGCATGTGAAAACGCGCTGCCAATCACCTACTCAAACGTTGAGCCAAGTGATTTTGTGCAGACCTTTGCCCGTCGTAACGGCGGCGAAGCGACCAGCGGATTCTTCCAGGTACCGAAAGGTGAAACCAAAGAGGACGGCATCCGTCTGGTTGAGCGCAAAGAGACGCTGGGCGACGTAACGCACCGAATCCTCACCGTGCCAATCGCGCAGGACCAGCTGGGTATGTACTATCGCCAGCCGGGCCAGCAGCTGGCGAGCTGGATTGTACCGCCAGGACATTACTTCATGATGGGTGACAACCGCGATAATTCTGCGGACAGCCGTTACTGGGGCTTTGTGCCGGAAGCGAATCTGGTCGGTAAAGCCACCGCCATCTGGATGAGTTTTGAGAAGCAGGAAGGCGAATGGCCGACCGGTGTACGCCTGAATCGTATCGGCGGAATCCATTAATTCTCAATAAATGAACGCGTAGCCGCTTTAATTAGCGGCTACGTGAATTATTTCCACGATAAATCTCTTCGAACTAACGACATCCCCTGTCGTTGTGTATAGAATATTCCCCCGAAGTTTAAGGTTGGCCCTGCAAGGGTGCCACGGCACACGAAACCGCGTTGGTCTTCTCAGGTCGGTTTCGTGTGCTGCATTTTTGACGCATTCATTTATTGGTATCGCATGAACCCCATCGTAATTAATCGGCTTCAACGGAAGCTGGGCTACACTTTTCATCATCAGGAGTTGTTGCAACAGGCATTAACCCACCGCAGTGCCAGCAGCAAACATAATGAGCGTCTCGAGTTTTTAGGCGACTCTATTTTAAGTTTCGTGATTGCGAATGCGCTTTATCACCGTTTCCCGCGTGTGGATGAAGGGGATATGAGCCGCATGCGTGCCACGCTGGTTCGGGGTAATACCCTTGCGGAAATCGCGCGCGAATTTGAGCTGGGCGAATGTCTGCGTCTTGGACCGGGTGAACTGAAAAGCGGCGGCTTCCGTCGTGAATCTATTCTTGCCGATACGGTCGAAGCATTAATTGGTGGTGTGTTCCTGGACAGCGATATCCAGACCGTAGAAAAGCTGATCCTGAACTGGTATCAGACCCGTCTGGACGAAATCAGTCCGGGCGATAAACAAAAAGATCCGAAAACGCGTCTGCAGGAATATTTGCAGGGTCGTCATCTGCCGCTGCCATCTTATCTGGTGGTGCAGGTACGTGGCGAAGCGCACGATCAGGAATTTACCATCCATTGCCAGGTCAGTGGCCTGAGTGAACCGGTGGTGGGCACAGGTTCAAGCCGTCGTAAGGCTGAACAGGCTGCCGCCGAACAGGCGTTAAAAATGCTGGAGCTGGAATGAGCGAAGAAAAAACCTATTGCGGATTTATTGCCATCGTCGGACGTCCGAACGTCGGCAAATCCACCCTGTTGAATAATCTGCTCGGGCAGAAGATTTCTATCACCTCGCGTAAGGCGCAGACCACGCGTCACCGCATCGTCGGCATCCATACTGAAGGCGCGTATCAGGCGATCTACGTCGATACCCCGGGCCTGCACATGGAAGAAAAGCGCGCCATTAACCGCCTGATGAACAAGGCGGCGAGCAGCTCGATTGGCGACGTAGAGCTGGTGATTTTCGTTGTTGAAGGTACCCGCTGGACGCCGGACGACGAGATGGTGCTGAACAAGCTGCGTGACGGCAAAACGCCGGTCATCCTCGCGGTCAACAAAGTTGATAACGTGCAGGAAAAGGCCGATCTTCTGCCGCATCTGCAGTGGCTCGGAAGCCAGATGAACTTCCTCGACATCGTGCCGCTGTCTGCTGAGACCGGCCTGAACGTGGATACCATCGCGGGCATCGTGCGTAAGCATCTGCCGGAAGCGATTCATCACTTCCCGGAAGACTACATCACCGATCGCTCTCAGCGCTTTATGGCGTCTGAAATCATCCGTGAAAAGCTGATGCGTTTCCTGGGCGCTGAGCTGCCGTACTCTGTGACGGTGGAGATCGAGCGTTTCCAGACCAACGAGCGTGGCGGCTATGACATCAACGGTCTGATCCTCGTTGAGCGCGAAGGGCAGAAGAAGATGGTGATCGGCAACAAAGGGGCCAAGATCAAAACCATCGGTATCGAAGCCCGTAAGGACATGATGGAGATGTTCGAAGCGCCGGTTCACCTCGAACTGTGGGTGAAAGTGAAATCTGGCTGGGCCGATGATGAGCGTGCTCTGCGCAGCCTCGGTTACGGCGAAGACCAGTAACTTAAGACGACGAGCATATGGATGGATGGCAGCGCGCCTTTGTCCTGCATAGTCGTCCCTGGAGCGAAACCAGCCTCATGCTGGACGTCTTCACGGAAGAGTCGGGTCGCGTGCGCCTTGTTGCAAAAGGCGCACGTTCCAAACGTTCTAATCTGAAAGGTGCCCTACAGCCTTTCACGCCGCTGCTGGTTCGCTTTGGTGGGCGAGGGGAAGTCAAAACCCTGCGCAGTGCCGAAGCCGTCTCCCTGGCGCTTCCTCTTTCTGGCATCACCCTCTACAGCGGTCTGTATGTCAACGAACTCATCTCACGAGTTCTTGAGCATGAGACTCGCTTCTCTGAACTTTTCTTCGATTATCTGCACTGTATCCAGGCGCTGGCTGGCGCAACCGGTACGCCTGAACCTGCCTTGCGTCGTTTTGAGCTGGCGCTGCTGGGCCACCTCGGGTACGGCGTAGATTTTCTGCACTGTGCGGGCAGCGGGGACGAGGTAGAAGACACCATGACCTACCGCTACCGCGAAGAAAAAGGCTTCATTGCCAGTATCGTGATAGACAACAGCACCTTTACCGGGCGCCAGCTCCGGGCGCTGTATGAGCGCGAGTTTCCCGATCAGGAAACCTTACGCGCAGCAAAACGCTTTACCCGGATTGCCCTCAAGCCGTATCTTGGCGGCAAGCCTTTAAAGAGCCGCGAATTATTCAGGCAGTTTGTGCCGAAACGTTAGACCACAGAATCGAAAAGAAAACCGAGGATTGTCATGGCTGAATTACTGTTAGGCGTCAACATCGACCACATCGCCACGCTGCGTAATGCGCGCGGCACGGCGTATCCCGATCCGGTTCAGGCGGCGTTTATTGCTGAGCAGGCTGGCGCCGACGGCATTACCGTTCACCTGCGTGAAGACCGTCGCCACATTACTGACCGCGACGTGCGCATTCTGCGTCAGACGCTGGACACCCGTATGAATCTGGAGATGGCGGTCACCGAAGAGATGCTGGCCATTGCCTGCGAGACCCAGCCGCATTTCTGCTGCCTGGTGCCGGAAAAACGCCAGGAAGTGACCACCGAAGGCGGTCTGGACGTGGCCGGGCAGCTCGACAAAATGCGCGATGCCTGCAAACGTCTGGCGGATGCCGGTATCCTGGTTTCTCTGTTTATCGACGCCGATTTCGACCAGATTAAAGCGGCGGCGGACGTGGGCGCGCCGTATATCGAAATCCACACCGGCTGCTATGCTGATGCCAAAAATGATGCCGAACAGGCCAAAGAGCTGGAGCGTATCGCCAAAGCGGCCACGTATGCCTCAAGCCTGGGCCTGAAGGTTAACGCCGGTCACGGCCTGACCTACCACAACGTGAAGGCTATTGCCGCCCTGCCGGAAATGCACGAGCTGAATATCGGCCACGCCATCATTGGCCGTGCGGTGATGAGCGGTCTGAAAGAGGCGGTTTCAGAAATGAAACGCCTGATGCAGGAAGCGCGTCAGTAATGGCCATTCTGGGCTTAGGCACCGATATCGTTGAAATAGCCCGCATTGAAGCGGTGATCGCCCGTAGCGGCGATCGCCTCGCAAGACGCGTGCTGAGCGATAACGAATGGGCCATCTGGGAAGCGCATCAGCAGCCGGTGCGTTTTCTGGCAAAGCGCTTTGCGGTAAAAGAGGCGGCGGCCAAAGCCTTCGGGACCGGCATTCGTAACGGCCTGGCGTTTAACCAGTTCGAAGTGTTTAACGATGAGCTGGGCAAACCGAGCCTGCGTCTGTGGGGGGAAGCGCAAAAGCTGGCGGAAAAGCTGGGGGTGAACCACATGCACGTGACGATCGCGGATGAACGCCACTATGCCAGCGCGACGGTGATCATCGAAAGTTAAAGCTTGTCCGCGTGGTGCATCAGGACAAACTTATCCCATAGCTGCTCTTCGCTCTCGACGTGGGCCGGATCCTTCAGGATGGTATTCGGGATCGGGCACACTTTTTGACAGGTCGGCGTCTCATAGTGGCCGATGCATTCCGTGCAGCGGTCGCTGTTAATCTCATAAATGCTGTCGCCCATCGAAATCGCCTGGTTCGGGCATTCGGGCTCGCACATATCGCAATTAATGCATTTTTTGGTAATTAACAGCGCCATCAGGAAATTCTCAGAAACAACACAAACTGGGCGGGCATTATACGCGTCAAACCAGTTTCTTTACCAGTTCTTCGCTGTGACGAATACGTTCGGGCGCGCGCTCGAGATCCTGCTGCACCAGCGCCATAAACAGCAGGTCCGTCAGCATCATTTGCGCGCTGGTGGACGAGATAGCCGCGCTGCGCGTGGCCTGCTCTTCGGCAATGGTATATAAACAGCGCGTTGCCCGCTGCTGCAGGGCATTCGGCGTAAAACCGGTGATCGCCAGAATTTTACCGCCGACGCGCAGCACTTCATCGGTGGCCATATTGATTTCACGGCGCTCGCCGGAGTAGGAGATAGCCAGCAGCAGATCGTCAGGATCCATCGCCTGTACGGTCGCCAGCAGGGCGTGCATATCCTGCTCGACGATGGCGTTAAGCCCAATTTTCGTCAGCTTCCAGCCAAAGTTTCGCGCCACAAGCCCGGACGCGCCGATACCGGTCAGAACGATCCGCCGCGCGCCGCGCAGCATCGCCACGCTCTCCAGCAGCTTCTCTTCCGTATTCACGTCGAGCGTCGCATGCATGGCCGCCACGTTCTCTTTGATCAGCTTTTCGCCGACCAGCCGCATCGGGTCATCGCCGCGGATCTGATTATGCACCGGCATGGACTGCGGGTTGGGGTTGCTCACCAGCGCTTCACTGATCGCCAGCTTGAGGGCAGGGAACCCCTTAAAACCAATCTTCTGCGCAAATTTCACCACGCTCGACTGGCTCACGCCAGCTTCACTCGCCAGCTGCTGCGAGCTGAGATGGCGCGCGCGATCGGGTTGAGAAAGCAGAAAATCCGCCAGCTTCTTGTCGCTTTGGGCAAAGCCTGCGTAGCGCTGGCGAATGCGAATTAAACAGTTCATACGGTCTCCTGGCGAAAATGTGATTATCTGCGCAAATACGAATTTTGCTCGCCTGAATGAATTTTATATTCCATTATAGTGTGATTATTATGAATTAAAAATTCTTGAGGTACAAAAATGAATCTTGGCTCACTTGTTTCTGAAACGCGTAACCCGCAAACCATGGATCTGGATGCGCTCTCCACCCTGGAGCTGGTTAACCGCTTTAATCAACAGGATACGCTGGTCGCTCAGGCAGTGAAAGAGACATTACCCGAGGTGGCGAAAGCTGTCGATGCGGCAGCGGAAGCCCTCAAGGCCGGCGGTCGCATTATCTACATGGGGGCGGGCACCAGCGGGCGTCTTGGGGTGCTGGATGCGTCAGAATGTCCGCCAACCTTTGGGGTTCCGCATGGCCTGGTCGTCGGTTTGATTGCCGGTGGACCCGGCGCGTTGCTGAAAGCCGTTGAAGGGGCGGAAGATAACAAACAGCTGGGTGAGGATGACCTGAAGGGGCTGAATCTGACCGCGAAGGATCTGGTGGTCGGGCTGGCGGCATCCGGGCGCACGCCGTACGTCATTGGCGGTCTGGAATACGCCAACCAGACCGGCTGCACGACGGTGGCCATCTCCTGTAATCCGGGCTCCCCGATTGCGCAGGTGGCCGCTATCGCTATCTCTCCGGTTGTCGGGCCGGAAGCGCTCACCGGCTCCACGCGCCTGAAGTCCGGGACCGCGCAAAAGCTGGTGCTCAATATGATCTCCACCGGCGCGATGGTGAAGTTCGGCAAGGTGTATCAGAACCTGATGGTGGATATGCAGGCCACCAACGTCAAGCTGGTGGACAGAGCCTGCCGCATGGTGATGGAGGCGACAGGCGCAGGCCGCGAAGAGGCAGAAGCGGTACTCAAACAGACCGATCATGATGTTAAACCGGCCATTTTGATGATCTTAAGCGGGCTGGATGCGGCTGCCGCGAGAGCCAAACTCGCTGCGCATAACGGCTTCTTACGGGCGGCATTAGAAAACTAACAGAGGCGTCTATGGACAAAACAGCAGCGCTCGCCAGCGATATCCTGCAGGGGATTGGTGGGGAAGATAATATTCAGCGTCTCGAAAACTGCATGACGCGCGTGCGCGTCGAGGTGCATAACGACGACCAGCTTGACGTGCCGCGCCTGAAGCAACTCTCCGGCGTCAGCGGCTACGTGAAGCAAGGGAGGCAGCATCAGCTGATCGTCGGGCCCGGGAAAGCGGCGCAGGTTGTTGATGCCATGCGCGCGCTGATGGGCGTTAGTGCGAGCGTGTCGATTGACGATGCGGAACGCACCAAAGCGCAGGCAAAGGCCAAATACAAAGCCCCCATGAGCGATGCGCTGCGTCAGCTGGCAAACGTCTTCATTCCGCTGATCCCGGCGTTTATTGCCTCAGGCCTGATCACCGGGATCATCAACATCCTCAAGCGACCGGATATTGTGGGGGATTTCGCCACGCAGTATCCGAACCTGCTGGGGATTCTCGGGATCTTCGGCAGCGCTGTTTTCGCCATCATGAACATTCTGGTCGGGGTGAATACCGCGAAGGTGTTTGGCGGGTCGCTGGCCATGGGCGGGGTAATGGCGGGCATCTTATCCAGCCCACAGCTGGCGCAGATCACGCTGTTTGGCGAGGCGCTCCAGCCCGGGCGCGGTGGGGTGATCGCCGTGCTGCTGGTGGTCATCCTGATGTGCTGGATCGAGAAAAGGCTGCGCGCGATCCTGCCTGGCTCGATCGAGCTGATCCTCAACCCGCTGCTGACCACGCTGATTACCGGTAGCGTAGCGATTGTGGCCCTTCAGCCGCTAGGCGGGTGGATCTCAGAAGCCATCGCTCACGGTGCGTCTCTGGCGATTGACCGCGGCGGCCTGGTAGTGGGGGCGGTGCTGTCTGGTACCTTCCTGCCGCTGGTGCTGACCGGTCTGCACCAGGGGCTGGTGCCGATCCACGTCGAGCTGGTGCAGTCGCATGGCTATAACGCGCTGCTGCCTATCCTGTCGATGGCGGGGGTGGGGCAGGTCGGCGCGGCGATTGCCGTACTGATGAAAACCCGCAACGCGCGTCTGAAAAAAATGATTAAAGGCGCACTCCCGGTCGGACTGCTCGGCATCGGCGAGCCGCTGATTTTCGGCGTCACGCTGCCGCTGGGTAAACCGTTCCTCGCGGCGTGTCTGGGCGGTGCGGTAGGCGGGGCGCTGATCAGCTACTGGAAAGTCGCCACCGTGATCACCTTTGGGCTTTCCGGTTTACCGCTGGCATTAACTATCGTAACCGGAAAAGTGATGCTCTATCTGTTAGGCTATTTAGTAGCGGTGATGGCCGGGTTCCTGTTTACCTGGCTGTTAGGTTTCAACGACCCAGAGGAGTAAGGTTTGGCAAATCACGCGCGTCGCGTTGTCTTTTTCGACCTGGATGGAACGCTGCATCAGCAGGATATGTTTGGTACGTTTATGCGTTACCTGCTGCGGCGTCAGCCTTTGAATGCGCTGCTCGTGCTGCCGCTCCTGCCGGTTATCGGTATCGCGCTGCTGGTGAAAGGCCGTGCGGCGCGATGGCCGATGAGTCTGCTGCTGTGGGGATGCACCTTTGGGCACAGCGAAGCGCGGCTCAAACAGCTCGAAAAGGATTTTGCGCACTGGTTTCGCGGCCACGTCGCCGCCTTTCCGGTGGTGCAGGCGCGCCTGACCGGCTACCTCGATGCGAACGATGCCGACATCTGGTTGATTACCGGCTCCCCGCAGACGCTGGTGGAGCAGGTCTATTTTGATACCCCCTGGCTTCCGCGCGTGAATCTTATCGCCACGCAAATCGCCCGCGGCTACGGCGGTTGGGTGCTGACCCTGCGCTGCCTGGGGCATGAAAAAGTGGTCCAGCTTGAGAAACGCATCGGGACGCCGCTGCGCCTGTACAGCGGCTACAGCGACAGCAAGCAGGACAACCCGCTGCTCTATTTTTGCCAGCATCGCTGGCGCGTCACGCCATCAGGTGAACTTCAGCAACTCGAATAGTCTTCTCTAAAACGGGCGTGTATAATGCCGCCCGCTTTTCGACTGGAGTATCAGCCTTTGTCCAACCCTGAATACAATCATGAATACTGGATGCGCCATGCGCTGGCGCTGGCTCAACGCGCCTGGGAAGAGGGCGAAGTGCCCGTGGGCGCGGTGCTGGTTCATAACAACCAGGTGATTGGCGAAGGGTGGAACCGTCCTATTGGTCGCCACGATCCTACAGCCCACGCGGAAATCATGGCGCTTCGCCAGGGCGGTCTGGTGCTGCAAAACTATCGCCTGCTTGATACCACGCTGTATGTGACGCTGGAGCCGTGCGTGATGTGCTCCGGCGCGATGGTGCACAGCCGGATTGGGACTCTGGTTTTCGGTGCGCGGGATGAAAAAACCGGTGCGGCCGGTTCGCTGATGGACGTGCTGGGTCACCCGGGGATGAACCACCAGGTGAAGACTATCGGTGGGGTGCTTGCACCAGAGTGTTCGGGGCTATTAAGCGATTTCTTTCGAATGCGCCGTCAGCAGAAAAAGCAGCAAAAGGCAGAATTGAAGCTGTCGGACGATTAAGCTCGTCCGGCGCCACGACCGGGTAACTTTGAGCCAGCTGTTTGGCCTCCGTCGCCTCTTTCTCTTTCTCCAGCAGATACCCGACCAGGCTAATCTGATATTTACGGATATTTTCCACGTAGGCGTAGGCTTCATGCCCGCGCGCGTAGCCGTATGTCAGCTTGTTATACCATGGCTTCTGGCTCAGCAGCGGCAGGCGCTGCTTAACGTCTGACCAGCTGTCCGGGTTACCTTTCGTTTTGGCCGTCAACGCTCGCGCATCAAGCATATGCGCGTAGCCCATATTGTAGGCCGCCAGCGCAAACCAGATCCGCTCTTCTTCCGGCACCGTTTCCGGTACTTTGGCCATCATATCCTGCAGATAGCGCGCGCCGCCGCTGATGCTCTGTTCGGCATCGGTCCGGTCATTCACGCCCAGGCTCAGCGCGGTATTTTTGGTTAACATCATCAAACCGCGTACGCCCGTGGGCGACGTAGCCTGGGTGTCCCAGTGGGATTCCTGATACGAAATAGCCGCCAGTAGCTTCCAGTCAATCTCCTGGGCGTATTTTTCGAACAACGGCTGCAGGTCCGGCAGGACGCTGTCCACCGCGCGCAGGAAGCTGCGGGTGTCAACGTAGTCAAAGTCATCGCCGTGCCCGAGGTACTTCTCCTCCAGACGCGCCAGGGTACCGTCTTCATTGATGGTGTTGAAGAAATCAAGCATCGCGGCAGAGAAGGTCTGATCGTCATCAAGCTGGCTAAACCAGGTCACGGGCTGCTCGTCGGTGACGTCCAGCGCTACGGCGATTTCAGGATGCACCCGCTGGAACAGGCTGATCGCGACTGAATCGGCGATGGTGTAGGGCACTTTCTGGTCTTTTACCTGCTCCAGCAGCTCCGTCGTGCCGAGTTTCGGATCCACCGTCCAGCTCAGGTCGGGATATTTCTTCTCCTTGAGCTCACGCAGATCGTCAATCACCACGTGGCCGGGCGCAATCGTCAGCTGCCGATCGTTAATCGAGGCCAGCGAGCGCGGGCGCAGGCTCCCGACGCGGTAAACCAGCTGCTGCGAAACGGAGTAGTAGGTCGGGCCCGGCTGGTAGTTCTTGCTGCGCTCGCTGTTATACACCAGCCCGGCGGCGAGCATATCGGCATCGTCGTTATCGAGGTCGTCAAAGAGCTGGTTGATATTCTGGCGGACGGTGATTTTAAGCTTCACGCCAAGGTAATCGGCGAACTGCTGTGCCAGCTCGTAATCCAGGCCAATGATTTTGCCGTTGATGTCGCTGTAAATCAGCGGAGAGTTGAGGGTACTGACACGCAATTCCCCCCGCTCCTGAATGGCGGCGATACGGTTTTCGGCTTTGCCGAACCAGGGGATGGAAGGCCAGAGGGCCACTGCCAGCAGCAACGTTACAATGCCGATGAGCAGATAATTAATCTTTAATTTTTTCAATTAGTTAATTCTCTGCGACGCCGGTTGCCTCAGTCTGCTGTAGCCATGTTAATCATAAGGTTTGCCATTGAATGAGCGGCATTTTGCGTAAACTTGCGCCACTTGGCAACCAATTAGAGAGACAGGTCACATCTATTGTTAAATCTCTGTGCGAATTTTATTTCGACGCAAACGGTTTCGTCGGCGCTCAGGATTCTCTATAATGACGCCCGTTTTCCCCCCTTGCGCACACTGTAAGCGCCCCGGCGCTTCGAAGACGAGAGACTTATGATGGAAATTCTGCGTGGTTCGCCTGCACTGTCTGCCTTCCGTATCACTAAACTGCTGGCACGTTTTCAGGCGGCCGACCTTCCGGTAAGCAATATTTACGCTGAGTATGTCCATTTTGCTGACCTGAATGCCCCCCTGAATGCAGAGGAGCGCGTACAGCTGGAACGCCTGCTCAAGTATGGTCCAAGCCTGAGCAGCCACACGCCAACCGGCAAACTGATCCTTGCGACGCCTCGTCCGGGCACCATCTCCCCCTGGTCTTCCAAAGCCACCGACATCGCCCACAACTGTGGCCTGAGCCAGATTAACCGTCTGGAACGCGGCGTGGCGTACTACGTGGAAGCCTCTACCCTGAGCGACGCGCAGTGGCAGGCGGTTGCGGCTGAACTGCACGATCGCATGATGGAGAGCGTATTTGCCTCTCTCGATGACGCGCAGAAGCTTTTCTCCCACCATCAGCCTGCGCCGGTTCAGAGCGTAGACCTGCTGGGGCAGGGCCGTCAGGCGCTGATTGACGCCAACCTGCGTCTCGGCCTGGCGCTGGCAGAAGACGAAATCGACTACCTGCAGGATGCGTTTGTTAAGCTCAACCGTAACCCGAACGACATCGAACTCTACATGTTCGCGCAGGCGAACTCTGAGCACTGCCGCCACAAGATTTTCAACGCCGACTGGATTATTGACGGCGAACAGCAGCCGAAGTCGCTGTTCAAAATGATCAAAAACACCATGGAGCAAACCCCTGACCACGTGCTGTCTGCCTATAAGGACAACGCCGCCGTCATGGAAGGTTCCGAGGTGGGCCGCTTCTTCGCCGATCGCGAAGCAGGGCGTTATGACTTCCATCAGGAGCCCGCGCATATTCTGATGAAAGTGGAAACACACAACCACCCGACGGCGATCTCCCCGTGGCCGGGTGCGGCGACCGGCTCCGGCGGTGAAATCCGTGACGAAGGCGCGACCGGTCGTGGCGCTAAACCTAAAGCGGGTCTGGTCGGTTTCTCCGTTTCCAACCTGCGCATCCCGGGCTTTGAACAGCCGTGGGAAGAAGATTTCGGCAAGCCAGAGCGCATCGTAACCGCCCTGGATATCATGACCGAAGGCCCGCTGGGCGGCGCGGCGTTTAACAACGAGTTTGGTCGTCCGGCGCTGAACGGTTACTTCCGTACCTATGAAGAGAAAGTGGAAAGCCACAACGGCGAAGAGCTGCGCGGCTACCACAAGCCGATCATGCTTGCGGGCGGGATCGGCAACATCCGTGCCGATCACGTGCAGAAAGGCGAGATCGTCGTCGGCGCTAAGCTGATCGTGCTCGGCGGCCCGGCGATGAACATCGGTCTGGGCGGTGGCGCGGCCTCTTCTATGGCCTCCGGCCAGTCTGATGCGGATCTCGACTTCGCCTCCGTGCAGCGCGACAACCCTGAGATGGAGCGTCGCTGCCAGGAAGTGATCGACCGCTGCTGGCAGCTGGGCGATGCCAACCCGATTCTTTTCATCCACGACGTGGGCGCGGGCGGTTTGTCCAACGCCATGCCGGAGCTGGTGAGCGACGGCGGCCGCGGTGGCCGTTTCAACCTGCGCGATATCCTGAGCGATGAGCCGGGCATGAGCCCGCTGGAAATCTGGTGTAACGAATCCCAGGAGCGCTACGTGCTGGCGGTTGCCGCGGATCAGCTGCCGCTGTTTGACGAACTGTGCCGCCGCGAGCGTGCGCCGTATGCCGTCATCGGTGAAGCGACCGAAGAGCAGCACCTTTCCTTAAGCGACACTCACTTTGACAACCAGCCGATCGATCTGCCGCTCGACGTCCTGCTCGGTAAAACGCCGAAGATGACCCGCGACGTAACGACCCGCAAAGCGGCAGGCAAAGCGCTGGATCGCCAGGGCATTACGGTGGCCGAAGCGGTCAACCGCGTGCTGCACCTGCCTGCCGTGGCGGAGAAAACCTTCCTGGTGACCATCGGCGACCGCACCGTGACCGGTATGGTATCGCGCGATCAGATGGTCGGTCCGTGGCAGATCCCGGTCGCTAACTGCGCCGTGACCACCGCGAGTCTCGACAGCTACTACGGCGAAGCGATGGCCCTGGGTGAACGCACCCCGGTGGCGCTGTTGGACTTCGCGGCCTCTGCCCGTCTGGCTGTCGGTGAAGCGCTGACCAACATCGCCGCGACGCAGATTGGCGATATCAAACGTATCAAGCTTTCCGCAAACTGGATGGCCGCTGCTGGTCACCCTGGCGAAGATGCTGGCCTGTATGAAGCCGTGAAAGCGGTGGGCGAGGAGCTGTGTCCTGCCCTCGGCCTGACCATTCCGGTGGGTAAAGACTCCATGTCGATGAAAACCCGCTGGCAGGAAGGCAGCGAGCAGCGCGAGATGACCTCTCCGCTGTCGCTGGTGATCACCGCGTTTGCGCGCGTGGAAGACGTGCGCCACACCGTTACGCCGCAGCTTGCGACCGAAGACAACGCCCTGCTGCTGATTGACCTGGGTAAAGGCCACAACGCGCTGGGCGCAACCGCGCTGGCGCAGGTTTACCGTCAGCTCGGCGACAAGCCAGCGGACGTGCGCGACGTTGCCCAGCTGAAAGGCTTCTACGACGCGATTCAGGCGCTGGTGGCGCAGCGTAAGCTGCTGGCCTACCACGACCGTTCCGACGGCGGCCTGCTGGTGACGCTGGCAGAGATGGCCTTCACCGGCCACTGCGGCGTGGAAGCGAACATTGCCACGCTTGGCGAAGACCGTCTGGCGGCGCTGTTCAACGAAGAGCTGGGCGCCGTGATTCAGGTGCGTGCAGCGGATCGCGACGCGGTTGAAACGATTCTGGCGAAGCACGGCCTGGTGGACTGCGTCCACTATCTGGGTAAAGCCGTTCAGGGCGACCGCTTCGTCATTGAAGCAGACGGCCACGCGGTGTTCAGCGAAAGCCGCACCACGCTGCGCATGTGGTGGGCGGAAACCACCTGGCAGATGCAGCGCCTGCGTGATAACCCGGAATGTGCTGACCAGGAACACAACGCCAAGGCTAACGACAACGATCCAGGCCTGAACGTGAAGCTCTCCTTCGACATCAACGAAGACATTGCCGCGCCGTACATTGCGACCGGCGCGCGTCCGAAAGTGGCGGTGCTGCGCGAGCAGGGCGTTAACTCCCACGTTGAGATGGCGGCTGCCTTCCACCGCGCGGGCTTTGACGCTATCGACGTCCACATGAGCGACCTGCTGGCCGGGCGTACCGGTCTGGACGATTTCCAGGCGCTGGTGGCGTGCGGCGGCTTCTCCTACGGCGACGTGCTGGGCGCGGGCGAAGGCTGGGCGAAGTCCATCCTGTTCAACAGCCGCGTGCGTGACGAGTTCGAAACCTTCTTCCACCGTCCGCAGACCCTGGCGCTGGGCGTGTGTAACGGCTGTCAGATGATGTCTAACCTGCGCGAACTGATCCCGGGCAGCGAAGCCTGGCCGCGCTTTGTGCGCAACCAGTCTGACCGCTTCGAAGCGCGCTTCAGCCTGGTGGAAGTGACCCAAAGCCCGTCTCTGCTGCTGCAGGGGATGGTCGGTTCACGGATGCCAATCGCCGTTTCCCACGGTGAAGGTCAGGTAGAGGTGCGTGATGCTGCGCATCTGGCTCAGCTGGAGAGCAAAGGCCTGGTGGCGCTGCGCTTTGTCGATAACTTCGGCAAGGTGACAGAAACCTACCCGGCTAACCCGAACGGCTCGGCCAACGGTATTACGGCGGTGACCAGCGAAAGCGGTCGCGCGACCATCATGATGCCGCACCCGGAACGCGTGTTCCGCACCGTGAGCAACTCCTGGCACCCGGAAAACTGGGGCGAGGACAGCCCGTGGATGCGTATCTTCCGCAACGCGCGTAAGCAGCTGGGTTAAGTTTTAGCACCCTAACCCCTGTAGGCCCGGTAAGCGTAAGCGCCACCGGGCTTTTTTATGCGTGTCGCAAAACTGAGACAAAGAGGGTATGCAACTGTCTCTAAATGGAGACATTTAACTCTTTGATTTATATATAACAGGACGGGTTCCCGTTAAGGTGTTGCTTAATAGCGACACTTAGCCTGGAAATCATTCAACCGTTAATTAACAGGTTAAACGAGTAAAAATCATATATTTCAATGTGTTAATATTTTGTTTTGCATTCTGGCACGAGTGTTGCATAATATTAACCAGTGGCTCATTCACCTTCTTATGTCAGCCCCTTCGGGACGCGCTACATAAACTTCGAATGACGCACAAAAAGGTGCCTGCCGTCCAACTACTGATCATAGCGATGCTTTATCAGGCCAGGGCGAAACGTCGAGTTAGGCACCGCCTCATTCCATGACAAAGCCGGGTTTTTACCCGGCTTTGTTGTATCTGAAGGGCAGACTCAGTTACGCTCTGCGTAAACCCCCATTAAGAGAGTAATGCGTTGAAACGCTGGCCCGTTTTTCCCCGCTCGCTACGACAGCTCGTCATGATGGCCTTCCTGCTGATCCTGCTGCCGCTGCTGATCCTCGCCTGGCAGGCGTGGCAAAGTCTGAACGCGCTGAGCGCGCAGGCGGCTTTGACCAACCGAACGACGCTCATCGACGCCAGACGCAGTGAAGCGATGACCAACGCCGCGCTGGAGATGGAGCGTAGCTATCGTCAGTATTGCGTGCTTGACGATCGGACGCTGGAAAAGGTTTATCAGAGTCAGCGTAAACGCTACAGCGAAATGCTGGATGCTCACGCGGGGGTATTGCCTGACGACAAGCTGTATCAGGCGTTACGTCAGGATTTGAACGATCTTGCGCAGCTGCAGTGCCACAATAGTGGCCCGGATGCCGCCGCCGCCGCGCGCCTTGAGGCTTTTGCCAGCGCCAACACCGAGATGGTGCAGTCAACGCGCACGGTGATTTTCTCTCGCGGCCAGCAGCTCCAGCAGGAGATTGCCGAGCGTGGCCAGTTCTTCGGCTGGCAGGCGCTGGTGCTGTTCCTGGTGAGTCTTGGGCTGGTACTGCTCTTTACCCGTATGATCATCGGTCCGGTGAAGGGCATTCAGCGTATGATCAACCGTCTGGGGGAGGGGAAATCGCTCGGAGATACGGTCGCCTTTAAAGGTCCACGCGAGCTGCGATCCGTAGGCCAGCGCATTATCTGGCTGTCCGAGCGCCTGGCGTGGCTCGAATCCCAGCGTCATCAGTTTCTGCGCCATATCTCTCATGAGCTTAAAACGCCGCTGGCCAGCATGCGTGAAGGAACGGAGCTGCTGGCGGACGAAGTGGCCGGGCCCCTTACGCCAGAACAGAAAGAAATTGTCGAGATCCTGGATAACAGCAGCCGCAATCTGCAAAAGCTAATTGAGCAACTGCTGGACTACAACCGCAAGCTGGCAGACGGGGCGGTCGTCCTGGAAAACGTTGAGATTGCGCCGCTGGTGGATATGGTGATCTCAGCCCATAGCTTGCCAGCAAGAGCTAAAATGATGCATACCGGCGTCGAGCTGAATGCGCCTGCCTGCCTGGCTGAACCCATGCTGCTGATGAGCGTTCTGGATAATCTTTACTCCAATGCGGTGCACTATGGTACTGAATCCGGTAACATTTATATCCGAAGTAATACGAATGGTTCACGGGTGTTTATTGACGTCGCAAACACCGGCACCCCGATCCCCGATGACGAAAAAATCATGATCTTCGAACCCTTTTTCCAGGGAAGTCATCAGCGGAAAGGCGCGGTAAAAGGAAGCGGGCTTGGCTTGAGCATTGCCCGGGACTGCATACGACGCATGCAGGGTGAGCTAAACATTGTCGCGGACGAACGTTCAGATGTTTGCTTCCGTATCGAACTGCCCCTGAGCCGGAAAAATCAATAAAATGAATCTATGTCTGGTGAGTATGTCACACGTCTTTCTCCGCGCCGTACGCGCGGTATTTTCCAGCAACACGCTTCGCCTGAGCCTGCCCTGTTTATTTCTGGCAGGGTGTATTTCCCATGCGCCACAAAGTGCCATTAGCGATAAACAAGAAGATAAATGGCCCGATAACCAGCTGGCAGATTTTCTCTCAACCCGCTGCGAAGACATCTGGAACCTGTCAGGACATGACGTTGAAAGCAACCCGCTGTTCTGGCTGCGTGGAATAGATTGCGCCCAGCGTCTGGCGCCGGTAGACGCCCGCTCAAAGGCGGCGATGCTGGATGACGACACCTGGCAGGACGCGTTCAAGCGTGGGATTTTACTCGCAGATGCGAAAATCACGCCCGTTGAACGCCGCGTCAATGTGACCCGGCTGGATACGTTTGTGGTCAATCTTCCCGTACAGGTACGCCCGGTATACCAGCTCTGGCGCGACGGGCAGACATTACAGCTTCAGCTGTCTGAAGAGCGCTCCCGCTACAGCAAGCTGCAACAGTCAACCGACACCGAGCTTGATACGCTGCGTCAACAGCAGCAACATTTACGTACCGAGCTGGATACCACGACGCGTAAGCTGGAAAACCTGACCGATATCGAAAGGCAGCTCTCGTCGCGTAAATATCAGCCGGGGAATTCATCCGCGGCACCGGACAGCGATACGCCGAAACAAGAGGATATGAAGCATGACGAGCCGTAAACCTGCTCATCTCTTACTGGTGGATGACGATCCCGGGCTGTTAAAGCTGCTGGGCATGCGTCTGGTCAGTGAAGGCTACAGCGTCGTGACCGCTGAAAGCGGGCTGGAAGGGCTGAAGATCCTCAGCCGCGAGAAAATCGATCTGGTGATAAGCGACCTGCGGATGGACGAAATGGACGGCCTGCAGCTGTTTGCTGAGATCCAGAAGCAGCAGCCGGGTATGCCCGTGATTATCCTGACGGCGCACGGGTCGATCCCGGATGCGGTTGCCGCGACGCAGCAGGGGGTATTCAGCTTCCTGACCAAGCCGGTGGACAAAGACGCGCTGTATAAGGCTATCGACAGCGCGCTGGAACATGCCGCCCCGGCGGGGGATGAAGCGTGGCGGGAGTCCATCGTCACCCGCAGCCCCATTATGCTGCGTCTGCTTGAACAGGCCCGGATGGTGGCGCAGTCCGACGTCAGCGTGCTCATCAACGGCCAGAGCGGAACCGGGAAAGAGATCCTGGCGCAGGCGATCCATAACGCCAGCCCGCGCAGTAAAAACGCCTTTATCGCCATTAACTGCGGCGCGCTTCCGGAACAGCTGCTCGAATCTGAACTGTTTGGTCACGCCCGCGGCGCATTCACCGGCGCGGTGAGCAGCCGTGAAGGGCTGTTCCAGGCCGCGGAAGGCGGCACGCTGTTCCTGGACGAGATTGGCGATATGCCCGCGCCGCTGCAGGTCAAACTGCTGCGCGTGCTGCAGGAGCGAAAAGTTCGCCCGCTGGGCAGCAACCGCGACATTGATATTAATGTGCGAATTATTTCCGCCACCCACCGCGATCTGCCAAAAGTGATGGCCCGCAACGAGTTTCGCGAAGATCTCTACTACCGCCTGAACGTGGTGAACCTGAAGATCCCGGCGCTGGCGGAACGTGCTGAAGACATTCCGCTGCTGGCGAACCACCTTTTGCGCCAGGCGGCCGATCGCCATAAACCGTTCGTGCGCGCGTTTTCCACCGATGCGATGAAGCGGCTGATGGCCGCAGGCTGGCCGGGTAACGTGCGCCAGCTGGTGAACGTGATTGAGCAGTGCGTGGCGCTGACCTCCTCACCGGTGATCAGTGATGCGCTGGTGGAGCAGGCGCTGGAAGGGGAAAATACGGCCCTGCCGACGTTTGCCGAAGCGCGGAATCAGTTTGAGCTCAACTATCTGCGCAAGCTATTGCAGATCACCAAAGGCAATGTGACCCACGCGGCGCGCATGGCCGGACGCAACCGCACCGAGTTCTACAAGCTGCTGTCGCGCCACGAGCTGGAAGCAAACGATTTTAAAGAGTAATGCCGTATGGTACTGTGAGCAATCGATTACGAGGCAGCTTACAGGCAAGAGTTTAAGGACCCACCATGAAAAAGATTGATGCGATTATTAAACCTTTCAAACTGGATGACGTGCGTGAAGCGCTGGCGGAAGTCGGCATCACCGGGATGACCGTGACGGAAGTGAAAGGTTTTGGTCGTCAGAAGGGCCACACCGAGCTTTACCGTGGCGCAGAGTACATGGTCGACTTTCTGCCGAAAGTAAAAATTGAAATCGTGGTCAGCGACGATATCGTCGATACCTGCGTGGATACCATTATCCGCACCGCGCAGACGGGCAAAATTGGCGACGGTAAAATCTTCGTCTTTGACGTGGCGCGCGTGATCCGTATCCGTACCGGCGAAGAAGACGACGCCGCGATTTAACATTGCCAACGGTTTTGTAGGCCGGGTAAGGCGCAGCCGCCGCCCGGCGAAAAAAAAGCCCCTCGAACGAGGGGCTTTTTCATTACAGCACCTTATGTGGCCCGAAACATTCGTAATGAATGTTGTCTTTGTTCACACCCAGCTCAACCAGCTGCTTCGCGGCATACTGCATAAACGCTAACGGCCCGCAGACGTAGAACTGCATGTCCGGCGCGCTAAACGCCCCTTCTATCTGGCTTAAATTCATCAGACCTTCGCTGTCAAACCGTGCGGCTTCGCGGTCTGCATCCGTCGGCAGGCGATACCAGGTGTGCGCGGTGAAGCGCGGCAGGGACGCCCCGAGCGTTTTCACTTCATCCGCAAAGGCGTGCACGTCACCGTTTTCCGCAGCGTGGAACCAGTTGACCTGCGCGCCGTGGTTTGCTTTCGCCAGCGTATCGAGCATCGCCAGCATTGGCGTTTGGCCGACGCCCGCAGAGATCAGCGTAACCGGGGTATTCGCTCCAACGGCCATGAAGAAATCGCCCGCCGGCGCGGCCAGATGGACTACGTCGCCCACGTTAGCTTCGTTGTGGAGCCAGTTGGAGACCTGCCCGCCGTCCTCACGCTTCACGGCAATGCGGTAGCCTTTGCCGTTTGGCTTGCGGGTGAGAGAATACTGGCGGATCTCCTGATGCGGGAAGCCTTCAGGCTTCAGCCACACGCCCAGATACTGGCCCGGCTGGTAATCGGCAACCGGCTGTCCGTCCACCGGCTCAAACTCAAAGCTGGTAATCAATGCGCTGCGCGGGGTTTTCTCAACGATGCGGAAGGCTCGCGTGCCTTCCCAGCCGCCGTTCTTGCTGGCGTTTTCGCTGTAGATCTGTGCTTCACGGTTGATAAACACGTTTGCCAGCACGCCGTAGGCTTTACCCCACGCGTCGAGCACTTCCTGTCCCGGGCTGAACATCTCGTCCAGCGTCGCCAGCAGGTGGCTACCCACAATGTTGTACTGCTCGGGCTGGATCTGGAAGCTGGTATGTTTCTGCGCAATCTTCTCTACCGCAGGCAGCAGCGCCGCCAGGTTTTCAATATTGCTGGCGTAGGCCGCGATGGCGTTGAACAGCGCTTCACGCTGATCGCCGTTACGCTGGTTGCTCATGTTGAAAATTTCTTTGAGCTCCGGGTTGTGCGTGAACATGCGATCGTAGAAATGGGCGGTGAGTTTAGGACCGGTTTCCACCAGCAGGGGAATGGTGGCTTTAACGGTAGCGATGGTTTGAGCGTCGAGCATGAGCGCATCCTTCTGATGTGACTTTAATGATGTATTATAAATGCATCTTATAAAAAATACCCCTGCGTTGTAAATGGTTCTTTGCAAGATGAAAAATATGCATCACAAACCTGAAAAGAAATCCGCTGGAAATGGCGAGAGCTTTATTCCTCAAACCCTTGCGTGGCGCGTAGGAAAACGTTTGCGTAAAATCGTTTGTCAAGACCTGTTATCACAGAACTAATCAGTTATACTGTTGCCCGTCGTCCAACAGGACTGCCTTTTCAGGCCAAAATTTACTTGTTAGCTGAGTCAGGAGATGCGGATGTTAAAGCGTGAAATGAACATTGCCGATTATGATGCCGAACTGTGGCAGGCTATGGAGCAGGAAAAAGTACGTCAGGAAGAGCACATCGAACTGATCGCCTCCGAAAACTACACCAGCCCGCGCGTTATGCAGGCGCAGGGTTCTCAGCTGACCAACAAATATGCTGAAGGTTATCCGGGCAAACGCTATTACGGCGGTTGCGAGTACGTTGATATCGTTGAGCAGTTGGCTATCGACCGTGCGAAAGAACTCTTTGGCGCTGACTACGCAAACGTGCAGCCGCACTCTGGCTCTCAGGCTAACTTTGCGGTCTACACCGCGCTGCTGCAGCCGGGCGATACCGTTCTGGGTATGAACCTGGCGCAGGGCGGCCACCTGACTCACGGCTCCCCGGTTAACTTCTCCGGCAAACTGTACAACATCATCCCTTACGGTATTGATGAGTCCGGCAAAATTGACTACGAAGACATGGCGAAGCAGGCTAAAGAGCACAAACCGAAGATGATCATCGGTGGCTTCTCTGCTTACTCCGGTATCGTTGACTGGGCAAAAATGCGTGAAATCGCGGACAGCATCGGTGCTTACCTGTTCGTGGACATGGCGCACGTTGCTGGCCTGATTGCCGCTGGCGTTTACCCGAACCCGGTTCCACACGCTCACGTTGTGACCACCACCACCCACAAAACCCTGGCGGGTCCACGCGGTGGCCTGATCCTGGCGAAAGGCGGTGACGAAGAGCTTTACAAAAAACTGAACTCCGCCGTGTTCCCAAGTGCGCAGGGCGGCCCGCTGATGCACGTTATTGCGGCGAAAGCGGTAGCGCTGAAAGAAGCGATGGAGCCTGAGTTCAAGGTTTATCAGCAGCAGGTTGCTAAGAACGCCAAAGCAATGGTGGAAGTGTTCCTGAACCGTGGCTACAAAGTGGTATCCGGCGGTACTGAAAACCACCTGTTCCTGCTGGATCTGGTTGATAAGAACCTGACCGGTAAAGAAGCTGACGCTGCCCTGGGCCGCGCCAACATCACCGTGAACAAAAACAGCGTGCCAAACGATCCGAAGAGCCCGTTCGTGACGTCCGGTATCCGTATCGGTTCTCCGGCCGTAACTCGCCGCGGCTTTAAAGAAGCGGAAGTAAAAGAGCTGGCTGGCTGGATGTGTGACGTTCTGGACAACATCAATGACGAAGCGGTAATCGAGCGCGTCAAAGGTAAAGTTCTGGATATCTGCGCACGTTTCCCGGTATACGCATAATTCCTCTGCTTTGCAGAAATAAAAAAGGCCGCGCTTGCGGCCTTTTTTTATGGCTTAACGCCGGTCAAGGGAAATCGCGCCCGGACCAACAATGGCCAGCAAAATAAAGGCACCGGCAATACTGATATTCTTGTAGAAGTTAATCATATTCGGCACGACCGCATCTCCGGTCATATCCCAGTAGTGGTGTCCAATCACCGCCGTCCCAAGGGTATAGAATACAAACAGTACCGCGAGAGGACGGGTGAAAAAGCCCAGGACGATCAGAATGGCGGCAGGCACTTCCATGACCACCGCAATAATGGCCGCCAGCATGGGCATCGGCGCGCCCAGCGAGGTCATATATTGTACGGTGCCGCTAAACCCCGTCAGTTTTGGATAACCAAAGATAATAAACAGCACGACAAGCGCGATGCGGCCAATCAGCAGCAGCAGGTGACGTGACTGACCGAAATCGAAATAACGTAGTGAGTTCATGGCAGAAAAACCTCTGCAAGTGGAGTAATTTAAACGTAATACATATTTTCATTCCCTGCCATAAGCCAGGCGACTGCACAAGATGTTAATTTTTCGTTAATTTATAGCAGGCTATCGACTTGCTTAATTTTTATATTCTCGCCAGACTATGGCCTCGATTTCGGGAGGGATTCATGGTCTTGCATTCCACGCGCTGGCTGGCGCTCAGTTATTTCACCTATTTCTTTAGCTACGGTATTTTTCTGCCCTTCTGGAGCGTCTGGCTCAAGGGTATCGGCCTGACCCCCGAGACCATCGGCGTCCTGCTGGGGGCCGGGCTGGTGGCGCGTTTCCTCGGCAGCCTGCTGATTGCCCCGCGCGTTAGCGATCCCTCTCTACTGATCAAGGCTGTGCGCATTCTGGCTCTGCTGACGCTGGTCTTTGTTGCCTGCTTCTGGGTCAGCCACCAGTTTGCCTGGCTGATGGTGGTAATGGTCGGCTTTAACCTGTTCTTCTCACCGCTGGTACCGCTGACGGATGCCCTGGCGAACACCTGGCAAAAGCAGATCACCATGGACTATGGGCGCGTGCGCCTGTGGGGCTCTATTGCCTTTGTGATTGGCTCCGCGCTGGTGGGTAAACTGGTCAGCCTTTACGATTACCACGCCATTCTCGCCCTGCTGAGTATCGGTATTGCCTCAATGCTGCTGGGCATGCTGCTGCGGCCGTCGATAATGCCGCAAGGGGAAAGCCGCCATCAGGAGAGCGCCGGCTGGCCCGCCTGGCGGAGCCTGGTAGCACAAAGCTGGCGTTTTCTGGCGTGTGTCTGTCTGCTTCAGGGGGCGCATGCGGCGTACTATGGGTTCAGCGCCATCTACTGGCAGGGGGCGGGATACTCTGCTTCCGCAGTGGGCTATCTGTGGTCGCTGGGCGTGGTGGCCGAAGTCATTATCTTCGCCCTGAGCAAGAAGCTATTCCGTCGCTTTGGCGCGCGTGACCTGCTGCTGCTTTCCGCCGTGTGCGGCGTGGCGCGCTGGGGCATTATGGGCTGGACGACCGATCTGCCGTGGCTGATAGTGGCGCAAATTCTTCACTGCGGCACCTTTACCGTATGTCATCTGGCGGCGATGCGCTATATCGCTGCGCGCGAGGGCGGGGACGTTATTCGCCTGCAGGCCGTCTATTCGGCGGTCGCAATGGGGGGCAGTATCGCGATCATGACGGTCTTTGCGGGGTTCCTCTACCAGCACCTGGGACATGGCGTCTTCTGGGTGATGGCGCTTGTCGCCTTACCCGCTATCGTTGTTCGCCCTAAAGTGGCCGCTCGCGCGTCGCTATGATTCCAGCATGGCGCGAATATGTTCTTGCTGCTGCGCGTTCAATGTCTCAACGGCATGGATCAGCGGCGGCGAGAACAGCGGCAGGGCAGTAGGGTAGGGGGTGATAACCAGCACGGCCTCGCGCGGTGCCCCCTCTTTCTGGAAAGCCTGCAGCGTTAGATAGCGAATGTTAAGCGGCAGCAGCGTCAGCTCGCGAAGCTGCTGTTCAATCAGATCCTCGCTGGCTTTATCGTCTCCCGTCAGCAGGATCACCTGTTTTTCATGCAGATCTGTCTCCTGCATCAGCCAGGCACCGAAAATCACCGCGACAAGGCTCATCTCTTCATCAGAAAAACGCAGCCCAAATTCTGCCTCCAGCTCAAACAGTGCTTCCTTCGTGGTGCGTAACAGCCGGGGATAGAGACGATGGATCTCCTCCGGCAGGCTCGTGTCGATGCCAATCTCAAACAGCGAGCGGTCCAGCGCCTGAGCAAGATGGATATACAGCTGATCGGTCAGCCCTTGCTCGTCGCTGAAGTTCATCCCGGTCTGCGAGCGAAAACGGGCGACCATGCGCACGATGGCCCGGCGCAAGCGCTGATCCTGCTGGTGTTTGTCGAGCACCGGATCGGGCGTGCGGAGCATCATAAACAGCAGCGCCAGAAACAGCTGTTCATCCCCATGTGCACCCTGTGGGACGCGCCGTCTCCAGTGACGCACGATCTCCTGGGCCGTGAAATATTCCCCTCTCGACTGGGTCCAGCTGCGCTGAACGTGAGAAAACTGTGGCGTGTTCCCGAGCTGGTGCTGAATAAGACAGTATTGTAAATAGAGCTGTAAAAACTGGACGTCGCGGCATTCAAACTGACGCTGGAGCTTGCGTGAGCAGAAGCCGATCAGCGCCCGCAGGTTCGCATCGTCGTAAAGCGGCCGCGCAATGCCGTGTTGTTTAAGCGCGGTTTTTAATGCGGGGGTAAACTGGTGCGAGACAAACTGCGGGCAAAGCCGCAGCGCCCGGCGCAGCCAGTGCAGCAGGCATAAACGCTGATTCAGGGCCGAGCCTTCAATCCGGTAGCAGCCGTCGTGGTGCGTGACGATATCCAGCCGGTGATAGCGCTGGATTTCATCGCGCGTCTCGGCTATATCTTGCCGTGCCATTGCGTCGTCCACCCCGTTGGCAGCAATGATGCTCTGTGCGGTGACGGCAGCATCGGGCAGGTAAAGCATCAAAAGCACCTGGCAGCGGCGCTGCGAACTGGAAAGCACAGATGGAATTTCAAGCGTCGTCATCATCTGTCGGGTATCCAGTGTGAATGTTTGATAAGAATAGCTAAAGGATGAGCGCTGAAAAGCGCGCCGGCAGGCCTTTCACTCAGGATTGCTGGGGAACATCACAGAATTTTTGACGTGAGGAATTGATGCAAACAGTTAAACAAAGTGCGATGGCGTTATTTTTGGCGGCGATCGGCTTCACCGTCAGCGCACACCCTCACAGTTTTATTGACCTCCAGACGGAGCTGGTCACCGACGGCACGCAGCTGAGCGGCCTGAAGATGCGCTGGACGATGGATGAAATCACCTCGGCCGATCTGCTCTACGATGCGGGAAACGCGAAGCCCGGCGACGAAATCTGGAAAAAGCTGGCGGCAGAAGTGATGGCCAACGTGCTCGGCCAGCACTACTTCACGGAATTCTGGCGCAACGGGCAGAAGGTCAAATTTCTTAACCGGCCAACGGAATACGGTATGACGCGTGACGGGCATCAGGCGGTGCTGACGTTCGTGCTTCCTCTGGCGCATCCGCAGCCGCTGGCGGGGCAAACGTACCGCTTTTCCACCTTTGACCCAACCTACTATGTCGACATGCGCTATGACAAAGACAGCGACGTACGGCTGCCGGACGCTCTGCAAAAAAACTGCAAAATTGGCGTGCACACCCCGAAGCCCAGCGAAGAGACGCTGAACTTTGCGGTCTCGCTTGATAAAGAAGATGCACCGCCTGAGGACATGGAGTTGGGTAAACAGTTCGCGCAGGAGGTGACCTTACAATGTCAGTGATCTCCTCTCCGGTTCGGAAACCGCGCCGCTGGCTTCAACTTTGGCCGCTGGCGATCTTTTTGCTGTTCGCCGTTTGCGGCGCGCTGTGGCTGTGGCAGGCCTGGCCGCAGGTCATGATGAAAAGCATTGTCTGGCAGCGTGAGGTCAACCAGCAGATGAGCGGTCTGCTGAAGGCGGTGGCGGAGAACCCGACCAAAGCGGGAGGTTCCCTGCTGGCGTTCAGCTTTATCTATGGCGTTCTGCACGCGCTGGGGCCGGGGCACGGCAAAATCGTGATCACGACCTGGCTTGCCACACATCCGTCGAAGCTGAAATCGAGTATTGGCCTGACGCTGGCCTCCTCGCTGCTTCAGGGCGGCGTGGCGATTGCGCTCGTCGTGGTCGTGCTTTCGCTGTTACAGCTTCCCGCACGCCAGCTGCACATGAGCAGCTTCTGGCTGGAGAAGGGGAGCTACGCGCTGGTGGGCGTGCTGGGGCTGATCCTCTGCTGGAGGGCGCTGAAAAAGCTGCGCGTGCTGCTGCAAAAACCGAAATTCAAAACCTTTACGCCGCACCACGTTCATGATGAAAACTGCGGCTGCGGGCATCAGCATTTGCCCACGCAGGAACAGTTGCAGAACGGCGACGACTGGCGCGCGCGGCTGATGATTATTCTCTCGATGGGCATGCGCCCGTGTTCGGGTGCCATCATGGTGCTGCTGTTCAGTAAGGTGATTGGCGTGTTCGGCTGGGGAATGCTGTCTGCGCTGGCGATGGCGGCAGGAACGTCTCTCACCATTTCGTCGTTAGCGCTGCTGGTACACAGCTTCCGTCAGCTGGCGGTCAAACTCAGCGGCAATAAAACGCCGGTATTGTGGCGACAGGTAGGGTGGACAACGCTTGCGCTGGCGGGCGGGGTGATTCTGCTGGTAGCGGCGGTGACGATGTGGATGAGCGCGGTGCCGGTGGGAAGGGGGTTGCGGCCTTTCTAGCGTACTGAAGGATTTTGTAGGCCCGGTAAGCGTAGCGCCACCGGGCTTAACAAACTGGATTAACGCTTCAGCGCATCGCTCAGTTCATCACGCATGTTTGCCAGCATGGCTTTAACAACGCGTGGGTTACCTGCAACGATGTTGCCAGTGGTCATGTAGTTGTGGCCGCCGGTGAAGTCGCAAACAATCGCGCCAGCTTCACGTGCGATCAGCTCGCCCGCAGCAAAGTCCCAAGGCTTCAGTGACAGCTCGAAGTAACCGTCAACGCGGCCGGTCGCCACGTAGGCCAGATCCAGCGCAGCAGAACCGGTGCGGCGGAAGTCCGCGCATTCGGTGAACAGTTTGCCCAGGATATTCATATAGGTGGTCGCGTGCTGTTTCGCCTTGAAGGGGAAACCGGTCGCCAGGATGGTGCCGTCCAGATCGCGTGCGTTGCTGCAGCGCAGACGGTAGCCGTTCAGCTGTGCGCCCTGACCGCGGGTAGCGGTGAACAGTTCGTTACGCATTGGATCGTAAACAACGGCGACTTCAGTACGGCCTTTAATGCGTACTGCGATAGACACAGAGAAGTGTGGCAGGCGTTTGACGAAGTTGGTGGTGCCATCCAGTGGATCGATAACCCATTGAACATCCTGATCGGTACCTTCATGTTCACCGCTTTCTTCGGTGATGATGGTGTGCTGCGGGTAAGATTTGCGGATCGTTTCGATAATAATCGCTTCTGCGGCTTTATCGACGTTAGTCACGAAATCATTGCTGCCTTTCTGGCTGGTTTCTACGGAGTCTGGCGTTTCGTAGTGTTTGGCAATTACATTACCCGCCTTGCGCGCTGCGCGCACGGCGATGGTCAGCATCGGATGCATCGGTCTCTCTCACTGGATGTTAAAGAACAGGAAAATCGGCGCAGAGTATAGCAGTGGGATCGGATTATGTCTCCCGTTTATGATAATATGCCGGAATATTCTTCAGACGCTGAATTCAGACATTAAAAATTATGCTGCAAAACATTCGAATCGTGCTGGTCGAAACCTCGCACACCGGCAACATGGGCTCCGTTGCCCGCGCTATGAAAACCATGGGATTAACAAACCTGTGGCTGGTTAACCCGCTGGTGAAACCAGACTCGCAGGCCATCGCCCTGGCAGCCGGTGCCAGCGACGTGATCGGTAACGCCCAGATCGTCGACACCCTTGACGAAGCGCTGGCCGGCTGCAGCCTCGTTGTTGGCACGAGCGCGCGTTCACGCACGCTGCCGTGGCCGATGCTGGACCCGCGCGAATGCGGCCTGAAAAGCGTCTCAGAAGCGGAGCAGGCGCCGGTTGCGCTGGTGTTTGGCCGCGAGCGCGTTGGCCTGACCAACGACGAGCTGCAGAAGTGCCACTATCACGTTGCCATCGCGGCTAACCCGGAATACAGCTCGCTGAACCTGGCGATGGCGGTGCAGGTTATCGCCTATGAAGTGCGTATGGCATGGCTGGCGACGCAGGAGAAACCGGTCGAACCGAAAGAAGAGACGGCCTACCCGCTGGTGGACGATCTTGAGCGCTTCTACGGTCACCTGGAGCAGACGCTGCTTTCAACCGGCTTTATCCGTGAAGGCCACCCGGGCCAGGTAATGAACAAGCTGCGCCGTATGTTTACCCGCGCGCGCCCGGAAAGCCAGGAGCTGAACATCCTGCGCGGAATTCTGGCGTCGATTGAGCAGAAGAATAAGGAATAGTGCCGGTTTGTTTTCTCCCTCTCCCCGTGGGAGAGGGCCGGGGTGAGGGCATCAGGCCGCACCCAGGTAAAACGGCACGGAAGGTTAAATACCTGACTAAAACAGTCAAGTAAATAGTTGACCATTTTAGTCAGGAATGTCAGACTTGGCCCTGCTATGCAATACCCCATTTTACTATAAAAAACCCCGGGCAGGGGCGAGTTTGAGGTTAAGTAAGACATGAGACTGACATCTAAAGGGCGTTATGCCGTGACCGCGATGCTGGACGTTGCGCTCAACTCCGAAGCGGGCCCGGTTCCGTTGGCTGATATTTCTGAACGACAAGGGATCTCCCTCTCTTATCTGGAACAGCTGTTCTCCAGACTGCGTAAAAATGGACTGGTTTCCAGCGTTCGTGGCCCAGGCGGCGGTTATCTGCTGGGTAAAGACGCGGGCAGTATTGCGGTTGGCGAAGTGATTAGCGCAGTTGACGAATCCGTTGACGCGACCCGTTGCCAGGGTAAAGGCGGCTGTCAGGGCGGCGATAAATGCCTGACCCACGCGCTGTGGCGCGATCTGAGCGACCGTCTGACCGGCTTCCTGAACAACATCACCCTCGGTGAGCTGGTGAATAACCAGGAAGTTCTGGACGTATCAGGCCGTCAGCACAGCCAGGATTCCCAACGCAGCACCCGCGCGCAGGACGCTATCGACGTCAAACTGCGCGCATAATAAAAAGATAAGTATTTCAGAATCAGGCCGGGGCGAGAACTCGCCCCGCGTACTCGGTCGTACATCCAGCCGGTTGCCTGATTCCTTGCATTGAAGCGATGTACGGAGTTTATAGAGCAATGAAATTACCGATTTATCTCGATTACTCCGCAACCACGCCGGTGGACCCGCGTGTTGCCGAGAAAATGATGCAGTGTCTGACCCTGGACGGAAACTTTGGTAACCCAGCTTCCCGTTCACACCGTTTTGGCTGGCATGCTGAAGAGGCGGTCGATATCGCCCGTAATCAGATTGCTGACCTGGTGGGCGCCGACCCGCGTGAGATTGTTTTCACCTCCGGTGCGACCGAATCCGACAACCTGGCGATCAAAGGTGCAGCCAACTTTTATCAGAAAAAAGGCAAGCACATCATCACCAGCAAAACCGAACACAAAGCCGTGCTGGACACCTGCCGTCAGCTGGAGCGCGAAGGGTACGAAGTGACCTATCTCGCGCCACAGAGCAACGGTATTATTGACCTCAAAGAGCTCGAAGCGGCCATGCGTGATGACACCATTCTGGTTTCCATCATGCACGTCAACAACGAAATCGGCGTAGTACAGGACATCGCGACCAT
Source organism: Enterobacter sp. KB-221C9 (assembly GCF_041320715.1). Classification (NCBI taxonomy): domain Bacteria; kingdom Pseudomonadati; phylum Pseudomonadota; class Gammaproteobacteria; order Enterobacterales; family Enterobacteriaceae; genus Enterobacter; species Enterobacter sp. KB-221C9. The sequence goes on from NZ_JBGIWG010000012.1 coordinate 49,144, forward strand.
CGGCGAAATGTGCCGCGCGCGCGGTATCATCTACCACGTAGACGCGACCCAGAGCGTGGGCAAACTGCCTATCGACCTGAGCCAGCTGAAAGTAGATCTGATGTCCTTCTCCGGCCACAAAATCTATGGCCCGAAAGGGATCGGCGCGCTGTACGTTCGTCGTAAGCCACGTATCCGCATCGAAGCACAGATGCACGGCGGCGGTCACGAGCGCGGCATGCGTTCCGGCACGCTGCCTGTTCACCAGATCGTGGGCATGGGCGAAGCGTACCGCATTGCAAAAGAAGAGATGGAAACCGAGATGGCGCGCCTGCGCACGCTGCGCAACCGTCTGTGGGACGGCGTGAAAGATATGGAAGAAGTGTATCTGAACGGCGATCTTGAGCAGGGCGCACCCAACATCCTCAACGTGAGCTTCAACTATGTTGAAGGCGAATCGCTGATCATGGCGCTGAAAGACCTGGCCGTTTCTTCCGGTTCTGCCTGTACGTCTGCAAGCCTGGAGCCATCCTACGTGCTGCGCGCGCTGGGTATGACCGACGAGCTGGCACACAGCTCTATCCGTTTCTCTTTAGGTCGTTTCACTACCGAAGAAGAGATTGACTACACCATCAAGCTGGTTCGCAACTCCATCGGCCGTCTGCGCGACCTTTCTCCACTGTGGGAAATGTTCAAGCAGGGCGTGGATCTGAACAGCATTGAATGGTCACATCACTAATCGGTACATAAGGAGAATTCAATCATGGCATACAGCGAAAAAGTCATCGATCATTACGAGAACCCGCGCAACGTTGGCTCTTTTGACAACAGCGACGAATCTGTCGGTAGCGGCATGGTTGGCGCACCGGCGTGTGGCGACGTGATGAAGTTGCAGATTAAAGTCAACAATGAAGGTATCATTGAAGACGCGCGCTTCAAGACCTACGGCTGCGGTTCTGCTATCGCGTCCAGCTCCCTGGTCACCGAATGGGTGAAGGGCAAGTCTCTGGACGAAGCACAGGCAATTAAGAACACGGACATTGCTGAAGAACTCGAACTGCCACCGGTGAAAATTCACTGTTCAATTCTGGCAGAAGACGCGATCAAAGCCGCCATTGCGGATTACAAAAGCAAACGTGAAGCAAAATAATTGAGGTTTGAGTATGTCGATTACCCTTAGCGACAGCGCTGCCGCGCGAGTAAGCTCTTTTCTGGCGAACCGTGGTAAAGGCTTTGGCCTGCGACTGGGCGTACGTACCTCCGGCTGTTCTGGTATGGCTTACGTACTGGAGTTTGTTGATGAACCGGCGTCTGACGACACCGTGTTTGAAGACAAGGGCGTGAAGGTGGTGGTCGATGGCAAAAGCCTGCAATTCCTCAACGGCACTCAGCTGGACTTCGTTAAAGAAGGCCTGAACGAAGGGTTCAAATTCACGAACCCGAACGTCAAAGATGAGTGTGGTTGCGGCGAAAGCTTCCACGTTTAACCGCGCGTCATCCGAAACCCCACCGTGGCGTACCTGCTGCGCGTGGGGTTTGTTCTAACAGGCTACCCCTGAGATTGTTATGGATTACTTCACTCTCTTCGGACTACCCGCTCAATACCCGATTGATCTCCAGGCGCTGACGATCCGCTTTCAGGATCTGCAGCGTCAGTATCATCCGGATAAATTCGCCAGTGGTACTCAGTCAGAGCAACTGGCTGCGGTTTCCCAATCTGCGACCATCAACCAGGCCTGGCAGACGCTGCGCCATCCGCTGAGCCGTGCCGAGTACCTGCTTTCACTGCACGGTTTCGACCTGGCGAGCGAACAGCATACCGTGCGCGACACCGCGTTTCTGATGGAACAGCTGGAGCTTCGCGAAGAGCTGGATGAGATTGAACAGGCCAAAGACGAAGCGCGTCTGGAAAGCTTCATCGCGCGCGTGAAGGGCATGTTCGATACCCGCCATCAGCAGATGGTGGAGCAACTGAACAACGAGACCTGGGACGTGGCGGCAGATACTGTGCGCAAACTCCGTTTTCTCGATAAACTGCGAAGCAGTGCTGAACAACTCGAAGAAAAGCTGCTCGATTTTTAATTTCGGAAGCAATTATGGCCTTATTACAAATTAGTGAGCCTGGCTTAAGTGCCGCACCGCACCAGCGTCGTCTGGCGGTGGGTATTGATCTGGGCACCACCAATTCCCTCGTGGCGACCGTGCGTAGCGGCCAGGCGGAAACGCTGGCTGACGAGCAGGGCCGCCATCTGCTGCCTTCCGTGGTCCACTACCAGCAGCAGGGTCACGCGGTCGGCTATGACGCCCGCGCCAACGCCGCGCGCGATCCGGCCAACACCATCAGCTCCGTGAAGCGCATGATGGGCCGCTCGCTGGCCGATATCCAGACCCGCTACCCGCATCTCCCTTATCAACTTCAGGCCAGTGAAAACGGCCTGCCGATGATCGCGACGGCGGCTGGCCTGCTGAACCCGATTCGTGTTTCTGCTGACATCCTCAAAGCGCTGGCGGCGCGCGCGACGGCGACCCTTGGTGGCGATCTGGACGGCGTGGTCATTACCGTTCCGGCCTATTTTGACGACGCACAGCGCCAGGGCACCAAAGACGCAGCGCGTCTGGCGGGCCTGCACGTGCTGCGCCTGCTGAACGAACCGACGGCGGCGGCGATTGCCTACGGCCTCGACTCCGGTCAGGAAGGGGTGATTGCGGTTTACGACCTCGGCGGCGGCACCTTTGATATCTCCATCCTGCGCTTAAGCCGCGGGGTGTTTGAAGTGCTGGCGACCGGCGGGGATTCCGCGCTGGGCGGCGATGACTTCGACCATCTGCTGGCGGATTACATTCGCGAGCAGGCGGGCATCAGCGATCGCAGCGATGCGCGCGTGCAGCGTGAGCTGCTGGATGCGGCCATCGACGCCAAAATCGCCCTGAGCGATGCGCAGACGGTTACCGTCAATGTTGCTGGCTGGCAGGGTGACATCACCCGCGACCAGTTCAACGATCTGATTGCCCCGCTGGTGAAACGCACCCTGCTGGCCTGCCGTCGCGCGTTGAAAGATGCGGGCGTTGAGGCGAGCGAGGTGCTGGAAGCGGTCATGGTGGGCGGCTCGACCCGCGTGCCGCTGGTGCGCGAGCGCGTGGGCGAATTCTTTGGCCGCACGCCCCTGACCTCCATTGACCCGGATAAAGTGGTTGCCGTGGGCGCTGCAATCCAGGCCGATATTCTGGTCGGCAACAAGCCGGACAGCGAAATGCTGCTGCTGGACGTCATCCCGCTGTCGCTGGGGTTAGAAACCATGGGCGGCCTGGTGGAGAAAGTGATCCCGCGTAACACCACCATTCCGGTGGCGCGCGCGCAGGAGTTCACTACCTTCAAAGACGGTCAGACCGCGATGTCCATCCACGTGATGCAGGGCGAACGCGAGCTGGTGCAGGACTGCCGCTCTCTGGCGCGCTTTGCGCTGCGCGGTATTCCGGCGCTGCCTGCGGGCGGGGCGCATATTCGCGTCACCTTCCAGGTGGATGCGGACGGCCTGCTGAGCGTCACGGCGATGGAAAAATCCACCGGCGTGGAGTCGTCCATCCAGGTGAAGCCGTCCTACGGCCTGACCGATGGCGAAATCGCCTCCATGATTCAGGACTCAATGAGCTACGCCGAGCAGGATGTGAAGGCGCGTATGCTGGCTGAACAAAAAGTTGAAGCCGCCCGCGTGCTGGAAAGCCTGAACGGCGCGCTTGCTGCCGATGCCGCGCTGTTAAGCGCCGCTGAGCGCCAGGTGATTGACGATGCTGCCGCGCGCTTGAGCGCTGTGGCCGAAGGCAATGACGCTGACGCAATAGAAGAAGCCATTAAAAACGTTGATAAACAAACCCAGGACTTTGCTGCTCGCCGCATGGACAAATCTGTCCGCGTCGCGCTGAAAGGCCAGTCCGTGGACGAGGTTTAATATGCCAAAGATTGTAATTTTGCCTCATGCGGACCTCTGTCCGGATGGCGCTGTTCTGGAAGCGAAGACCGGTGAAACCATTCTCGATGTTGCCCTGCGTGCAGGTATCGAAGTGGAACACGCCTGTGAAAAATCCTGTGCCTGCACCACCTGCCACTGCATCGTGCGTGAAGGATTCGACTCTCTCGCCGAGAGCACCGAAGACGAAGACGACATGCTGGATAAAGCATGGGGTCTGGAGCCAGACAGCCGCCTGAGCTGCCAGGCCACGGTGACCGATGAAGATCTGGTCGTGGAATTCCCACGCTACACCATCAACCACGCACGCGAGCATTGATATGGGACTGAAGTGGACAGACAGCCGTGAAATCGGCGAAGCGCTCTACGACGCGAACCCGGATCTCGATCCGAAGACCGTACGATTCACCGACATGCACCAGTGGATCTGCGATTTAGAGGATTTCGACGACGATCCAAACGCATCCAATGAAAAAATTCTGGAGGCGATTCTGTTAGTCTGGTTAGATGAAGCAGAATAAATAACATAACGGGCTGCCTTCAGGCGGCCCGTTTGCTAGTTGCTAATAAGGAAAAATAAAATGACCGAAGCGATGAAGATTACGCTCTCGAATCAGCCTGCCGACGCGCGCTGGGGCGAGAAAGCCACCTACAGCATTAATAACGACGGCATTACCCTGCACCTGACGGGCAAAGATGATACCGGCCTGATCCAGCGCGCCGCCCGCAAAATTGACGGCCTGGGCATTAAGCATGTCTCCCTGGAAGGCGAAGGCTGGGACACCGACCGCAGCTGGGCATTCTGGGCAGGCTACAAAGGCCCGAAAGGCACCCGCAAAATCGAGTGGGCCAACCTTGATGAAGCCGGCCAGAAAGAGCTGGAAAGCCGCCTGCAAATCATCGACTGGGTGCGCGACACCATCAACGCCCCGGCGGAAGAGCTCGGTCCGGAACAGCTGGCGCAGCGCGCGGTTGACCTGCTGTGCGGCGTGGCGGGCGAGAAAATGTCCTACCGCATCACCAAAGGTGAAGACCTGCGCGAGCAGAACTACATGGGTATCCACACCGTGGGCCGTGGTTCTGAGCGTCCTCCGGTCCTGCTGGCGCTGGATTACAACCCAACCGGCGATAAAGCCGCGCCGGTCTTTGCCTGCCTGGTCGGGAAAGGCATCACCTTCGACACCGGCGGCTACAGCCTGAAGCAGAGCGCATTCATGGACTCCATGAAGTCCGACATGGGCGGCGCGGCAACCATCACCGGCGCGCTGGCGTTTGCCATCACCCGCGGCCTGAACAAGCGCGTGAAGCTGTATCTGTGCTGCGCCGACAACATGGTGAGCGGTAACGCCTTCAAGCTGGGCGACATCATTCGCTATCGCAACGGCAAAAACGTCGAAGTGATGAACACCGACGCCGAAGGCCGTCTGGTGCTGGCCGATGGCCTGATCGACGCCTCTGCCCAGAAGCCGGAGCTGATTATCGACATGGCGACCCTGACCGGCGCGGCGAAAACGGCGCTGGGTAACGACTACCATGCGCTGTTCAGCTTCGACGACAAGCTGGCCGCTCGCCTGCTGGCAAGCGCCGCTGCGGAAAACGAGCCGTTCTGGCGTCTGCCGCTGGCCGAGTTCCACCGCAGCCAGCTGCCGTCCAACTTTGCCGAGCTGAACAACACCGCGAGCGCGGCTTACCCGGCGGGGGCAAGCACCGCAGCAGGCTTCCTGTCCCACTTCGTTGAGAATTATCACGAAGGCTGGCTGCACATCGACTGCTCCGCAACGTACCGTAAAGCGGCGGTTGAGCAATGGTCCGCGGGCGCGACCGGTCTGGGCGTGCGTACCGTGGCGAACCTGCTTACGGCGGAGTAATCGTCATTGCCCGGCGGCGCTGCGCTTGCACGGGCCTACGGTTTTGTAGGCCGGGTAAGCGAAGCGCCACCCGGCGTTTTTAGAAGTAGCGAAACTATGTCAGAAACCAAAAACGAATTAGAAACCCTGCTGGAGCAGGCGGCGACCGAGCCCGCCCACCGTCCGGCATTTTTCCGCACGCTGCTGGAGTCCACCGTCTGGGTGCCGGGCACCGCGGCGGAAGGTGAGCAGGTTGTCGAAGACAGCGCGCTGGATCTGCTGCACTGGGAGAAAGACGACGGCACTTCGGTGATCCCGTTCTTCACCTCGCTGGAAGCCCTGCAGAAAGCGGTAGAAGACGAACAGGCGTTCGTGGTGATGCCGGTGCGTACCCTGTTTGAAATGACGCTGGGCCAGACGCTGTTCCTCAACGCTAAATTGCCGACCGGGAAAGAGTTCACGCCGCGCGAAATCAGCCACCTGATAGGTGAAGAGGGCAACCCGCTCAGCACCCAGGAAGTGCTGGAAGGGGGCGAAACGCTGCTGCTGTCTGAAGTGGCCGAGCCGCCCGCGCAGATGATTGACTCCCTGACCACGTTGTTTAAAACCATCAAGCCGGTGAGACGTGCGTTTCTCTGCTCCATTAAAGAGCGCGCGGACGAACATCCGATACTGCTGATTGGTATTGAGGCGGACGGCGATATCGACGAGATCGTTCAGGCGGCGGGAAGCGTGGCGACCGACACGCTGCCGGGAGATGAACCGATTGATATCTGCCAGGTAAAGAACGGTGAGAAGGGCATCAGCCACTTTATTACCGAGCACATCACGCCGTTCTACGAACGTCGCTGGGGCGGCTTCCTTCGCGATCTCAAAACTAACCGCATCATCTGATTACGGCGGGGTGAATATCACCCCGTTGCTTCCAGCAGCAGTAAATCCATCAGCAGCACCAGATTCGACTCAAACGACGTCACCCCCGCGGCTTCGGCGGCGAAGTGTACCGCTTCGTCATAGAGGGCAAAGTGCACGTCCGCCATCCCTGCCAGCGTATTGGCCGAGGCGCGGGTAAAGGCGACAATCGTCATTCCGACGTTTTTGGCAATCCGCGCTTTATCCAGCACCTGCTCCGTTTCGCCGCTGCGCGAGACGGCAATAAACACCTGATAGCGGGCGGCGTTGCTGAGGAAAATATTCCGGCTGTCCCCCGGCCCGGAGATAAACGCCGTTTTGCCCAGCACCTGCAGCTTCTTGGTCAGGTATTCCGCAAAAAGATAGGAAAACCCGGCACCGTAGAGAAAGAAGCTCTCTTTCTGGCGCAGCAGGTCGGCAAACTGCTGGCGCTTCTCCTGCGTGACCCACTGGAAGGTGTGCTGATAGTTGGCAATAAACTGATTAAACAGCGCCGGGAGTTCAGGAAGCGACTGCCCCTGAGCGGCAATATGCGGCGTGTCGGAGAGCAACTGCTTGCAGTGCCAGATAAACTCGCTAAAGCCGCTGAACCCCAGCTTCTGGCACAGCCGCATGATGGTGGCGGTAGAAACAAACGTCGCCTGCGCCAGCTCCCGCACCGTGATGTTGCCCACCAGCAGCGGATGCTCCGTGAGGTGGGCGAGGACGCGATACTCCGCGCGGGTCAGCGATGCCCCGCGCGTTAACAGCGTGGCCAGGCGGTTATCCATTATTTCGCGGGTTCGACAGGCAGATCGTCTCGCGCACCCCATTCGCTCCAGGCGCCGTCGTATAGCGTGACGTCGTTCGCGCCGAGCGTGGCGAGCGCCAGGATCGCCACGCAGGCCGTGACGCCGGAGCCGCAGCTGGCAATAATCGGACGATGTAAATCCACGCCTGCCCGATCAAAAATGGCGCGCAGCTCGTCGGTGGTTTTCAGTTCGCCCTCAAACACCAGATCGCCCCACGGCACGTTCAGCGCGCCCGGAATATGGCCGCGCTTCAGCCCCGGACGCGGTTCATCCGCTTCGGCATTGAAGCGCGGAGCAGGACGGGCATCGACGATTTGCGCTGTGTTTTCATGGCTAACGACCAGTACGTCGGTCAGGCGTTTCACCACGTGCGCGTCGAACGTGGCATCGAATTCGCCTTCCGGCAGCGTCACGTCGCCCTGCTGAAGGGGCAGCTCGTCACGCTTCCATCCCGCCAGCCCGCCCGCCAGAATCGAGACTTTTTCCACGCCGAAGTTTTTCAGCATCCACCACGCGCGCGGCGCCGAGAAGAGGTTTCCTTCGTCATAAACAACGAGGTGTTTGTCTTTGCTGACGCCCAGCTCGCGCATCGCCACGGAAAATGCTTCCGGGCGCGGCAGCATGTGCGGCAGGGGAGAGTTGCGATCGGAGAGGGCTTCGATATCAAAAAATACCGCGCCAGGCAGGTGCCCTGCGCGGTATTCACCGGGCACGTCGCGATGCTCTTGCCCCGGCGGGGCCATACGCGCGTCAATAATCTGAACTTCCGGATCGTCGCCGTGCTCAATCAGCCAGTCGGCGGCGACAAAATATGAGGTGGACATGGGTTGCCTCCATTCTTTTCCGTAAAAAAGGATTGTCGGTGTTTTTTCTGACACCGACAAGCAAACCACGTTCAACTCGCGAGCAAGCCCCTATTTTTTCACCGGTTCGCCGTCCTGCCAGGCTTTTTGCAGCGCAGGCCAGTAGTCGCGGTTGGCCTCGATCATCTCATCCAGAATCGCCTTCGCGTGTTCCATGGTCGGCACGGTGCGGTTGAGGGTGAACGCCTGCAGGGCTTTTTCATAGCTCCCTTCGATTGTCGCTTCCACCAGCAGCTGTTCAGAGGCGAGCTGCTGTTGCAAAAGGGTCTGATGGAACAGCGGCACCTGGCCGACGCGGATCGGTTCCGGACCTTCGGAGGTAATATAAGCGGGGATTTCCACCACGGCATCGTACGGCAGGTTGGCGATCGCCCCGCGGTTTTCCACCATCACCAGATGGCGGCTCCGCAGGTTAAAGGCCAGCGAGCAGGCGACATCGACGATAAACTCGCCGTGAACGCCCACGTGGAAGGCATCCGGCAGGATCCCGGTGCGCTTATATTCTTCGGCTGCGGCGAACAGCTTTTTCTCGCGCCCGTCCATCACTTCATTGGCGCGGGTATAGTCCGGGTTCTGATGCTCCACAATCTGGTTCGGCATCAGGTAGTACTGCAGATACGGGTTCGGCAGATACTCCGGGAAGTTGTCCATGATTGGCTTAATGTTGCGCCAGGTCTTCACCCAGGAGGGATCGGAATGCTGCGGGTCGGTTTTGGCCGCATCTTCCGTCAGCAGGCCAAACTTCGCGATATGCTTACGCAGCTCGGGCAGCTTGTCTTCGCCGTCCACCAGTACGCGGGTAAACCAGCCGAAGTGGTTCAGGCCGAAGTAGTCCACCTCCAGCCTGCGGCGATCGACCCCCAGAATGGCGCCCATATTGCGCATCGCGGCCACCGGCATATCGCAGATGTTCAGCACGCGCGCGTTTGGTCGCAGGCGGCGCACGCCCTCCGCGACGATCGCCGCCGGGTTGGAGTAGTTCACAATCCAGGCTTTTTCATGCGCGTAGCGATCGACCAGATCGATAAGCTCCACCATCGGCAGGATCGTGCGCAGTCCGTACGCCAGCCCGCCGGGTCCGCACGTTTCCTGGCCGACCACGCCGTGACGCAGCGGGATCTTCTCATCCTGCTCGCGCATTTTATACTGTCCGACGCGCATCTGGGCGAAGACGAAATGCGCGCCGCTGAAGGCCACTTCCGGATCGCTGGTGACGGTAAATTTGATGCTCTGACTGTGGTCGCGAATAACCTTCTCGACGACGGGCGCAATGGTGTTCTGACGCGCCTCGTCGATGTCATAGAGGCGGATTTCGGCCAGCGGGAAATCCTGCAGGCGCACCATCAGGCTTTTGACAATACCCGGCGTGTAGGTGCTGCCGCCGCCGGCAATCGACAGAATAAAGGGGGGTGTAAACATCTTTAGCTCCTTTCAGAGAAACGTCTCAACGGCTTCTCGCATTTTTTTGACGTGCAGCCCGTAGACCACCTGAACGTTGTTACCTTGTTTGATAATCCCTTTCGCGCCGGTCGCCTTCAGCAGCGGCTCGTCGATGATGGCGACGTCCTTCACCGTGACGCGTAAGCGGGTGTAGCAGTTATCCACCACTTCAATATTTTCCCGGCCGCCCAGCCCCGCCACGATGGATTCGCCCAGCCCGTCGTTATTGCCTTTGGCCTGGTACTCCTGCTTGCTGTAGAGGCGCGTCTCCTTATCGTCATCCTCACGGCCTGGCGTCTTCATGTTGAAGCGCAGGATCAGGAAGCGGAACACCACGAAGTAGAGGGCAAACATGATCAGCCCGACCACGATGTACATCGGCCAGTTGGACTTCTGCGTGCCGAGCGGCAGGTTGTAAAGGATGAAGTCAATAATCCCGTTGGCGCCGATGGCGTGAACGCCCAGCAGCGAGAACAGCATCATGCCGATGCCGGTCAGCACCGCGTGCACCACGAAGAGCAGCGGGGCGACGAACAGGAAGGAGAACTCAATCGGCTCGGTCACGCCGACCAGCAGCGAGGTTAGTGCCGCCGGGATCAGAATCGCTTTCGCAATGGCTTTACGCTCCGGCTTTGCGGTCATATACATCGCCAGCGCGGCGGCAGGCAGGCCGAACATCTTGCTGATGCCGCGCGCGTCCCATACCACGGTGCTGCTGAGCTGCTTCACGTCCGGGCAGGCCATCTCGGCGAAGTAGATATTGCGCGCGCCCTGATAGGTTGCGCCGCACACCTCCTGCGTGCCGCCCAGCTCGGTATAAAGGAACGGCGTATAAACCAGATGGTGCAGGCCGGTGGGGACCAGAATGCGTTCCAGGAAACCGTAGATTGCCACGCCAAACGGCCCGGAGCCTTTGATGGCCAGCGCCAGGGCGCTAATGCTGTGTTGGGCAAACGGCCACAGTTCACTCATCACCACGCCGAGCAGCATGGAGACGGGGAGCATGACGATAGCGACAAAACAGTGGCCGGAGTAAATCGCCATCGCGCCGTTAAACTGTACGCCGGAGTATTTGTTGTACAGATAGCCGGAGAGCGCCCCGGTCAGGATCCCGGCAAAGACACCCATCTCCAGCACCTGCACGCCCAGCACCATGGTCTGCCCGGCCGCTTTCATCTGGGCTGCTGGCGCCAGCGCGCCCTGCAGCTGTAGCGTGACGTTCATGGCGTTGATGAACACGACAAAGGTCACCAGCCCAATTAGCGCGGCATAGCCTTTATCGCGCGTCGCCAGGCCAATCGGGATCCCGACGGCAAACACCAGCGCCAGGTTCACCAGCACCGAGACGGCAGATTTCGCGATAAGCTGACCAATATGCTGAATCAGGGGATGGCCAAGAAACGGCAGGTATTCAGCGAGATTACCGTTACCCAGCACGTTACCAAAGGCGATAAACAGACCGACGATCGGTAAGATAAGTACCGGTCCATACAATGATTTTCCGAAATTTTGTAGGGCGTTCACGGCTCGTTTCATGGCTTTCTCTCTTTTTGAACCGCGCACTCGGGGTGCGTCATGGTCATAAAACTAGCAGTCTTCAGGCACACTTATCCATCTATCTTCTTGTTTTAAAAACAAATGACGTGAAAGGTAACATGTGACGTTATGTGCTGTGATCGCGGTTCCATCACGACGTAGCGGCGTGATGCCATTCTGCGAGGCGCTTTCCAGATTCTAAAATTGGACTTTTTGAATTAATGAAACTTGCGGATAATACTTATCCGGACGACGACCAACAGGCTCCATGGGCCAGGGACAAAGGATGAAACCGTTTCGCTTAGCCGCGCTCTCTCTTGCGCTGCTTACCACGTTTACGCTTGTCGGCTGTGATAACAGCGACGATAAATCTCAGGCTGCGGCTCCCGCGGCATCCACCGCATCAACACCGAAAGTCGCGGAAAAACCCAGTGCAGAAACGCTGGCTAAACTGGCTGCTCAGAGTCAGGGAAAAGCGCTGACGCTGCTGGATACCTCAGAAGTTCAGCTCGACGGTGCCGCCACGCTGGTGCTGACCTTTTCTGTTCCGCTGAATCCCGATCAGGATTTCGCGAAAACCGTGCATGTCGTGGATAAGAAAAGCGGCAAGGTTGACGGGGCGTGGGAACTTGCGCCTAACCTGAAAGAGCTTCGCCTGCGCCATCTGGAGCCTAACCGCAACCTGGTCGTCACCGTTGAACGTGGTCTGCAGGCGCTGAACAAGGCGACGTTCGGCATTGATTATGAAAAAGCCCTGACCACCCGGGACGTTGAACCCACTGTCGGTTTTGCCAGCCGCGGCTCGCTGCTGCCGGGCAAAGTGGTGGAAGGTCTGCCGGTGATGGCGCTCAACGTCAACAATGTTGATGTTAACTTTTACCGCGTTAAGCCTGAATCGCTGGCCTCCCTTGTCAGCCAGTGGGAGTACCGTAACTCGCTGACAAACTGGGAATCCGACAATCTGCTGAAGATGGCGGAGCTGGTTTACACCGGTCGATTCGATCTTAATCCGGCGCGCAATACGCGCGAAAAATTGCTGTTGCCTCTGAAGGATATTAAACCGCTCCAGCAGTCTGGCGTTTATATCGCGGTCATGAACCAGGCAGGGCACTACAACTACAGCAACGCCGCGACGCTCTTTACCTTAAGCGATATTGGACTGTCTGCTCACCGTTATCACAACCGCCTGGACATCTTCACCCAGAGTCTGGAAAACGGTGCGGCGCAGTCCGGCGTGACCGTCACCCTGCTGAATGACAAAGGCCAGACGCTTGCCGAAGCAAACAGCGATGCCGACGGCCATGCGAAGCTTGAAACCGACAAAGAGGCCGCGCTGATCCTGGCCAGTAAAGATGGCCAGACCACGCTGCTCGATCTCAAGCTACCGGCCCTCGACCTGGCGGAGTTTGATATCGCAGGGAGCCCGGGCTACAGCAAGCAATTCTTCATGTTTGGCCCGCGCGATCTCTACCGCCCGGGTGAAACGGTGATCCTCAACGGTCTCCTGCGCGACAGTGACGGTAAGCCACTTCCGGATCAGCCTGTGAAGCTTGACGTGCTGCGTCCGGATGGACAGGTCGCGCGTACGATTGTCGTCAAGCCAGAGAACGGTCTCTATCGCTTTAACTATCCGCTGGACAGCGGGGCGCAGACCGGTATGTGGCATATCCGCGCCAACACGGGCGATAACCTGCAGCGCCTCTGGGACTTCCACGTCGAAGACTTCATGCCAGAGCGTATGGCGCTCAACCTGAGCGGACAAAAAACGCCGGTTTCACCGCAGGATAACGTGGACTTTGACGTGGTGGGTTATTACCTGTATGGCGCCCCGGCCAACGGTAATTCTCTACAGGGCCAGCTTTTCCTGCGTCCTCTGCGTGACGCGGTGGCTGCGCTGCCGGGCTTCCAGTTTGGCGATATCGCCGAGGAGAACCTGAGCCGCAGTCTGGATGAAGTTCAGCTTACGCTTGACGAGCAGGGGCGTGGACAGGTTTCTACCGAAAGCCAGTGGAAAGAGGTGCACTCTCCGCTGCAGCTGATCCTGCAGGCCAGCCTGCTGGAGTCCGGCGGCCGTTCGGTGACGCGTCGCGCTGAGCAGGCCATCTGGCCGGCGGCTGAGCTGCCGGGTATTCGCCCTCAGTTCGCCAGTAAAGCCGTTTACGACTACCGCACCGATACCACCGTCAACCAGCCGATTGTTGACGAGAACGGCAACGCCAGCTTCGACATCGTTTACGCTGATGCCAGCGGCGCGAAAAAAGCGGTGTCCGGTTTGCAGGTTCGCCTGATCCGCGAGCGCCGTGACTACTTCTGGAACTGGTCTGAGAGCGAAGGCTGGCAGTCTCAGTTCGATCAGAAAGACCTGGTTGAAGGCGAGCAGGAGCTGACGCTCAAGGCCGACGAGACGGGTAAAGTTACCTTCCCGGTGGAGTGGGGCTCATATCGTCTGGAGGTTAAAGCGCCTGATGAGATGGTCAGCAGCGTGCGCTTCTGGGCGGGGTATAGCTGGCAGGATAACAGCGACGGCACCGGGGCTGCGCGCCCTGACCGCGTGACGCTGAAGCTGGATAAGCCAGCCTATCAGCCTGGCGACACCATCAACCTGCACATTGCAGCGCCGGCAGCAGGTAAGGGCTATGCGATGATCGAGTCCAGCGAAGGGCCGCTGTGGTGGAAAGAGATCGACGTACCGGCAAACGGGCTTGATCTCGCTATCCCGGTCGACAAAGCATGGAAACGTCACGATCTCTACCTGAGTACGCTGGTGGTACGTCCTGGGGATAAATCCAAATCCGCCACGCCGAAGCGCGCGGTCGGCCTGCTGCACCTGCCGATGGGCGACGAAAATCGCCGCCTGAATATTGCGCTCGATAACCCGCTGAAGATGCGTCCAAACCAGACGCTCTCGGTGAAGGTGAAAGCCAGCGTGAAAGAGGGTGCGGTGCCGCAGAAAGTGAACGTTCTGGTCTCGGCGGTGGACAGCGGCGTGCTGAACATCACCGATTACGTTACGCCCGATCCGTGGCAGGCTTTCTTCGGCCAGAAGCGCTACGGCGCGGATATCTACGATATCTACGGCCAGGTCATTGAAGGGCAGGGCCGCCTGGCCGCGCTGCGCTTTGGTGGTGACGGTGATGAGCTGAAGCGCGGCGGCAAACCGCCGGTGAACCACGTCACTATTATTGCCCAGCAGGCACAGCCGGTGACGCTGGATGCCAACGGAGAAGGCACGATTACGCTACCGATTGGTGATTTCAACGGCGAGCTGCGTCTGATGGCGCAGGCCTGGACGGAAGACGATTTTGGCAGCAGTGAAAGCAAGGTTGTGGTGGCCGCGCCGGTCATTACCGAGCTTAATACGCCGCGCTTCCTGGCAAGCGGAGACACCTCGCGGCTGACGTTGGATCTCACCAACCTGACCGACAAGCCACAAACGCTGAACGTCGCCCTGACCGCAACGGGCAAACTGTCTCTGGAGGGCGCACAGCCGCAGCCGGTTCAGCTGTCTCCTGGCGCGCGCAGCACCCTGTTTATCCCGGTGCGTGCGCTGGAAGGTTATGGTGACGGTGAGGTGACCGCTCAGGTGACTGGTCTGCGGCTTCCGGGCGAGACTTTCGCCCCGCAGCAGAAGAGCTGGAAAATCGGCGTGCGTCCGGCGTTCCCGGCGCAGACGGTGAATACCGGTGCCATGCTGAATCCCGGTGAGTCCTGGACCGCACCTGCGCAGCACAGCAACGGTTTCTCTCCTGCCACCCTGCAGGGACAACTGCTGCTGAGCGGCAAACCCCCCCTCAACCTGGCGCGCTATATTCGCGAACTGCAGGCGTATCCGTATGGCTGCCTGGAGCAGACCACCAGTGGCCTGTTCCCGTCGCTCTACACCAACGCGGCGCAGCTTGCTGCACTGGGCATCAAGGGCGACACCGATGACAAGCGCCGTGCAGCGATTGATATTGGCATCTCCCGTCTGCTGCAGATGCAGCGTGAAGACGGTGGTTTTGCGCTGTGGGATAAAAACGGTCCGGAAGAGTACTGGCTGACGGCCTACGTGACCGACTTCCTGGTGCGCGCGGGCGAGCAGGGTTACAGCGTACCTGCCGATGCAGTGAATAACGCCAATAGCCGCCTGCTGCGCTACCTGCAGGACCCGGGCATGATGTCCATTCGCTATAGCGATGATACTCAGGCCAGCAAGTTTGCCGTGCAGGCCTATGCCGCGCTGGTGCTGGCGCGTCAGCAGAAAGCGCCGCTGGGCGCGCTGCGTGAAATCTGGGATCGTCACGGGCAGGCGGCTTCCGGGCTGCCGCTGATGCAGCTGGGCATGGCGCTCAAACTGATGGGCGATGCGCCGCGCAGCCAGCAGGCGCTGGACCTGGCGCTCAAAACGCCGCGTAACGACAGCAAAACCTGGATGGCCGATTACGGCAGCACGCTTCGCGATAACGCGCTGATGCTCTCCCTTCTGGAGGAGTACAAGCTGCTGCCGGATGCGCAAAATACGCTGCTGAATGCGCTGTCTGAAGAGGCCTTCAGCCAGCGCTGGCTGTCAACGCAGGAGAGCAATGCGCTGTTCCTGGCGGGACGTTCGCTGCAAACCTTGTCCGGTACGTGGCAGGCGAAAACGTCTCTGTCTGAGACCGCATCAGGCGGCGATAAGTCACAGGTAGAAAACGTGAGCGGCGACCAGCTTGGCGCGCTGCAGGTAACCAATACCGGAACGACACCGCTGTGGGTACGTCTGGACAGTACGGGTTATCCGGAATATGCCCCTCAGCCGAGCTCGAACGTGCTGCAGGTTGAACGTCATATCCTGGCAACCGACGGCAGCAGTAAATCGCTCTCTTCCCTGAAGAGCGGCGAACTGGTGCTGGTGTGGCTGGAAGTAAAAGCCAGCCAGAACGTGCCGGATGCGCTGGTGGTGGATCTCCTCCCTGCGGGTCTGGAACTGGAAAACCAGAACCTGGCGAGCAGCAGCGCCAGCCTGCAGGATAGCGGCAGTGAGGTACAGAACCTGCTCAGCCAGATGCAGCAGGCGGATATTCAGCATATGGAATTCCGCGATGACCGCTTTGTGGCTGCCGTGCCGGTAAACGAAGGTCAGCCGGTCACGCTGGTTTACCTGGCCCGAGCCGTGACGCCGGGAACCTACCAGGTGCCGGTGCCGATGGTGGAGTCTATGTACGTTCCGCAGTGGCGGGCAACGGGGGCGGCCAGCGGCCCGCTGATTGTTGTTCCATAATATGCGAATGGCACGTCTGACACGCTCCCGCTGGCTATGGCTGGCGGGAGCGCTTCTCGTTTTATGGGGGCTGATTGTCGTCGCCGACCGCCTGTGGCCGTTGCCTCTGAAAGAGGTTAACCCTGCACGGGTGGTGGTGGATGAACAGGGCACGCCGCTGTGGCGCTTTGCGGACAGCGACGGTATCTGGCGCTACCCGGTTACGATTGAAGAGGTCTCTCCCCGTTATCTTGAGGCGCTGATCCAGTACGAAGATCGCTGGTTCTGGGACCATCCTGGCGTAAACCCGCTCTCTGTCCTGCGCGCCGCCTGGCAGGATCTCAGTTCCGGCAAAGTCGTCTCTGGCGGCAGTACGCTGACCATGCAGGTGGCACGCCTGCTGGACCCGCATCCGCGCACCTTTGGCGGCAAAGTTCGTCAGCTCTGGCGGGCGATGCAGCTGGAGTGGCACCTCTCTAAACGCGACATCCTGACGCTCTATCTCAACCGTGCCCCCTTTGGCGGCACGCTGCAGGGCGTCGGAGCTGCAAGCTGGACCTATCTCGGCAAACCGCCGTCGCAGCTCAGCTATTCCGAAGCGGCGCTGCTGGCGGTGCTGCCGCAGGCGCCCAGCCGCTTACGTCCGGACCGCTGGCCTGAGCGGGCCGAAGCGGCGCGCAATAAAGTGCTCGACCGCATGGTCACGCAGGGCGTCTGGTCTGCGAAGCAGGTTAAGGAATCGCGGGAAGAATCGGTATGGCTGGCGCCCCGACAGATGCCGCAGCTGGCACCGCTCTTTGCGCGCATGATGCTCGGTAAAAGCCGCGACACTAAAATAGTCACCACGCTGGATGCCGGGCTACAGCGGCAGCTGGAAGAGCTGGCGATGAACTGGAAATCGCGCCTGCCTGCGCGCAGCTCGCTGGCGATGATCGTCGTGGATCACACCGATATGAAAGTGCGTGGCTGGGTCGGCTCGGTGGATATCAACGATGACACGCGTTTCAGCCATGTGGATATGGTCAATGCGATCCGATCCCCAGGATCGGTGTTGAAGCCCTTTATCTACGGTATGGCGCTTGACGATGGCCTGATCCATCCCGCCTCGCTGCTCCAGGACGTTCCCCGAAAAACCGGTGATTATCGCCCAGGGAATTTTGACAGCGGGTTCCACGGACCGGTCAGCATGAGTGAAGCGCTGGTGCGCTCCCTCAACCTGCCCTCAGTACAGGTACTGGAAGCCTACGGGCCAAAACGGTTTGCCGGGATGCTAAGCAACGCAGGCTTGCCGCTGATCCTGCCCGCGGGGGCGCAGCCGAATCTCTCTCTGATCCTGGGCGGGGCAGGCGCGCGGCTGGCCGATATCGCCGCGGCCTATAGCGCCTTTGCCCGACACGGTAAGGCGGGAAGGCTACGGTTACAGCCGGGCGATCCGCTGATTGAACGTCCGCTGTTATCGCAAGGCTCGGCGTGGATTATTCGTCGTATTCTGGCGAACGAGGCGCAGCCGCTCCCGGATAATGCGCTGCCGCAAATCGCGCCTCTGGCGTGGAAAACCGGCACCAGCTACGGCTACCGTGATGCCTGGGCCATCGGTCTGAATGCCCGTTACGTGATTGGCATCTGGACCGGACGACCGGATGGCACGCCGGTGGCGGGGCAGTTTGGTTTCGCCAGCGCGGTTCCGCTATTAAACCAGGTGAATAACCTGCTTCAGTCACGCTCGACGGTAGACGAAGCCCGCCTGCCGCGCGACCCGCGTCCGGAGAGCGTTGGGCGGGGCGTGATCTGCTGGCCTGGCGGCCAGTCGCTGCCGGAAGGGAGTGAAAACTGTCGGCGTCGCCTGTCGACCTGGCTGCTGGAAGGGAGTGAACCGCCCACGCTGCTATTGCCCGAACAGGAAGGTATACGCGGCATTCGCTTCCCGGTCTGGCTGGATAAAACGGGTAAACGTGTGGCGTCAGATTGCCCTGATGCAGCTGAAAAAGTCCTTGATGTCTGGCCGCTGCCGCTGGAGCCGTGGCTGCCCGCCGCGGAAAAAAGGGCGGCGCGTCTCCCTGCTGCATCAACGGTTTGCCCGCCGCTTGATAACGGCAATATCGCACCGCTTATGCTGTCGGGTGTCAGGGAGGGGGCCGTGCTCAAACATCTTCCGGGTGAGACAAATATAACGCTTTCGCTCTCTACCAGTGGTGGAGAGGGGCAGCGATGGTGGTTTTTAAATGGCGAGCCTTTAGAAGGCCATCATTATAATTATTCACTTAAATTATATTTACCTGGTAAGTATCAATTAATTGTTATGGATGAAACAGGGCAAATGGCGACGGTAAATTTCGAAATGGATTATTAATTAAGCCTGAAGAGTTAGCTTGATAATTATCAATGTTCGTTCTTTCAAAAAATCGAGAATGCGTTTTTATTTGAAGGAACGAACAATGAAGAAAAATAAGAAACTGAGAGAGAGTCTTAATCCGGCTCTCTCCCGGCGTCACTTTATTCAGGCCGGGTCCGCACTTGCCGCCCTGCCGTTTGTGGTGAAAGCCGGCAAAGCAGAGGCGACAGCTTCGCCGGCTGCGATGAATGCTCCAGAAGAAAACGTCATTCAAACCTGCAGCACCTTTGACTGCGGGGGAAAGTGCGATATTCGGGCGCACGTTAGCGACGGTGTGGTAACGCGAATCTCCACGCGTCCGGATAATGAACTGGATCCTAAAATGCCGGTGATGCGTGCTTGTGTTCGTGGGCGCGCATACAGAAAATTTGTTTATCATCCAGACCGGTTGAAATATCCAATGAAACGCGTAGGAAAACGTGGCGAAGGAAAGTTCGAACGTATTTCCTGGGATGAAGCCACCACGCTTATTGCCAGTCAATTAAAAACCATTACGCAAAAATACGGCGCCGCATCGCGTTATGTGCATGTTGGCACTGCAGTTTCTGGGGGAACTTTCTCCGGCGATAAAATGGTCCGTCGCCTGCTTAATTTAACGGGTGGGTATCTCGAAAGCTATCACTCGGTCAGCATGGGCAACACGGCTGCAGCAACGCCGTATACCTACGGCACCGCCGCCAGCGGCAGCTCGCTGGACACGCTGCTGGACACTAAGCTGGTTATCCTCTGGGGGCATAACCCCACTGAGACGATCTTTGGTCACAGTAACTATTTCTTCCAGAAGATGAAGCAAAACGGCACCCGCTTTATCGTTGTCGATCCGCGCTATTCGGACACGGTGTCATCGCTGGCCGACCAGTGGATCCCGCTGCTCCCGACGACCGATAACGCGCTGATGGATGCGATGATGTACGTGATCGTTACGGAAAATCTGCACGATCGCGAGTTTATTCAGCGCTATACCCTGGGCTTTGACGAAGACGCCATGCCGGAAGGGGTTCCGGCTAATGAATCCCTGATGGCTTATCTGACCGGCGCAAAAGATGGCATGGCGAAAACGCCAGAGTGGGCAGAGAAAATCACCCATGTGCCTGCGCAGACCATCCGCCAGCTGGCGCGGGACTACGCAACCACCAAACCCGCCGCGCTGATCCAGGGCTGGGGTCCACAGCGTCATAACTGCGGCGAGCGCACCGCGCGTGGCTCGACGTTGCTGGCCACGCTGACGGGTAATGTCGGGGTGAAAGGCGGCTGGGCGGCAGGCTATGGCGGCTGCGCTAACCGAAAATTCGCTACCGGGCCGGAGATGCCGGATAACCCGGTCAAAGCCAAAATTTCGGTAATGAACTGGGTGCAGGCGGCTGACGATGCCACCAGGGTGACGGCAGAGGACGGCCTGAAAGAGGCAGAGAAGCTGGACAGCAATATTCGCATCCTGTTCTCGCTGGCGGGTAATTATCTGGCTAACCAAAACCCGGATCTTCATCAGGCCACCCGTGTCCTGGAAGGCGAGTCGAAAATCGAGTTTATCGTCGCAAGCGATCTGTTCATGACGCCGAGCGCTAAATATGCCGATCTACTGTTACCGGAAACCAGCTTTATGGAGCGCTGGAATATCGGCGAAACCTGGGGTACCGCAAGCTATCTGATCCTGTCTGAAAAGCTGATTGAACCTGAATTCGAACGCCGTTCGGATTACGACTGGCTGCGTGAGGTTGCTGCAAAGCTCGGCATTGAGCCTGCGTTCAGCGAGGGTCGTGACGAAAAAGGGTGGATTGAACACATCTGGGAGCAGACGCGGCTGTCCATGCCGGAGGAAAACCTGCCGGACTTCGTGACGCTCCAGAAGACGCGTCAGCATCTTTTCAAAAGCGAGCCGTTCGTCGCCTTTGAAGACAACATCCGCGATCCGCAAAAACATCCGTTCCCGACGCCGTCCGGGAAAATTGAGATCTTCTCTAAGCGTCTGTACGACATGCATCACCCGGAAATTCCGGCGCTGTCGCACTACGTACCCGCCCATGAAGGGCCGGAGGACGCGCTGGCGAAAACCTTCCCGCTCCAGCTGATTACCTGGAAAGGGAAAAATCGCGCTAACTCTACCCAGTACGCCAACCCCTGGCTGGTTGAAGCCCAGCAGCAAAAGCTGTGGATCAATCCTCAGGACGCGCAACAGCGCGGCATTGGGCAAGGGGATATCGTGCGTATTCATAACGCGCGCGGCATTTGTGAGATCCCGGCGGAGGTTACGCCGCGCATCATTCCAGGCGTTGTGGCCATGCAGGCAGGCGCCTGGTGGCAGCCTGACGACCGGGGTATTGATAAAGGTGGCTGTGCGAACGTGCTCAGTTCAGCCCGTATTACCGCGCTGGCGAAAGGGAATTCACATCAAACCATGCTGGTGGAGGTAGCTAAAGCATGAGTCAGTTTAAACACTATGCGCCGGTGAGCGACAAACAGCTGGGCTTCTATATCGACTCTTCACGCTGCTCGGGCTGCAAAGCTTGTCAGGTGGCGTGCAAAGATAAAAATAATCTTGAAGTCGGACGTCGTTTCCGCCGCGTGTACGAAGTCAACGGCGGGAATTTCATCCCAACCGGGCAGGGCGGCGTCAGCAATAACGTTTTTGCCTACACGCTCTCTATTTCCTGTAACCACTGCGCGGACCCGATCTGCACCAAAAATTGTCCGACCACTGCAATGCACAAGCGTCCGGGCGACGGCATCGTGCGCGTCGATACGGATAAATGCGTCGGTTGCGGCTACTGTGCCTGGTCCTGCCCTTACGGCGCGCCGCAGCTCAACGAGCAGACCGGACAGATGTCGAAATGCGATTTCTGTGTGGATCTGCAGGCAAAGGGGGAACCACCGGTATGCGTGGCAACCTGTCCGCTGGAGGCAATCAAATTCGGTCCGATAGATGAACTTCGGGCGAAATACGGTGCGGTCTGTGACGTGAAAGGGCTGCCTGATTCTTCCCTCACAAAACCAAACCTGGTGATCAAGGCGCATCAGGGCGCAGAGAAAGAGGAGAAGCGTCATGCATGAGTTACCGCTGCTGATATTTACGCTGTTCCTGCAGGGCTCGGTTGGCGTGACGCTCTGGCTGGCATTCGGGGGTGAACATGCTTCACCGCGCAGCGCGCTGCTGCCTTCTGTCGGGGCGTTTATGCTGGCGTGCCTCGGGCTGCTCGCCTCGGCGCTGCACATAGGGTATCCGCTCAATGCCCTGAACGCGCTGCGTCATGTTTCCAGCTCCTGGCTGAGCCGTGAAATTGTCTTTGCCAGCCTTTATCTCGGATCGCTTGGCCTTGCGATTTTGCTGTTGTTTGCGAAAAAGCCAGGAGGGAGGCTGCTTTTGGCTGTGGCGGGCCTTGTCGGGCTGGTGGATGTGTTCTGCATGGCGCAGATTTACATGCATACGTCCGTGGTGACCTGGCAACACATTAATACGCTGGTGCTGTTTATCGGCTCGGTGGGAATTATCGGTTCAGCCTGCATGGCCGTTGTGACGCGTTCTCAAACTGCCCTGCGCGCGGCGGTGGTCATTATCACGCTGCTGGTCCTCGTGCGTCTGGTGATGCAGCAAGTCTGGCTGGCAGACCTGGCTGCCGTGGACAATACCGTGGTGACTTTCCCTCACGCTCCGCTACAGATGCTGGCGCAACTGCGCACCGTGCATCTGCTGAGCTGGTGCGTTTCCGTTGCGGGTATGCTGTGCTTTGCTGCGGGCGGTCTGAAAGCGGCACGCGGCCCGGTGCTGCTGGGAAGCGCGTTGCTGATTGTGGGTGAGCTGATGCTGCGCTTCATTTTCTTCAGTATTGGCTGATGGGTGGATTAACGTTTGCCCCGGCGATGGACGTGACGCATGCGTGCGTCCGTCGCCGTTTTCGCCGCGCTGCCTGCTGCGCCTGTGCGGACGCTTGTCCTGCGCAGGTTTTTTCTTTTACGGACAAGGGCGTTTCGGTTGATGAGAGCCGCTGTATTGAATGCGGTGACTGCCTGTTTGTTTGTCCCACCGAGGCCATTATCGGTATCGCGCCGCGAAAACGCTTTCTGCGTGAGGATATTCTTGTTGGGCCTTTTACTGAACGTGCACCAGGGGTAAATGAGCTGCTTCTATGGCATGCGCAATACCACGTTCGTTTTATCAGTATCGAGGCGGAGCAGCACCCTGAATGGATGCTGGCGCTTGCCCGGCTTCATCTTGTGCTCCGACGCCGCGGTGAAAGGTCCTGGACGTTTAAGCCTGTCCCGAACGATGAGGTTAATATTGCCCGCCGTGCGCTTATGCACGTTCCACGGGAAGATGTGAGAGGGTGCACCGTAATGCCCGGTCAGCGAGAGCTGCGGAGGGCATTCTCAGGCTTCAGCGAGTCAGATATCGTCCTCAAGATCGGGAAGTGCGTACTGTGCGGGGCATGCTGGCGAAGCTGTACGGAAAACGCGATTCGTTTCGAGAACGGCGTGCTGGTCGTGGAAACCGGACGCTGTACCGGCTGTGGAGGGTGCGAAGCGGTATGCCAGCATGACGCGATAAGCGTGACGCATAGGGAAGGGATAGCGAAAAGCACCGTCACTCCAGCATTTGAAGCAGTTTGCCAGACGTGTCACCGTCATTTCTGGTCGTTTACGTCTGATGAAAAGCACTGCCCGCTCTGTTTACGCCATCGTTACGGTATGCGAAATTCGACCTGTTGCTAATCTTCGTCTCATTTTAAAAAAATGTTATGCAGAACCATAGGCAATGGCGCTATTGCTCATTATAATCCGCGCCACACCATACTCAGGTATGCAAAACAACAGAACATTGACAGAGGTTATCATGGCTATTGAACGTACTTTTTCCATCATCAAACCAAACGCGGTGGCAAAAAACGTTATTGGCAGCATCTTCGCTCGCTTTGAATCTGCAGGGTTCAAAATTGTTGGCACCAAAATGCTGCACCTGACCGTTGAGCAGGCTCGCGGCTTCTACGCTGAGCACGAAGGTCGCCCATTCTTTGACGGCCTGGTTGAGTTCATGACCTCCGGTCCAATCGTGGTATCCGTGCTGGAAGGCGAAAACGCAGTACAGCGTCACCGCGATCTGCTGGGCGCAACCAACCCGGACAACGCGCTGGCAGGTACTCTGCGCGCTGACTATGCGGACAGCTTCACCGAGAACGGTACCCACGGTTCTGACTCTGTTGAATCTGCTGCACGCGAAATCGCTTTCTTCTTCGCTGAAGGCGAAGTGTGTCCACGTACCCGTTAATTTAACGGTTTCGTTTACACATTATTTTCGTAAATGCCGCGTCCAGACGTGGCATCCCTGCGCCAGACTTTGTACAATGCAACGCCCCGGACGAGCAGACTGCTTTCCGGGGCGTTTCTATTCAACCCTCCATGGGCCATAACGTGTAACAACGAGGCCGGAAAATATTATGTCTGAACTAGTGAATACCTCCGAAGTCGCCATTCCTGCGGTTCCCACTAAAAATGGAAAAATCAACCTGCTGGATCTGAACCGTCAGCAGATGCGCGAGTTCTTTAAAGAGATGGGCGAAAAGCCGTTTCGTGCCGATCAGGTCATGAAGTGGATGTACCATTACTGCAGCGACAATTTTGATGACATGACTGACATCAACAAGGTCCTGCGCAACAAGCTCAAAGAAGTGGCTGAAATCCGCGCACCGGAAGTGGTGGAAGAGCAGCGCTCCGCAGATGGCACCATCAAATGGGCGATTGCGGTCGGCGATCAGCGCGTTGAAACCGTCTACATCCCGGAAGAAGACCGCGCCACGCTGTGCGTCTCCTCTCAGGTAGGCTGTGCGCTGGAGTGCAAATTCTGCTCAACCGCGCAGCAAGGCTTTAACCGTAACCTGCGCGTGTCAGAAATTATCGGCCAGGTCTGGCGTGCCGCGAAAATCGTGGGCGCGGCAAAAGTGACCGGTACGCGTCCTATCACCAACGTGGTGATGATGGGGATGGGTGAGCCGCTGCTGAACCTGACCAACGTGGTTCCGGCGATGGAAATCATGCTGGATGACTTCGGTTTTGGTCTGTCCAAGCGTCGCGTCACGCTGTCTACCTCTGGCGTTGTGCCTGCGCTGGACAAGCTTGGCGACATGATTGACGTTGCGCTGGCGATCTCCCTGCATGCACCAAACGACGAAATTCGTGACGAAATTGTGCCGATCAACAAAAAGTACAATATCGAAACCTTCCTCGCTGCGGTGCGTCGCTATCTGGAGAAATCCAACGCCAACCAGGGCCGCGTGACCATCGAGTACGTGATGCTTGACCACGTCAACGACGGTACTGAACATGCGCATCAGCTGGCTGAACTGCTGAAAGATACGCCATGCAAAATCAACCTGATCCCATGGAACCCGTTCCCGGGCGCGCCGTATGGCCGTAGCTCGAACAGCCGTATCGACCGTTTCTCCAAGGTGCTGATGGAGTATGGTTTCACCACCATCGTGCGTAAAACCCGTGGTGATGACATTGATGCAGCATGCGGACAGCTGGCAGGTGATGTCATTGACCGTACCAAACGTACCCTGCGTAAACGCATGCAGGGCGAGACGATCGCGGTTAAAGCTGTTTGATTATTATGCACTCGCGGCGCATTATCTGCGCCGTGTAGCATAACCTTACTGAATAATCAGTCAGATTCGTGATGACTGATCAATAATTACGGTGCGTTTCATTCGACTTTCGGGCAGTATGTAACGACGTAACAACAGTTTAGCCGTACGGGCAGGGCTGTACTGTCATCTCCGGGCTGACAGTCTTATACTCTCTGTTCAAGGTTAACTGACCAGAAGTTTCGCGGTGCGGGTGGCATTGTGACTCACCGGCACCTGAACCCTTATTTTTCACGTACCAGTAGTTGTAGCGAATGAATACTGAAGCCACTCACGACCAACATGAAGCACTCTCCACTGGCGTTCGTCTTCGCAACGCCCGTGAACAACTCGGACTCAGCCAGCAAGCCGTTGCGGAACGCTTGTGCCTGAAGGTTTCCACGGTTCGCGATATTGAAGAAGATAAGGCACCTGCCGATCTGGCTTCAACTTTCCTGCGCGGTTATATCCGCTCTTACGCAAAACTGGTGCATATCCCCGAAAACGAATTACTGCCAATGATGGAGAAGCAGGCCCCGGTCCGTGCAGCAAAAGTTGCGCCGATGCAGACCTTCTCCCTGGGGAAACGTCGTAAAAAACGTGATGGCTGGCTGATGAGCTTTACCTGGCTGGTGCTGTTTGTGGTGATCGGTCTGACCGGTGCATGGTGGTGGCAAAACCACAAGGCGCAGCAGGAAGAGATCACCACCATGGCCGATCAGTCCTCCGCTGAACTCAACCAGGCCGGAAGTGAGAACGGCCAGAGCGTGCCGTTGAATACCGACGGTGCAGCTTCTTCCAGCGAACCGCAGACCGCAGCGCCAGACGCGTCGGCGACCGGTGCAGCACAGGCCCCGGCAGCAACGGCTAACACCGCTGCGCCGCAGGCTCAGGATCAAAACGCGGTTGTTGCCCCTTCTCAAGCGAATGTTGATACTGCGGCGAACGCACCTGCGGCTACTCAGCCTGCAGACAATAGCGCAGCCTCTCTGCCAACCAGCCCGGCGGGTACCGCCACAGCAGCCGATCCCAACGCGCTGGTGATGAACTTCAGCGCCGACTGCTGGCTGGAAGTGACTGACGCAACAGGTAAAAAACTGTTCAGCGGCCTGCAGCGTAAAGATGGCACGTTAAACCTAACTGGCCAGGCTCCCTATAAACTTAAAATCGGCGCTCCGGCAGCGGTACAGATCCAGTATCAAGGAAAACCTGTCGACCTGAGCCGCTTTATCAGAACTAACCAGGTTGCACGTCTTACCGTTAATGCCGAACAATCAGCAGCACAGTAACAGACGGGCAACGCGGGAGATTTTTCATGCATAACCAGGCTCCGATTCAACGTAGAAAATCGAAACGGATTTACGTTGGGAATGTGCCAATCGGCGATGGTGCACCTATCGCCGTTCAGTCGATGACCAACACGCGCACCACCGATGTGGAAGCGACGGTCAATCAAATCAAAGCATTAGAACGTGTAGGCGCGGATATTGTTCGCGTCTCCGTCCCAACCATGGATGCCGCTGAGGCGTTCAAGCTGATCAAACAGCAGGTCAGCGTTCCGCTGGTGGCTGACATCCACTTCGACTACCGTATCGCACTGAAAGTGGCCGAATACGGCGTCGATTGCCTGCGCATTAACCCGGGCAACATCGGTAACGAAGAGCGTATCCGCATGGTAGTGGACTGCGCCCGCGATAAAAATATTCCTATCCGTATCGGCGTTAACGCTGGTTCACTGGAAAAAGACCTCCAGGAAAAATACGGCGAGCCAACGCCGCAGGCGCTGCTCGAATCCGCGATGCGCCACGTTGATCATCTCGATCGTCTCAACTTCGATCAGTTCAAAGTCAGCGTAAAAGCGTCCGACGTATTTCTCGCGGTTGAATCTTATCGCCTGCTGGCAAAGCAGATCGATCAGCCTCTGCATCTCGGGATCACCGAAGCGGGCGGCCTGCGCAGCGGCTCTGTAAAATCCGCGATCGGTCTGGGGCTGCTGCTCTCTGAAGGGATCGGTGACACCCTGCGCGTCTCGCTGGCGGCCGATCCGGTCGAAGAGATCAAAGTCGGTTTCGATATCCTGAAATCACTGCGTATTCGCGCGCGTGGGATCAACTTCATTGCCTGCCCAACCTGCTCACGTCAGGAGTTTGATGTGATCGGGACGGTGAATGCCCTGGAGCAACGTCTGGAAGACATTATCACCCCGATGGACGTCTCCATCATCGGCTGCGTGGTAAACGGTCCGGGTGAAGCACTGGTGTCAACCCTGGGCGTCACCGGCGGTAACAAGAAAAGTGGTCTCTATGAAGATGGCGTTCGTAAAGATCGTCTGGATAATAGCGACATGATCGACCAGCTTGAAGCCCGCATCCGCGCCAAAGCCGCCATGATGGACGAAACACAGCGTATCAGCGTTCAGCAGGTTGAAAAATAACGTGATGGGAAGCGTGCCGCTTCCCATGTATGATTGAACCCATTCTTTGGGTTTTTTTTGTATATAGAAAGAGAATAAACGTGGCAAAAAACATTCAAGCCATCCGCGGCATGAACGATTATCTGCCTGGCGAAACCGCCATCTGGCAGCGCATTGAAGGCACGCTGAAGCAGGTGCTCGGCAGCTACGGTTACAGCGAAATCCGTTTGCCGATTGTAGAGCAGACCCCGTTATTCAAACGCGCGATTGGTGAAGTCACCGACGTGGTTGAAAAAGAGATGTACACCTTTGAGGACCGCAACGGCGACAGCCTGACCCTGCGTCCGGAAGGTACGGCGGGCTGCGTACGCGCCGGCATCGAACATGGTCTTCTGTACAATCAGGAGCAGCGCCTGTGGTATATCGGCCCGATGTTCCGCCACGAACGTCCTCAGAAAGGGCGTTATCGCCAGTTCAATCAGCTGGGTGTGGAAGTCTTTGGCCTGCAGGGCCCGGACATCGACGCTGAACTGATTATGCTGACCGCCCGCTGGTGGCGCGCCCTCGGTATCGCCGATCACGTTTCCCTTGAGCTGAACTCTATTGGTTCTCTGGAAGCACGCGCTAATTACCGCGATGCGCTGGTTGCGTTCCTGGAACAGCATAAAGAGAAGCTGGACGAAGACTGCAAACGTCGTATGTACAGTAACCCGCTGCGCGTACTGGATTCCAAAAACGCGGACGTTCAGGCACTGCTGAACGATGCGCCTGCGCTGGGTGACTACCTGGATGAAGAATCTCGCGAACACTTCGCTGGCCTCTGCAAGCTGCTTGAAGCGGCAGGTATCGCTTATACCGTGAACCAGCGCCTGGTGCGCGGTCTGGACTACTACAACCGTACCGTGTTTGAGTGGGTGACCTCCAGCCTCGGCTCTCAGGGTACCGTATGTGCGGGCGGCCGTTATGACGGTCTGGTTGAGCAACTTGGCGGTCGCGCTGCGCCTGCTGTTGGCTTCGCAATGGGCCTTGAGCGACTTGTTTTGCTGGTTCAGGCAGTTAATCCGGAATTTAAAGCAGAATCCGTTGTCGATATATACCTGGTGGCCTCAGGCGCGGAAACGCAGTCTGCGGCGATGCAGCTTGCCGAACGCGTGCGCGATGCGCTGCCGGGCGTTAAGCTGATGACCAACCATGGCGGCGGCAACTTCAAAAAACAGTTTGCTCGTGCCGATAAGTGGGGCGCAAGTATTGCACTGGTGCTGGGCGAGTCCGAAGTGGCTAACGGCGAAGTGGTGGTGAAGGACCTGCGCTCTGGTGAGCAGACAACGGTAACGCAGGACGGCGTTGCGGCGCACTTGCGCACTCTATTGGGCTAAGGAGAAGGACTGCGTGGAAATTTACGAGAACGAACACGATCAGGTCGACGCGATTAAACGCTTCTTTGTTGAAAACGGCAAAGCGCTGGTTGTTGGGGTTATTTTAGGTGTCGGTGCGCTGATGGGCTGGCGTTACTGGAACAGTCATCAGGCGGATTCCGCGCGCGGCGCGTCACTGTCCTATGAAACTACCGTTAGCGCAATTCGTGCCGATCAGCCGCAAACGCTGGCTGCGGCAGAAAAATTTGCGGCTGACAACAAAAACACCTACGGTGCACTGGCTGCGCTGGAAGTGGCTCAGCAGTACGTTGATAAGAACGAACTGGATAAAGCCGCTGCTCAGCTCTCTCAGGGCCTTGCTGCGGCCAGCGATGAGAACCTGAAAGCGGTGATCAATCTGCGCCTGGCTCGTATTCAGGTTCAGCAGAAGAAAGTTGACGATGCGCTGAAAACGCTCGATACCATCAAAGGCGAAGGTTTTGCTGCCATCGTTGCCGATCTGCGCGGTGAAGCACTGCTGAGCAAAGGTGACAAAGCGGGCGCGCGTAAAGCGTGGCAAGCTGGCGTAGAGAGCAATGCCTCACCTGCGCTGAGCGAAATGATGCAGATGAAAATAAATAATTTGTCCGTCTGAGAGGGACCCGATGCAATTGCGTAAATTACTTCTGCCAGGACTGCTTTCTGTTACGTTATTGAGTGGTTGTTCACTGTTCAGTGGCGAAGAAGACGTTGTGAAAATGTCCCCACTGCCGACGGTTGAAAACCAGTTTACCCCATCCACCGCGTGGGATGTCTCCGTGGGCAATGGGATTGGTGATTTCTATTCCAACCTTCATCCGGCGTATGCAGACAGCGTTGTTTATGCCGCTGACCGTAAAGGTACCGTGAAAGCGGTGAACGCCGATGACGGGAAAGAAGTCTGGTCCGTTAACCTGGCGGAAAAAGACGGCTGGTTCTCCCGTAAACCTGCACTGCTGTCTGGCGGTCTGACCGTCGCCGGTGGTCATGTTTACGTGGGCAGCGAAAAAGCGCAGGTTTATGCGCTGAACAGCAGCGACGGCTCCATTGCCTGGCAAACAACCGTGGCGGGTGAATCCCTGTCTCGTCCGGTGGTGAGCGACGGCCTGGTGCTGATTCATACCAGCAACGGCCAGCTGCAGGCGCTGAACGAAGCGGACGGTCTGGTGAAATGGACCGTTAACCTGGATATGCCTGCGCTCTCTCTGCGCGGCGAATCCGCGCCGGCTACCGCATTTGGTGCTGCCATTGTGGGCGGCGACAACGGTCGCGTGAGCGCAGTGCTGATGCAGCAGGGCCAGATGATCTGGCAGCAGCGTATCTCTCAGGCCACTGGCTCAACGGAAATTGATCGTCTGAGCGACGTAGACACAACGCCGGTCATCGTTAACGGTGTGGTTTACACGCTGGCCTATAACGGCAACCTGACCGCGCTGGATCTGCGCAGCGGCCAGATCATGTGGAAACGTGAGCTGGGTTCTGTGAACGATTTCGTCGTTGAAGGTAACCGCATCTATATGGTTGACCAGAACGACCGTCTGCTGGCGCTGAGCACCGAAGGCGGCGTGACGCTGTGGACGCAAAGCGATCTGCTGCACCGTCTGCTGACTTCACCAGCGCTGTACAACGGTAGCCTGGTAGTCGGTGACAGCGAAGGGTATATGCACTGGATCGATCCGGATAACGGCCGCTTTGTTGCACAGCAAAAAGTCGACAGCTCTGGTTTCCTGACCGATCCGGTTGTGGCCGACGGCAAACTGCTGATTCAGGCAAAAGACGGCACGCTGTACGCGATCACGCGTTAATTACCCGGCGGTTGTAGTATACTAAACGGCTCCTGTTCACTCAGGAGCCGTTTTGACATTTTTAAAAACGCCGCAAAAGCGACGTTATTTTGAATTTTATGAGGCTTCAAACATGGTACCTGTGGTCGCGCTTGTCGGGCGCCCTAACGTTGGAAAATCCACTCTTTTTAACCGTTTAACACGCACCCGTGATGCGCTGGTTGCGGATTTCCCGGGGCTGACGCGTGACCGTAAGTACGGTCGTGCAGAGGTGGAAGGACGCGAGTTCATCTGTATTGATACCGGTGGTATTGACGGCACAGAAGACGGCGTTGAAACCCGCATGGCGGAACAGTCGCTGCTGGCGATTGAAGAAGCGGATGTGGTGCTGTTTATGGTGGATGCGCGCGCTGGCCTGATGCCGGCGGACTCCGCTATTGCCAAACACCTGCGTTCACGCGAAAAGCCGACCTTCCTGGTGGCGAACAAAACTGACGGTATCGATGCCGATCAGGCCGTCGCGGATTTCTGGTCTCTCGGCCTGGGTGAAATCTACCCGATTGCGGCATCGCATGGCCGCGGCGTCACCAGCCTGCTGGAAACCGTTCTGCTGCCGTGGGTTGACGAAGTGAACCCGCCGGAAGAAGTAGACGAAGACGCTGAATACTGGGCGCAGTTCGAAGACGGAGAAGAGGGCGAAGAAGAGCCTGAAGACGACTTCAACCCGCAGGATCTGCCGATCAAGCTGGCTATCGTGGGTCGTCCAAACGTAGGTAAGTCTACGCTTACTAACCGTATTCTGGGTGAAGAGCGCGTGGTCGTTTACGACATGCCGGGCACCACCCGTGACAGTATCTACATTCCTATGCAGCGCGATGAACGCGAGTATGTTCTCATCGACACCGCCGGGGTGCGTAAGCGCGGGAAAATCACCGATGTGGTGGAAAAATTCTCCGTTATCAAAACCCTGCAGGCGATCGAAGATGCCAACGTTGTGCTGCTGGTCATCGACGCGCGTGAAGGTATCTCCGATCAGGACCTCTCTCTGCTCGGCTTTATCCTCAATAGTGGGCGCTCACTGGTTATCGTGGTCAACAAGTGGGATGGCCTGAGCAATGAAGTGCGCGAGCAGGTGAAAGAGACCCTCGACTTCCGTCTGGGCTTTATCGACTTTGCCCGCGTGCACTTTATCTCTGCGTTGCACGGCAGCGGCGTCGGTAACCTGTTTGAATCCGTACGTGAAGCGTACGACAGCTCCACCCGTCGTCAGAGCACCGCGATGCTGACGCGCATCATGAATATGGCTGCAGAAGACCATCAGCCGCCGCTGGTGCGTGGCCGTCGCGTGAAGCTGAAATATGCCCACGCCGGTGGTTATAACCCGCCAATCGTGGTGATCCACGGCAACCAGGTAAAAGACCTGCCGGATTCCTACAAGCGCTATCTGATGAACTACTTCCGTAAATCGCTGGACGTGATGGGCACGCCTATCCGTATCCAGTTCAAGGAAGGGGAAAACCCGTTTGCCAACAAGCGCAACACCCTGACGCCAAACCAGATGCGTAAGCGTAAGCGCTTGATTAAGCACATTAAGAAAAGCAAATAACTTTCATCAGGCCGCACCAAGTTTGATGCATTACCGAAACCCGCTAACCATGCGGGTTTTTTTGTCTGAGATAGCATAACGAATCGCGGCCATCTTCGATGGTTTCGGGAGTTGCATGTCCGGCATGTATGGAATGAACTGCACGCCCTGGCTGACGGTCAGGGGCCGGTACTATTGTGCTGCGAGATGGCCGTTAAGTTATGCCATCGCTAACTCATCGCCAAATGGGGCCGCCGCTAATTCAACGTGCTTGTAAATGAATATGTTCCGATGGCAATCGGGCAGAAAGAAATCCCTTAATTTAAGTTAGCCCGTTAAAACAGGAGCTATTTTTATTTCGTGGTTATAACGAAAGACGCGGTGGAGGCGCGCTGCGGCAGCGGTACGCCGCAATCACTGCAAGAGGATACTTAATAGCGTAAAGGGTAATTCAATTACCGTTGGAAATCACATATCAATATTCACGGTAATTATTTATTGTCAGGAAATTATTTGATTATTCGATATGAACCAAAAATGCTGAATAAAAATGATAAACCCTTATCCGTAGTAGAATTATTTGAATTTTTAATTAAATGGAATTAAAGGGGATTTACATGAATAAGCAATATACCAATAAATTAACGCCAGAAATATTAGCAGGGCTTGAAGCGTCGCCATTTACAGCGGAAGAAATTGCCGCAATGGACGATGGAGCACGCGCGATAATCGTAGAGGGAAGGGAACTGGAACGGAAACATCCTGTGAAAGCTATCTGGCGAATAGCAACGGAAGGGAGCATCACCCGCCGTGGGGGGATTGTTGCCCCGGTGGAACGTGAATCAAAACTGCTGCTGGACAATGGCCGCTACGTCAGTATAGCCACCACCGGGGATATCGTTACCTATCCTGACGGCAGCACGGCAGCCATAGTCACCAGCGCCGGAAAGGCCAGCATGTGGAAGGGGGTTGGCGTTGCGCTGGTGGGCAGCGTGCTTGATAACGGCGACGAAATTATCAGTACCCCACAAGGCCATACATACCTGGTCACGCGTGAAGGGACTGTATCCGGGGCGGATTTTCTGACAGTTACGGGAGCGTAACGCATGGGATACCGAACGGACCTTATGGGCCGAGGAATGGCCCTGACTGGAGATAAAACCTCAACCGGTGCTACCTGTATTGGTTCACTCCCGAACTGCACTGAATATGGGCGCGTAGTTGTTCGTGTTGGTGATAAAACTACGCCATGTAAAAACTGCGGGAAACCCGGAACTATTCTCGATGGTGAGCCAAGCGTGATACTCCACGGGATTGCCGCCGCAGTTGATGGATCAGAAGTCAGGTGCGACTGTCCTCCGGGAACAAATTTTATAATCGCTCCCATTGGCGAATGGTTGGGTAGTGGACCATCACCGGAACAAATTGCCAGGGAAAAGCACGCCGCTATGATGGCCGAACGCAGGGCAGAGCAGGAGAGGGAGGAAAAACGCAGAGAGGAGGAAAGGGAGCGCAACCGCGTATTTGCGAAGTCCTGCCTGCGCGGTAATGGGTGCAATGATGCCGGTGACCAGCGTGAACCCCACACCCATTTTGCTGATATGGCATTTTTTCAGGCCATGCCCGCCAGCGACCCGGCAACCGATTCAGACGCCCCGCAGCACGCACAGACCGCAAAAAAGAAAAAGCCAGAGGACATCCCCAAACCGAAAAAGCGCAGCGCCCTTTATCGCTGGTGGAACGGCAACCATGAGGAAATGGATTATCAGGCGGCCGTTGCTGCCGCTTCTGCTGCTGCACGCGCGCAGACGGCCACGGCAGGTGCAAGCCTGCTGGAGCTGATAAGCGGCAGGGCGCTGACCTACGGCACCTGGGCGGTGCGTGGCGCTGCCGGGCTGGGTGAGGTGGCCGCCACCGGAGCGGGCGCCCCCGTGGCCGGGCTGCTGGTGGGAATGATGCCCGGCAGGCTGAACGACGGCGAACAGGACTTTATCGACCGTATGCGCCTGGCGCAGATGCGTGACGCCCCAAGCCGTGTTCGCTATACGTGGGAGAACGACAGCAGGGGGAACCCGGTGCCGCACGGCTGGCACACGCCACCTGGCCGGGACAGTGTGCGCGTCAGAAAAATGGAGTACGACAGCAGGGCGCAGGCGTACACGTTCACCACGGAGGAAGAACCGCACATAACCATCGTGTGGACGCCTGACCGGACAGACGAGAAAACGCCGTGGAATACCGGCAACCAGGCGCGGCCGGTGCTGCCGAACCCGGTGGTTGTTGACCCGCTGCCTGATAACACCAGCATAACGGCGACCACCAGCCCGGCACCGGAGGAGAAGAGTTTTGCGGATTACATTCTGATCCTGCCGTTCCCTGACCTGCCGCCGATTTATATTTACCTGAGCAAACCACCGGTGGAGTTTCTGGAAGTCGAGCTATACAGTGACTTTAAACGCCGTTCGCGGCAGGGGATTTATGAGGCGGATCATATGCCGTCAAGAGCGGCGGTTGAAGCATATTTAACGGCGCTTTATCCTGATGTTGATCCAAAAGATATCAGTAAATTAGCTGATGATGTGGCAGCAATAGTAATTCCTAAAGAAGTGCATCAAAAAATTAGTGAAACGTATGGAGGCCGTAATACTCCGGCACAAATCGATCTCGATTCAAGAAACTTGCGCGCGGCGCTTGATCGCAACCTGGATGCTATCGAACCAGCGCTAAAAGCAAATGGAGCAACAGAAAGTCAAATTGAGGCGGCGAGGGCGAAAATGCACAGACTGAACAGTGAACAGGGATTATACAAATGACAATAAACGTTAATGCACTAATTGAGGGGTTAGGGAAAAGTTACAAAGAGCTGCTTGATTCTGAATTAATCATATACAAGTCACCTCCTAAAGGTGCGTCCGGCTCTCCAGTTCTAAGTCTCGATATGTCCAAAGAAGGGGTATTTTTATCTTTTTGGCGAGAAGGACGGATTTTGAAGGCACTGACTTTAACCATTCAGGACGATGACAAAGCCGATTGGGTGTTTCCAAACAATCTGCCTGAGCCATTAGCTAAAAAGATGAACCGGAAATGGGTACATGAAAATATTGGTGAGCCATTAAGAAGCACTCCTCCTAAGGTGATTATGAAGCGTTCTTTTGGATGGACGGATCTTTATGAGGCAAAAGGGTATGTAAATCCTACGAGCATGCAGATTAGTTATGACGTAGCGGATAGCGTGAGGTCTGTAACCTTCATGCCAACGTCAGAACTTCGCTGGTAACATCGGAGATACTTACCGCAACAAAACACCAGCCAGGATCCTTCGTCTTGGCTGGTGGAATCGGTCGATAGTTTTAAGTGTGAAAATTAATTCTCTTTATGGGTACCAATGAAAATGATGTACCCAAGTGTGTACACATTGATTGATCTGTATTGAAAAAGATTTATAAAACAATAATTTTTGCCTTTAATATTCTTTCACATTAAGCAAAGCAAAAACCTTAGCTGAGCCCGCTATAACCCGCCTCTGTCGCGGTTTTTTTTCGCGCTTTCACAGCAATGGCTAACCCGGTGTGAAGTCAATCACTATTCACTCCTAACCATCTTTAAATCCAGAAAAGTAGACAATCGTCGAGTTTTCATCTTAAAGTCCAGGGTCCGGTACTAGACAAAACTAGCGCCTGGTTATCAAATGGTTAACTAATTTTTCGCCGCATGTAAAAAATCGGCCAGATACGTAACTGGCCGGCGTACCTGCTGGTGTTTACAAGCACGACACATACCTTTCGGGAGAATTATGCAATCCACTGTTAATCAAAAAGAGAGCCGAACGTTCTTCGGCCATCCGTATCCGCTCGGTTCCCTGTTCTTCACCGAGATGTGGGAGCGTTTCTCGTTTTACGGCATCCGTCCGTTACTGATCCTGTTTATGGCCGCCACCGTCTATGACGGCGGGATGGGCCTGGCGCGTGAAAACGCCTCGGCGATTGTCGGTATCTTTGCCGGTACCATGTACCTGGCCGCGCTGCCGGGCGGCTGGCTGGCCGATAACTGGCTCGGTCAGCAGAGAGCCGTCTGGTACGGTTCGATCCTGATTGCGCTCGGACACCTGTCGATCGCGCTCTCCGCAGTGATGGGGAACAACCTGTTCTTTATAGGCCTGATGTTCATCGTGCTTGGCTCCGGGCTGTTTAAGACCTGTATCTCGGTGATGGTCGGCACCCTGTATAAAAAAGGCGACGCGCGCCGTGACGGCGGTTTCTCGCTGTTCTATATGGGCATCAACATGGGCTCGTTTATCGCGCCGTTGATTTCCGGCTGGCTGATCAAAACCCACGGCTGGCACTGGGGCTTTGGTATTGGCGGCATCGGGATGCTGGTGGCGCTGATTATCTTCCGCGCGTTTGCCGTTCCGGCAATGAAACGCTATGACGGCGAAGTCGGCCTCGACTCTACCTGGAACAGCCCGGTGGTGAAGCGTAACGGCGTGGGCGTTTGGCTGCTGGCGCTGGCGGCAGGCGTGGCAACGATCGTGACGCTGATTGCGCAGGGCATGATTGTGATTAACCCGGTCGCGGTAGCCAGCGTGCTGGTCTACGTGATTGCGGCGTCTGTTGCCCTCTACTTCATTTATCTGTTTGTTTTTGCGGGGCTGAACCGTAAAGAGCGCGCCAGGCTGCTGGTCTGCTTTATTCTGCTGATTTCCGCGGCGTTCTTCTGGTCCGCGTTCGAACAAAAGCCAACCTCGTTCAACCTGTTTGCCAACGACTACACTAACCGCATGATTGGTGATTTTGAAATCCCGGCGGTGTGGTTCCAGTCAATCAACGCCCTGTTCATCATCCTGCTGGCACCGGTGTTTAGCTGGGCATGGCCGAAGCTGGCGAGCAAAAACATTCGCCCGAGCAGCATCACCAAGTTTGTTATTGGTATTCTGTGCGCGGCGGCGGGCTTTGGCCTGATGATGCTGGCGGCACAGAACGTGCTGAGCAGCGGTGGGGCGGGCGTGTCGCCGTTCTGGCTGGTGGGCAGCATCCTGATGCTGACGCTTGGCGAACTGTGCCTGAGCCCGATTGGCCTGGCGACCATGACGCTGCTTGCGCCGGAAAGAATGCGCGGCCAGATGATGGGGCTGTGGTTCTGCGCCAGCGCGCTGGGTAACCTGGCGGCGGGCCTGATTGGCGGCCACGTGAAGGCCGATCAGCTGGATATGCTGCCGGATCTCTTTGCCCGCTGCTCCGTCGCGCTGCTGATTTGCGCTGCGGTACTGATCGTCCTCATTGTTCCGGTGCGCCGCATGCTGGAAAATGCGCAGACTAAACCGGCAGCTAACGCCTCTTAAACCTCGAGCTTGCCGGGGCGGCGTTATGCCCCGGCAATTTATTCGACGAGGTAAGAACATGCTGTTAGGGTTTGTTGGTCTTGGCGCAGTCGTTGAAACAGCTTACCTGCCCGCAATACGAAAACGCTTTGATAATCTCCCTCGCTGTTTAGGCTTTGATATCCAGCCCGTAAAACAGCCCGAGGGCGTAACGCGCTGTGCCACACTGGCTGAACTCCTCTCCCAACCGCTTGATACCCTGTTTATTACCACGGCGTCGCTGCACCATCTTGAGGTGCTTGAACACGCTCTCGCCTCATCGGTTTCCCGCATCGTGGTTGAAAAACCGATTGTCGCCACGCTTCCCCAAACAGAAAAGCTCAACGCGCTGCTGGCGGACCCCGACGTCGCCTCCCGCGTGCTGGCGCTCGATCACTGGATGGCGCGTATCGAAACGGTGAAGCGGTCGCTGGTTGGCAGCATCTCTGACATCGTCAAAATCGACGGTTTTTTGCAGGAGCCGAGCGGATATAACGCCGCCGGAGAACCCGTCGCGCTTAACTTTGCCACGGGTGAGCCGGACGCGCGTACGCTTCGCCACCCTGATGGCGTGATTCTGGATATCGGTACGCACGTGCTGGCGATGCTGCGCGAAACGGTGCGCTATCTGGGCGGGAATGATGAGATGACGCTGCGGGTCGTCACGGCTAAAGATCGCCTGGGGCGCAATATTGCAAAAGGCGACCTGACCACGGCGGAAGGCGAGGCGCATCTTCAGGGAAGCATCAGCGGCGTGCCGGTGGATATCTGGCTTAACAAATACGCGGGACCTGCGGGCGGGCAAAAAGGCTTACGGCTCTATTTGCGCGACGGGCGGACCATCAGTTACGACCGGCGCGGCGCTGAAGATGTGCTGGAGCTGATGAATGGCGACACGCGCCAACGCTGGAACATTCCCGGCACGATCTACGAGCGCTGTCTTGCAGAGCATATCCTGGGCGCCAACAGCCTGTTTGAACGGGATCCGCACGAGGTGAGCCGCACGACGCGCCGCAGGATAGATGAAGTGACGCTACTTCTAACGTTACAGCAGCAGCTGCGTGGCCCGCACTGAACGCAACGTGGTAAAATTATTGCAGACCTGAACGCTTTAAAGGAGTCACCATGACGATTACCTGCCCGGATTGCCAGGCACCGCTTGAGCCTCAGAATGGGGTAGTGCACTGCGAGAGCTGTAACAAGGATATTGCGCTCGAAGCCCGCTGCCCGGAGTGCCATCAGCCGCTCCAGGTATTAAAAGCCTGCGGGGCGGTGGACTATTTCTGCCAGAACGGCCACGGTCTTATCTCTAAAAAACGCGTGGAGTTTGTTCGGGCCGAACGTTAATCACACACGCAGCCTTCGCCTTTCTTCCACAGCTCGACCAGCGACTCGGGCGCTTCCTGCTCGGGCACCAGCACGATGATATCGGCGTAGTGCGCCTGATTTTGTCCGGTCCAGATAATCTGGATGCGGAAATAGCGCTGGTCGCCGCTGCCGGGTGAAGAGGCTTGCCCGGGCGGCTGGCCGCGTGGAAAAGCCTGCTCCAGGATGCTCACCAGCCGCTGGCGCTGGGCCTCATTGAGCGACGAAAGCGCGATGGTGCGCTGCCCGCTCAGCTTGGGAATAAAAGCGACGCCGCCTTCCCGGGCCAGCTCAACCACGGCGTCATCCGTCAGTTCCGGAACCTGCATTTACAGCACTCCCACCTGTTCCCAGGCTTGTTTAATGGCCGCTCCAGCGTCGCCGCCGGAGCGTTTCTCTCCGTGCGCGATCGTCAGTTTTGCGAAGGCCTCAAAATCCGCATCCTGCGCCAGTTTGCGATCGCAAACCGTGTCGTACCAGGCATAACCCGCTTTTTCCCAGGCGTAGCCGCCGATCGCCGTCGCGGCCAGGTAAAATGCCCGGTTGGGGATGCCGGAGTTCAGATGCACGCCGCCGTTGTCCTCGCGCGTTTTAATGAAATCTTTCATGTGGGCAGGCTGCGGGTCTTTGCCGAGCAGAGGATCGTCATAGGCGGTGCCGGGTTCAGACATTGAGCGCAGCCCTTTGCCGTTGATCCCTTTCGCCAGCAGCCCTTCACCAATGAGCCAGTCAGCTTTATCGGCGGTTTGCTTCAGATGGTACTGTTTGACCAGCGAGCCAAACACGTCCGACAGAGACTCGTTCAGCGCGCCCGACTGTTCAAAATAGATTAGCCCGGCTTCGGTCTCGGTCACGCCGTGGCTGAGCTCGTGCGCCACCACGTCGATGGCGATGGTAAAGCGGTTAAATATTTCCCCGTCGCCGTCGCCGAATACCATCTGCTGACCGTTCCAGAAGGCGTTCTGATATTCCCGACCATAATGCACGGTGCCGGTCAAAATAAGCCCTTTATTATCGAGCGAATCACGCTGATATTCTTTCCAGAAGAAATCATGGGTAATACCCAAATAATCGTAGGCTTCATCCACCGCCACATCGCCGTTGGATGGCTGACCCTCGTAACGCACCTGCGTACCCGGCAGCTCCTGGGTCTGCTTCGCGTCATAAATATCGCGCTCCAGCTGTCCGGCTTTATTCACGTGCGGCGCGGCGGGTTTGCCGGGCATGTGGGCCATCAGCGTCTGGACGTGGGTTAAGGTCTGACGGGCACAGCGCTGCTGCGGCTCGGAACCGCTTTCGATAATACGACGAAGAATATAAGGGGGAATAACGCTATGAAGATGGGGCATGCTGCTCTCCTTATTAAAAAAGGGAATAGCAGCAGTATAGTAAGTAACCGGCGAAGAATTATCCGGTTTTACGCTGACGCGTCTTTTTCACCGGTTTAATTGATTTCACTTCGCTTTCTACCCAGCCGTCTGACAGACGCGTCGTCAGCACATCGCCGGTATGCACCTGTTTGGTTTGCTTCAGCACTTTGCCGTCCGTCGCCGTCGTCACGCTGTAGCCGCGCGCCAGCGTGGAGAGGGGGCTGACCGCTTCAAGATGGGTCACCGCATTGCCGAAACGTTCGCGGGTGGTGCTCAGTCGGGCGCGGATAGTCTCCGCCAGACGATACTCCAGCTGCTGAATACGCGTTTGCGCGCGATAAATTTTTGGCTGCGGGTTCTGCTGGTTCAGGCGCTGCGTTACGCGCTGCTGGCGCGACACCGCGCGCTTAAGCTGCGCGTCCACCGCAACGTTCATGCGCTGACGCAGGCGCTCCAGCACGGTCTGCTGACGCGCCAGACGCAGCTGCGGGTGCTGCTGCTGAAGTCGGTGATGAAGCTGGGTAAAGCGACGGGTACGGTTGGCAAGGAAGTAGTCCATCGCCATCTCAAGGCGCTGCTGGCCGTTCTGAATCTGACGCAGCAGCTCCAGCTGGTTGCGGCTGACCACTTCCGCCGCCGCGGACGGCGTAGGCGCCCGCAGATCCGCGACAAAATCGGCTATCGTTACGTCCGTTTCGTGGCCGACGGCGCTCACCACGGGGATAAGGCTTGCAAAGATTGCCCGCGCCACGCGCTCGTCGTTAAAGCTCCACAGGTCTTCCAACGAGCCGCCGCCGCGCCCGACGATGAGCACGTCGCACTCCTGACGGGCGTTCGCCAGCTCAATGGCGCGAACTATCTGGCCTGGCGCATCGTCACCCTGAACGGCTGTCGGGTAGATGATGACGGGCAGGGAAGGGTCGCGACGCTTCAGCACGTGCAAAATATCGTGCAGTGCCGCACCGGTTTTCGAGGTGATGACCCCAACGCAGTGGGCGGGGGAGGGCAGCGGTTTTTTGAACTGCTGGTCGAACAGCCCCTCGGCAGAGAGCCTGGCTTTTAACTGTTCATACTTCTGCTGCAGCAGGCCTTCGCCCGCAGGCTGCATGCTCTCGACGATAATCTGATAGTCACCGCGCGGCTCATACAGGGTGATATTGGCGCGAACCAGAACCTGCTGGCCGTGCTGAGGACGGAACGTCACGCGGCGGTTGCTGTTGCGGAACATCGCGCAGCGCACCTGGGCGGTGTCGTCTTTTAAGGTAAAGTACCAGTGTCCGGAGGACGGCTGCGTGAAGTTAGAGATCTCACCGCTGATCCAGACCTGCCCCATTTCCTGCTCAAGCAGCAAACGCACCGTCTGATTAAGGCGGCTGACGGTATAAATTGAGGGGGATTGAGAGGATAACATGTGAGCGGGATCAAATTCTAAATCAGCAAGTTATTCAGTCGATAGTAACCTGCTGAGAGGCAATCGCAAGCATTTTTTTTAAAAAAGTGTGGATGCAATCGGTTACGCTCTGTATAATGCCACGGCAATATTTAACCACCCAGGTCAGAGATATTGCCCATGCTACGTATCGCTAAAGAAGCACTGACGTTTGACGACGTCCTCCTCGTTCCCGCTCACTCCACCGTTCTGCCGAATACTGCCGATCTCAGCACGCAGTTGACGAAAACCATTCGCCTGAACATTCCTATGCTCTCTGCGGCAATGGACACCGTGACTGAAGCGCGCCTGGCTATCGCCCTGGCACAGGAAGGTGGCATTGGCTTTATCCACAAAAACATGTCCATCGAACGTCAGGCGGAAGAAGTTCGCCTGGTGAAGAAACATGAATCCGGCATCGTGTCTGACCCACAGACCGTTCTGCCAACCACCACGCTGCACGAAGTGAAGGCCCTGACCGAACGTAACGGCTTCGCCGGTTACCCGGTTGTGACCGAAGAGAACGAACTGGTCGGTATCATCACCGGTCGTGACGTGCGTTTCGTGACTGACCTGAACCAGCCTGTCAGCGTGTACATGACGCCAAAAGAGCGTCTGGTTACCGTTCGCGAAGGCGAAACCCGCGACGTGGTGCTGGCAAAAATGCACGAAAAACGCGTTGAAAAAGCGCTGGTTGTTGACAGCAGCTTCCACCTGCGCGGCATGATCACCGTTAAAGACTTCCAGAAAGCAGAACGTAAGCCTAACGCCTGTAAAGACGAGCATGGCCGCCTGCGCGTTGGCGCTGCGGTTGGCGCAGGTGCCGGTAACGAAGAGCGCGTTGACGCGCTGGTTGCTGCGGGCGTTGACGTCCTGCTGATTGACTCCTCTCACGGCCACTCCGAAGGCGTTCTGCAACGTATTCGTGATACCCGTGCCAAATACCCCGATCTGCAGATCATCGGCGGCAACGTAGCCACTGGCGCAGGCGCTCGCGCGCTGGCTGACGCCGGCTGCAGCGCGGTGAAAGTGGGTATCGGCCCTGGCTCTATCTGTACCACGCGTATCGTGACCGGCGTGGGCGTTCCACAGATCACCGCCGTGTCTGACGCGGTTGAAGCGCTGGAAGGCACCGGTATTCCGGTTATCGCTGACGGCGGCATCCGCTTCTCTGGCGACATCGCCAAAGCGATCGCCGCGGGCGCCGCTGCCGTAATGGTTGGCTCCATGCTGGCCGGTACCGAAGAATCCCCGGGTGAAATCGAACTCTTCCAGGGTCGTTCTTACAAATCTTATCGCGGTATGGGCTCCCTGGGCGCGATGTCTAAAGGTTCCTCTGACCGTTACTTCCAGACCGATAACGCCGCAGACAAACTGGTGCCGGAAGGTATCGAAGGTCGCGTTGCCTATAAAGGCCGCCTGAAAGAGATCATCCACCAGCAGATGGGCGGCCTGCGCTCCTGTATGGGTCTGACCGGCTGTGGTACCATTGACCTGCTGCGTACTAAAGCGGAATTCGTACGCATCAGCGGTGCGGGTATCCAGGAGAGCCACGTTCACGACGTGACGATCACCAAAGAGTCCCCGAACTATCGTCTGGGCTCCTGATTTTCTTCGCCCGACCTTGTGTCGGGCGATTTATTTAATCTGTTTCACTTGCCTCGGAATTAGCGTCAATGACGGAAAACATTCATAAACATCGCATTCTCATCCTGGACTTCGGTTCGCAGTACACTCAGCTGGTGGCGCGTCGCGTACGTGAACTGGGCGTTTACTGTGAGCTGTGGGCGTGGGATGTCACGGAAGCACAGATTCGCGAATTCAATCCAAGCGGCATCATCCTGTCCGGCGGCCCGGAAAGCACCACCGAAGAGAACAGCCCGCGCGCGCCGCAGTACGTGTTCGAAGCTGGCGTGCCGGTATTCGGCGTGTGCTACGGTATGCAGACCATGGCAATGCAGCTGGGCGGCCACGTAGAAGGCTCCAACGAGCGCGAGTTTGGCTACGCACAGGTAGAAGTCGTCAC
Organism: Enterobacter sp. KB-221C9; assembly: GCF_041320715.1. NCBI lineage: Bacteria > Pseudomonadati > Pseudomonadota > Gammaproteobacteria > Enterobacterales > Enterobacteriaceae > Enterobacter > Enterobacter sp. KB-221C9. Next base: position 93,420 of record NZ_JBGIWG010000012.1, read on the forward strand.
CGACAGCGCGCTGGTGCGCGGTATCGAAGATTCCCTGACCGCAGACGGCAAACCGCTGCTGGACGTGTGGATGAGCCACGGTGATAAAGTTACCGCCATCCCGTCTGACTTCGTGACCGTTGCCAGCACCGAAAGCTGCCCGTTCGCCATCATGGCGAATGAAGAAAAACGCTTCTACGGCGTGCAGTTCCACCCGGAAGTGACCCACACCCGTCAGGGTATGCGCATGCTGGAGCGCTTCGTGCGTGACATCTGCCAGTGTGAAGCCCTGTGGACCCCGGCAAAAATCATCGACGACGCCGTTGAGCGTATTCGCCAGCAGGTTGGCAATGACAAAGTGATCCTCGGCCTCTCCGGCGGCGTGGACTCCTCCGTGACCGCGATGCTGCTGCACCGCGCCATCGGCAAAAACCTGACCTGCGTGTTCGTGGACAACGGTCTGCTGCGTCTGAATGAAGCCCAGCAGGTCATGGACATGTTCGGCGACCACTTCGGTCTGAACATCATTCACGTTGAAGGCGAGCAGCGCTTCCTGGACGCGCTGAAAGGCGAGAACGATCCTGAAGCGAAACGTAAGATCATCGGCCGCGTGTTCGTGGAAGTGTTCGACGAAGAAGCGCTGAAGCTGGAAGACGTCAAGTGGCTGGCGCAGGGCACTATCTACCCTGACGTGATCGAATCTGCGGCCTCCGCAACCGGTAAAGCACACGTCATCAAATCTCACCACAACGTGGGCGGCCTGCCGAAAGAGATGAAGATGGGTCTGGTAGAACCGCTGCGCGAGCTGTTCAAAGACGAAGTGCGTAAGATCGGTCTGGAACTGGGTCTGCCGTACGACATGCTCTACCGTCACCCGTTCCCGGGTCCGGGTCTGGGCGTGCGCGTGCTGGGTGAAGTGAAGAAAGAGTACTGCGACCTGCTGCGTCGCGCGGATGCTATCTTCATCGAAGAGCTGCACAAAGCTGACCTGTACAACAAAGTGAGCCAGGCGTTCACCGTGTTCCTGCCGGTTCGCTCCGTCGGCGTCATGGGCGATGGCCGTAAGTACGACTGGGTTGTTTCCCTGCGTGCGGTGGAAACCATCGACTTCATGACCGCGCACTGGGCGCACCTACCGTATGACTTCTTAGGGCGCGTGTCTAACCGCATCATCAACGAAGTGAATGGTATTTCCCGCGTGGTGTATGACATCAGCGGTAAGCCACCGGCTACGATTGAGTGGGAATGATTTCCCAACCGGAAACGTCTGGTACTAACAGGTTCTAAATTATCTCTAAGCCCGCGGATTGCGGGCTTTTTTTGGGCCATGGCTGGCGACATCATGCCAGGTTAGTGCCTGGACCGGGCACAATGTAAGGCTATCCATTAAATTCTTATTCAATACGTTCCACATTTGGATAACGATCGGTTGCGGCTTCATGGAAAATGTCACCCAGCCAGCCGGCAATCTCGCCTTCAGGCATATCGTCTGGAATAGCGATGTCATAGAGTCGAAAAAACTTTCTCTCCGTCAGTTCAGCACGAAATACCAGCCACCGATCATGCTTACGTTGAACGCCAATATGCCGTCCAAAAACGTTATATATCAGCATATGCAATCTCCGATCATGCTAATGAGTTCCTGTATCTATGATACATACGTCAGATCAGGCCAGAGAGTAAATCGTACAAATATGAAAGGTCAGCGTCTGCATCTCGCTCAAAGCAGACCTTGACCAGTTTGCAGATCTGCTCCATGCCATGAGCGGAAATGGTTAAGCTACATGTGTTCGTCAATGAGACCATGCTACAGAAAAAATTGCCCTTCTAACGAATGCCACCTCTCCACGAATTGCGTCGCGTAGCCTCCTCCCTTCATGGTTACGCGCTTAGACCAGACATAAACGTTTGCGAAGAGAGCTACATGATTAATAAATTTGAACTATATGCTACCTCGTGAGAAATGGTAACATCCTGTTTTTGCGAGGAGGTTTGTCATGTTAAAACATCTGATGCTTGAAGGGGTCGGGCCCGCCACGACTTTTGGACCGGTTGAATTTTCGCCAAGGCTGAATTTCATCACAGGTGATAACGGTCTGGGCAAAAGTTTTATTCTTGATATTGCTTGGTCCTCGCTGACACGTACATGGGCACGGAATAATGCTGCCGTTCCTCATGCGTCAGTAAAAAAGCCAACAATCAAATACAGTTACAGCAAAACAACTTCCGGTGACGTAAAAGATTCCATCACTTTCAAAAGAGAAGATCAGAGCTGGCAGTGGCCACTTAAAAAGGGCAGACCAGCCATCCCTGGCGTGGTGATTTATGCCGGAGTAGATGGCAGTTTTAGCGTATGGGATCCCAGTCGAAATTTCTGGCTCGATGAGGAGAGCAATGGACGTCAGCGTTCTTTCGACTTTAGCCCTAAACAAGTTTGGGATGGACTTAGGGGTGCAGATGGGACATCTTTCTGCAACGGGTTAATCAGCGACTGGGTTTTATGGCAGAGTCGTTCTGATCCGGCCTTTACTGACCTGATTAAAGTGCTGGAAGTGCTTTCTCCTTCGGATACTGAACTGCTGACGCCTGGCAAACCTGTCCGGTCTGGATACGATGTCAAAGAGTATCCTTCTTTACTAATGCCATATGGGCAGGAAGTTGCTTTATCTAATGCTTCAGCCGGCATGCGCCGTATTACCGCGTTAGCATATTTACTGGTCTGGACATGGAAAGAGCACTTACTTGCCAGTGAAAGATCTGGAAGAAGTAAAGCTAAAGAAGTGATATTTCTTATCGATGAGATTGAATGCCATCTGCATCCACAATGGCAGAGACGAGTCGTACCGGCTCTGCTGAAGGTTATGGAGGCATTAACAGGCAAAAAAGTATCTGTACAAATTATCGTCGCGACGCATTCACCTCTCGTTCTTTCTTCTGTAGAACCGACATTTGATGAGAATCTGGATAGAGTTTTCAATATCAAAATGGAAAACCGGGAAGCAAAAATAAGCGTGGAGCCGTGGTCTAAGCAGGGTGATATTGCTAACTGGCTGGTCTCGGATATTTTTGGTCTTCAACAGGCCAGATCTATCGAAGCTGAAAAAGCGATTGAAGCGGCTGAGGCATTGATGAGGGGAGATACCGACGCCCTTCCTGATGGGCTTAAGTCGAAGGAAGATATTCATAAAGAGTTAAAACGTGTTTTAGCCGGTCATGATGACTTCTGGCCAAGATGGCTGGTGAGCACGAAGCAGGTTCCAGGAGCATTACCGGAGGCGTAATGAAAAAAATAGATCAGTCAGCTTTCGTTGAACCTGCAAAATTCGATCAGGATTGTCGAGTCAAAGGCCAGCAATGGCTTGAAAAACATCCTAAAGCACAAAGAAACCCCGCCAACAACCGTCCAAAGGATTTCTGGTCACCTTTCAAAGGCGATTTGTCCGATGCTTCTAAGGATTTGTGCGCGTATTGCGCTATGTACGAACCAGTCGGAACCGTAGACCATTTCATTTCAGTTAATGAAAATGAAAGCCTGGCCTATGAATGGACAAATTACAGGTATTTATCTTCGTGGATAAACAGCAGCAAAAACAAAACGCCTGACGTTCTGGATCCTTTCCTTGTGGAAAATGGTTGGTATGAAATTTTGTTACCTTCACTGCAGCTTGTAGCAATTTCCGCGAATATTCCGCCCGCTTTTCAGTCTATTGCAGAGACAACAATCACACGGTTGCATTTGCGCGATGACGAGCGGGTTTTACGTCAACGTAGGACGTGGTTAAAGATGTATGAGGAAGGAAAACTGACACTTGACGGTCTTTATCTTATGGCACCGCTGATTGCAGAAGCGGTCGAGAAAAGGGAAAGACAAAATCAAGGTGCTGCCTAAGGTATGACGGAAGAAGCGGGACGTTGCCAGCGTCCCGTTTTCCTAGGCACAACTCAGGAAGAACGATAACGCACCGCTGCTCTCCTGAGATTCACTCAGGACCGTTTAAAACGTCTCAGGCATGAAAGTTTTCAGGAATCTGCTTCTTGCTGTCACAAATCTTTACTTGATTTAAATATTTTATCTATTCGCCAACAGACCTTAACAACAATGCCCGAAACGCGCTCGCGCGGTTCGGCAGAGCTTACCGGCCTGCCGGTAAGCGCAGTCGGGCTGACAACCCGGTACTCCGGGGGCCCGAGGGAGTCAGCTAGGTCTGGCCACTCCGGTTTTTGATCCTGCACAACTGTAAGTACGTTAAGCCGCGGCAACACAGCAGTATAAGTACAAAAAGCAGTAGATAAGTGAATACAGAAGTAAAGTGTAAGCATCCCGCTTAACCAAGCCATTCATTTTTAGAGTATTTTCAGTGAACAGTTCAGGTATTATCTAAGGCCAATGTTCACTCTTCGCTCAAAGCTGCCTGTCATGTCTCATTAAAAATAAGCTTTGCGCACGGAGTGTTTTCCGTCCCGACGGATATCGGCTATCTGGCCTACGGCTTTCTTGGTACGGATTTCCGGTATCGGGGCCCGAAGGCCAATGAACGAAAACGTACGCTAACGAAGTAAATTTCTGATATATCAACACATAATAGCCATTGCAAAATCCCCTCAAAATAGTGTCATTTTAAACGAAAATTGGCATTTAACAGACGTTCTTGTCGACGAATCGGGAAATATCCCTCTTACTGTATGGTTGGCCATAACCCCCTAAACTAGCTGAATTGGCATGGTCGATTAGGTATAATTCAATTCCAAAATTAACCAAAGACACTGATAATATGCCTGTTTTGTTAATCCCCATCCTTGGGACAGTGATGATTATTTTCTGGGATGCAGTCAAGGAAAATGTAGAGGTTATAGGTACGCTCGCCACGTCGCTAGCCTTTTTAGCCACTGCATGGGCCGCTTACGAGGCAAGACATAGTGCAAAGGCTGCAATGGAGGCGACTAGGCTGACGGCGGCTTCACTTCTTGAAATGAAAAAAGCCTCTTTTAAGGAATGGTACGGTATATTACTTGAACAGCACAATAAATTACTTGAGGATGTTAACAAGACCTTACTGGATGACAGTCAGTACAATGTCAAATTGGGTATTAATACCATCAAGGGCATTTATTACCATACAACTAAAAAACCTACTTATATTAAGTATGTTAACCACATTATTTTAATGCTGAATTATTTAGATAAAGACTTCTATCTGCCGTCATCGGCTGATAATGAAAAGAGATCTTACATAGAACAGTTGCGCAACAATATCACCCCAAAAGTAAGTCTGCTGATCGCTATTTTCGGTCTTAATGTCGACAATAACAAAACCTACGACGCAAAGAAACTTTACAGCCACCTAAACAAATACAACTTCTTCGAACATGAATTTTTTTTGAAGATGCCATATCGAAAGTTCATTACCTAGACTCTTATGTCGCTGATATATTTAATAACGAATACCGAAAAGGCGTAGAGTTTTGTGTTGATCAAATGGTTATTGATGGTTTAACACATAATATCAATAATATATACAGGCATCATAGGCTTACATTCGCAGTTCTGTGGTCTTACAATAACCCCTGCCGACAGCATTGGGCTGAACATGGAAAAAGCAGCCGAGGAAGTGGCTAAGTTCAATTCCTCGTTGCTTGGTTTTGTCGGCTGGGAACTTAACATTACAGGTAACAAAGCGAGAGTGATCAAGGATGAAAAGCAGCTAAAACGGCTAACAAAGCTCTACTACAAACATCCTTTCAACCCTCGACATACCAGTATCGTATTAACCAATGGTTACACCAGTAGATTCGGTGAAGATATTAGAAATAGTCTGTCTAGTTATGCTTTAAATAAAGCCTATTTAGAACTCAGTTCTAACCCGAACAGAAAAGATGTGCTTGACGGAATTGTGGCCGAAGTTGAAAAAATGGTCGATAAATTTAAAATGGAACTTAATTCATTCGGTTTTAACTAACAGATAGCCTGAGCATCGGCAGCATCATTCTTTTCTGATTTACCTGCCATGCGGTAAGGCGATACAAACTTTTCAGCCATCAGACGAGGTCCATGAGCATACTGCCTGAAAAGCCTTGCACAGTAATGTGCACAGGAACATGCCACCATCCCGATAATACAGGATATCTGCTCGCTCATCATGCGTGAGCATCCGGAAACAGTGATTAAACGCAGCGCAACCATCGTATCGTGGTCTCGACCATCACCTATGCCGAGATGCAGTTCGGGGCTGTCAGAAAGAAAGCCTCGCCACGCCACGGGGAGCTGGTTGATGCGTTCTGCGCCCGCCTTGATACCGTTCTGCCATGGGACCGGGCTGCGGTGGATGCCACCATGGAGGTTAATGCCACACTGGCCGCAGCCGGGACACCAATCGGTCCAAACGACACGGTCATTGCTGGGCATGCCATTGCAGCCGGAGCCATTCTAGTGACGAATAATACGCGGGAATTTGAGCGGGTGGTGGGCTGGATGAGGAATTTACACTATCAATAGCGTATCATTTTATTTAATTATCATCTTGATTACTTTAAATTGGGATAAAATTAGGTTATTGCTAAAATCTGAGCTAATCGATTTATTTAAAAGGGAAAATCAGGACGTGGCAAAATTATTTTTTAGCTTAAAGTTATGGGGAGCAATCTCTTCGATACCCGTCATGAAAATGCTTGCGGAGCAGGCAGAAGCGAATATATCCCGTGCTCTAATTGATGCTCATAAGCCAGAAGCAGTTGAGTCAGGAGAATATCCGGATGAATATCATCACGAAGATGGCCGAATTACAACGTTTCAATGCACTTACTATTCATGCGGCTCGAGCATTGGCTATGATGAGGAAGAAGTTAGGTCTGAATACAAACATCTGATCGCGCAGCTGACCCGCCGCTCCGTATTTCTTACCATTTTTGGTCTGTTCGAACACCGTATGGTTGATTGTCTCGAACTTATGGACGACCTTTCGTGCATGACTACAGACAAAACGCACAAGACGGTTGAGGATTGCCACAAGCGTCTCAAACGCAATTTTGGCGGTAAAAGCATCAAGGATGTCGATCACCTAGCAGTGATCCGAAACATCATGGCCCATAGCGATGGTTTTGCAGACGACTATAAGACTCTTTCCTGTAAAAAAACAAAAAAAACTGAATATGAAAAACGCCTCCTGCGTGCAATTCCTCGTGCTATGGATGAGAACGCCGGTGTGTCAATTACCATATCTAATAACGTACTTATGGATGATCGGTTTCTGATGTATGCCGTCGGTGAATTTGAGCGCTATGTTAATGAACTGGACACTGCAGTTCGCACTTATCAAGCGCAGATGAGTTGCACTCACTTAAAATCTCTAAGCAGTCCTTGACCTGCTCCCGTTGATTAAGATAGCTCAATGTTAGCCATGCATTCACAATTGTTAGAATAATTGCGAACTTCCGCTCATCGCTCACACCGGACCTAACCCGCCCCACAAGCCCACTCCGTGTAGAGCATAGTCGTTCGGGTCTCTAAAATCGCATGACTCACCTGGATAGGACCCTTACAATTGCCTCCGAGCCGAACTTGCGACAACTGTTAGGTCACCAAAAAGCTAAACTGGGCGTTTCCTGCTGAAACTCAGAACCATCCAGGATATTACACCCCTTATGAATGGTTCCACCGCGCCGCTGCAAAGTCGACACGCATTCACCAACGGAGATTATCATTTTGAACAAGGCAATCCTCTCATACTCTGTGGCCGCGCTGCTGGCCGTGTCCGCCATGTCCGCTCAGGCCAGGACCCCCGGCAGGCTCAAGTCGCCAGTATCGGGCGTGCTCTGCGACCGATATGTTTGCGCCAATGACAAGGGATTATCCCGCGATTTGACAGAGACGTATCTCGGTAAGAAGGCTGCTGCAAACGAGGTGTTCACGTCGAGCAATGTCGATCTGACCGAATTCACCTTTGCCAACGGTATTTTCTGCGATGTGAAGGAACGACTGTGCCGCGAAGATCGCTATTATGGCGCGAACGGGCAGCGCTCCGGGGCTGTATCTAAAAAGTATACAAAGCTGCTCTTTGCCGAATAATGGTGATGAAAAGAGACCACAGGAAGAGGCTACGTTATAGGGATATAAATTATATTTTGTAGCGTACATTATAAATGATGATGTAATTGTCAAAATTAAATTTCTCGTTAAAAGTTGTATTGCGGAATATTGCTCTGTTACTACCCTTTAGCTGAGCGTAACAGTGAAGCGGTCTGGTTACGTGAATTCCCATTCACTACCATGAGCGAATAAAGGAATGAAAAACCGCATAATGATTGTCGGCGGCGGCACGGGAGGAACCATTGTTGCCAACCTGCTGGCCAGAAAATTACGACGTGAAATTGCTGCCGGTCAGGTAGAGCTGGTACTGATTTCCGAATCACCGGTGCATTACTACAAACCCGCGTTTATGTACGTCGCGTTTAACCTCTTCCATCATCATGAGCTGGCCCGGCCTGAACGGCAGTTACTGAGTCCGGAAATTCGATTTATTACCGATAAGATTGAGTCGTTCGATTTTAAACAGCGTCGACTGTACGGTGCCAGTAAGCAACATTACGACTGGGATCTGCTGGTTATCGCAACCGGCTGCACGCCTTTCCCGCAAAAAATCCCTGGCCTTGCCGAAGCGGGTGACCATTTTTATCAATACGCGGCGGCAAGACAATTAGCGCATAAGCTCTCCACCATTAAAAAGGGGCGAATATTTATTACCGTCTCTTTCCCGGAAACGCCTAATGTTCCCCATCAGTGCGGCATCGCCCCCATTGAAACCACGCTTATGGTTGACGACTATCTTCGCCAGCGCGGCGTACGTAATCAGGTTGAGATCGTTTACACCTATCCGACCGTCGCGCAGCTGCTGCGAAACTGCCTGTTCCTGCAGCGTCCGGTTGGGGAGGCGCTGGGCGATATTTTTGCTGCCAAAGGAATACAACACCAGCGCGGCTTTACCTTAAGCCATGTCGATCCTGACAGCAAAATTGCCTATTCCGCCGAGGGCGATTCACAAAACTTCGACATCCTGATGGCAACCCCTCCCATCAGGGCGGTCGAAGCGGTGCGTAATACGGGACTCAGTGAGGTTCATAACGGTGAAGGCTGGCTGCCGACGGATCACCAAACGCTGGGCGTCTACGGCCTGGAAGGGGTGTATGTGATCGGCGATACCGTTGACCTCCCGATCAGTAAAGCCGGGGGATCGTGCCACAACCAGGCGCCGATCGTTGCCGATAACATTGTGGCGGAGCTGTACGGCAGACCACCCGGAAGCGGTAACCATTATGATGGACGGGTTCAGGCCGTTGCGCAGATGGGGCTCTGGGCCGGTATGCCGTTGGTGTATGACTATCGCAATGACGTGACGCCCATGCCTGCGACGAAACTCGGCGGCATGCTGCGAAACGGTTTTAACCGTGGTCTCTATTGGGGTGTCGTGAGGGGGATGTTCTGATGAGTGAACAGGAACAGTTACTTAAAAGCCTTGCCCCGCTGATGGCAGGCAATCGCCTGAATAATCTGGTTGATCTGCTGGCCTTAGCAGCAGACATGCTGGAAATGACCGACAGCGCGATGGTCGAAAAACTGGCTGGCGTGTTTGAAGATGTGGTAACCGTCGGTTGGGAAGGGGGAACCGCGCTACGCATGGCGTGGGGAGAGCAAATTAACCGGGAAGGGGATACCTCGCTCCGGCAGGTGTTTGCCATGCTCAACGATCCTGATACCCGCCGCGGCATCATGCTTTTGCTGCGGGTGTTACAGATTACGGGGCAACGTCTGAATTCCCTCTCTTCCGTCAGTTATTCTGATTGCCCCGAGATAAGGAGCCGTTAATGTCTGGCTGATGCTCTTCAGGCGGCCGGGTATCGGCTATACCTTACCCGGCCCACCAAGCTGCACTGGGGCTATTTCTCCCCGCCACCCAACCGATACGCCAGCGCCACCACCAGCGACTGCACCAGGCACAGCGTTGCCGACTGTGACCGGAACGCATCCACTTGCGCCTCTTTCACCACAAAGCAGAGATCGCTGAACGTCGCCAGCGGGCTGATCTGGCTGTCCGTAATCACGATCTGCCGCGCGCCGACGCTGGCAGCGGTTTCGCTCACCATCACCGTCTCTTCCGCGTACGGCGAGAAGCTGATCGATACCACGATGTCGCGCGCCTTAATGCGGCTGATCTGCTCGCGCAGCATCCCGCCCATGCCGTCGAGCAGGATAGGGCGACACTCGAGGTGGCTCAGGGCGTAGGTCAGATACGCGGCGACGCTAAAGGAGCGGCGCAGTCCGGCGATGTAGATGGTGTCGGCATCTGCCAGCAGCTGTACCGCACGCTCCAGCATCTCCGGCTCGGCGCGGGCGGCCAGCTGCTGCAGCGCCTGCGCGTTTGAACGGGCGAACTCCTGCAGGATATCGAGCGGCGTTTCCGGCACGGCCTCGCTCTCCATTTCGCGGAACAGCCGGGCGCGGTCGCTGTAGCTGGCGGTCTCCTCCACCAGGTTCATGCGAAACAGCTGTTTCATTTCATTGAAGCCGGTGAAGTCAAAGGCGTTGGCAAAGCGGATCAGCGTCGAGGGCGGCACGTCGGCGCGCTCGGCAATGACGGCAACCGTATCAAAGGCCACGCTGTTGGTGTTATCCAGCACGTAGCGGGAGACCTGCTGCAGCCTCTTGCTCAGGCTATCGTAGCGATCGCGGATTTGCTGCTGCAGTTCGTTCAGGCTGGTTGCTGTCGTCATCTTATCCCCCAAGTACAGTCTTATGATTCTAAACGCAAAACCGCGTCTTTTAAATGTCGGCCATCCATCTGGCAGCAAAAATGAAACAGAAACTTCAGTCATTTCCTCGCCCGAAATCCCTTAATAGCGCACGCTGCGTCAGTGTTGTTGGCTGTTAACATAAAAATCCATCCTTGATCACAATAATCATCATTTATTTTATTTCAACTTAAAATGGAATATTTGTTTCATATATAGTGTTCAGTACACAGTGTTCAGGTAACAGTCACGTATCAACAGCGAGAGGTTAAGGATGGAGACGGTAGCGAATTTTATTCACGGCGAATGTGTCACCGGTTCAGGCCAGCGCGTTCAGGCGATCTTCAACCCGGCCACCGGCGAGCAGATCCGCCAGGTGGTGATGAGTACGGCGCGGGAAACCGAACAGGCGATTGCCGCCGCGCAGCAGGCGTTTCCGGCGTGGGCGCGCCATGCTCCGCTTAAGCGCGCGCGCGTGATGTTCCGCTTCAAGGCGCTGCTGGAAGAGAACATGGAGCGACTGGCCCGCATCATCAGCGAAGAGCACGGCAAGGTCTTCTCCGACGCGGTGGGGGAACTGACCCGCGGCCTGGAAGTGGTGGAGTTTGCCTGCGGCATCCCGCATCTGCAAAAGGGTGAACACTCTGCGAACGTCGGCACCGGCGTCGACAGCCACTCGCTGATGCAGCCGCTCGGGGTCTGCGCAGGGATCACGCCGTTTAACTTTCCGGCGATGGTGCCGATGTGGATGTTCCCGATTGCGCTGGCGACCGGCAATACCTTCGTGCTGAAGCCGTCGGAAAAAGATCCTTCTCTGGCGCTCGCGCTGGCGCAGCTGCTGAAAGAGGCCGGCCTGCCGGACGGCGTGTTCAACGTGGTGCAGGGCGATAAAGAGTCCGTTGACGTGCTCCTGACCGACCCGCGCGTGCAGGCGGTGAGCTTTGTCGGCTCCACGCCGATTGCGGAATACATTTACCAGACCGCGTCCGCCCACGGCAAGCGCTGTCAGGCGCTGGGCGGCGCGAAAAACCACTGCATCCTGATGCCGGACGCCGACATGGAGATGGCGACCAACGCCATCATGGGCGCGGCCTACGGCGCGGCGGGGGAACGCTGCATGGCGCTCTCGGTGGTGCTGGCGGTGGGGGATAAAACCGCCGATGACCTCTGCGCCAGGCTGGAAAAACAGATTGCCGCGCTGCGCGTCGGGCCGGGCCTGGACCAGTCGCCGGAAAACGAAATGGGGCCGCTTATCTCCTCCGCACACCGCAGCAAGGTGCTGGGCTACATCGACAGCGGGGAAGCACAGGGAGCGAAACTTCGCGTGGACGGTCGCGGCTTCAGGGTGAAGGGCCACGAGCAGGGCTACTTCGTCGGACCGACGCTGTTCGATAACGTCACCCCGGAGATGACCATCTATAAAGAAGAGATTTTTGGCCCGGTGCTTTCTGTGGTGCGCGTAGCAGATTACGCCAGCGCGGTGGATCTGATTAACCGTCATGAATATGGTAATGGCTCGGCAATCTTCACCCGTGACGGCGGCTGCGCGCGCCGCTTCTGCGAAGAGGTGCAGGCGGGCATGGTGGGGGTCAACGTGCCGATCCCGGTGCCGATGGCGTTCCACAGCTTCGGCGGCTGGAAGCGCTCGATTTTTGGCGCGCTCAACGTTCACGGCAGCGACGGCGTGCGCTTCTATACCCGAATGAAAACCATTACCGCGCGCTGGCCGGAAATGCAGCAGGAGACAGGCGCTGCGTTCTCCATGCCAACGCTGGGCTGACAGGAGGTTTTATGCAAACCGAACGTATGACCATGGCCCAGGCGCTGGTCCGGTTCCTTAATCAACAGTACGTCAGCGTGGATGGCAATGAAACGCCCTTCGTGGAGGGCGTGGCCACTATCTTTGGACACGGCAACGTGCTGGGTATCGGCCAGGCGCTGGAGCAGGACCCGGGCCATCTGCAGGTGATGCAGGGCTGCAACGAGCAGGGCATCGCCCATATGGCGACGGGATTCGCCAAACAGCACCGCCGTCAGCGCATTTTTGCCGTCACCTCCTCCGTCGGGCCGGGCGCCGCCAATATGGTGACCGCCGCGGCCACCGCCACGGCGAACCGCATCCCGCTGCTGCTGCTGCCGGGCGATATCTACGCCAGCCGCCAGCCGGACCCGGTGCTGCAGCAGATCGAGCAGTATCACGATCTCAGCATCAGCACTAACGACTGCTTCCGTCCGGTCTCCCGCTACTGGGACCGCATTAACCGCCCCGAGCAGCTGATGAGCGCCATGCTAAGCGCGATGCGAACGCTTACTGACCCCGCCAATACCGGGGCGGTGACCATCTGCCTGCCGCAGGACGTGCAGGGGGAGGCCTGGGATTACCCGCTGAGCTTCTTCGCGCGTCGCGTGCATCACATCGAGCGTCGTCCGCCTGACCCGCAGCGTCTGGCGCAGGCGCGGGCGCTGATCGCCCGCAAGCGTCGCCCGCTGGTGGTGTGCGGCGGCGGCGTGCGCTATTCCGGCGCGCATGAGGCGTTTCGCGAGTTTGTCGAGACGCTGCGGCTGCCGTTTGCCGAAACCCAGGCCGGAAAGGGGGCGCTGGTAAGTGACCACCCACTTAACCTGGGCGGCGTAGGGGTGACGGGGGGAATGGCCGCCAACCAGCTCGCGCCACAGGCCGATTTAGTGATTGGCATCGGCACGCGCCTGACCGATTTTACCACCGGCTCCAAGGCGCTCTTTTCCCATCCGGACGTCGAATTCCTGCTGCTGAACGTGGCCGAGTTTGATGCCCTGAAGCTGGACGCGACCGCGCTGGTTGCCGATGCCCGAACCGGGCTGCAGGCCTTAACCCACGCGCTCGGGGATTATCGCAGCGGCTGGGGAGAGGCGATCGCCGAGGCGAAATCCGCCTGGCGCGACGAGTGCCGTCGGCTTTGGGAACGCCAGTGGCGCCCTGACGACGCGCCCGAAGTGGCGGGGCACCTGGACGCGCAGCTGGCGGAATACGGTGAGACGCTCAACACCCGCCTGACCCAGACGCGGGTGCTGGGGCTGATCAACCAGCATATTGAAGATAACGCCGTTGTGGTGGGCGCGGCCGGTTCGCTGCCGGGCGATTTACAGCGCCTCTGGCAGGTCAAAACGCCGGACAGCTATCACCTGGAGTACGGCTACTCCTGCATGGGCTACGAGATTGCGGCGGCCCTCGGCGCGAAGCTCGCCAGACCCGAACTGCCGGTGTACGCCATGGTGGGGGATGGCTCCTACATGATGCTGCACTCCGAGCTGCAAACCGCCGTTCAGGAGGGCATTAAGATCGCCGTTCTGCTGTTTGATAACGCCAGCTTCGGCTGCATTAACAACCTGCAGATGGGGCACGGCATGGGCAGCTTTGGCACGGAAAACCGCCATCGCAACCCGGAAACCGGGCGGCTTGACGGACCGCTGGTGAAAGTCGATTTTGCGCAAAACGCGGAAAGCTACGGCTGCCGCGCGTGGCGGGTGAACGATGAGAAAAGCCTGCTGGCGGCGCTTGAGGCGTCTCGGGCGCATCCGGGCCCGACGCTGCTGGACATCAAGGTGCTGCCGAAGACCATGACCCACGACTACGCCTCATGGTGGCGAACCGGTGATGCGCAGGTGGCGACGTCGTCTGCCGTGCGTGAGGCCGCTGAGCAAACGCAGGCGCAGGTGAAAAAAGCCCGCCAGTATTGAGTTTTCCTGCCGTAACGAAATTTTCATTTCATTTTTGTTTTTCCCCTCACCCTAACCCTCTCCCTCAGGGAGAGGGGGACGGATCGGTGCGGTTTTTTCTCCCTCGCCCCTGTGTAATGGAGGGGCATCCCTCCCGCCATGTTGTGAGATTGATAACAAAATTTATCTCATTCATCTCAAAAGTGTTAACCCGCACTCAAAAACATAATTTTCACTATTTATAAAAATGAAATAAATGTTTTATTTATAGGGTCGTTAGTTCACCGCATTCACCAACACCGGGAGCCGTTATGTTTAACATTGCTTTACTGGGCGCTGGCCGAATTGGCCAGGTACATGCAGCTAACATCGCCAGCCACGGCGCGACCACGCTCTGGTCCGTGGTTGACCCGAATAAGGAATTTGCCACCCGCCTCGCCGCGCAGTATCAGGCCCGCCAGCAGAGCCTGGATGAGGCGATGGCCGACCCTAACGTTCACGCCGTGCTGATTGCCTCCGCAACCGATACCCACGCGGATCTGATTGAAATGGCCGCCCGCCACGGCAAGACCATCTTCTGCGAAAAGCCGGTACACCTTGACCTCGCCCGCGTGCGCGACTGCCTGAAGGTGGTCAAAGAGTACGACGTGCCGCTGTTCATCGGCTTTAACCGCCGCTTTGACCCGCAGTTCCGCCGCGTGAAAACCGACGTGCAGGCCGGGCGCATCGGCAAACCGGAATCGCTGCTCATCATCTCCCGCGATCCGTCTCCGCCGCCTGCGGAGTACGTGCGCGTCTCCGGCGGCATGTTCCGCGATATGACCATTCATGACTTTGACATGGCCCGCTTCATCATGGGCGAAGAGCCGGTGTCGGTGTATGCCCAGGGCAGCAACCTGGTGGATCCGGCGATTGGCGAGGCGGGGGATATCGATACCGCGTTTATCGTTCTGAAATATGCCTCCGGCGCGATGGCGACCATCGTCAACAGCCGCCGCTCATCTTACGGCTACGACCAGCGACTGGAGCTGCACGGCTCCGAAGGGCTGCTGTGCGCGGGCAATATTCTTGAAAACCAGGTGCAGCACTACGGCAAACAGGGCTGCGCCAGCGCGCTGCCGGAACACTTCTTCCTGCAGCGTTACAAATCCGCTTACGCCGCGGAATGGGAACACTTTGTTGCGGTCCTGCGCGGCGAAGCGGTACCAGACTGCAGCGGCGATGATGGTGAACGTGCGCTGTACCTTGCGGATAAAGCGCTGGAGTCACTGCGTAGCCAGCGCGAGATCGTCCTCTAAACACAACAACCCTACACAGAGAGACATAATAATGAAAAAACTGATCGTAGCCGCCCTCATCGCCATGACGTCCGGGGCCGCCCTCGCCGAAAACGAGCAAATTGTTTTCAGTACGCCAAACCTGGCCATGCCGTTTGAAGTTCACATGCAGCGCACGGCGGTGAAGGCCGCAAAAGAGATGGGCGTGAAGCTTCAGGTGCTGGACGGACAGGGCAGCTCGCCGAAGCAGGTGGCTGACCTGGAAAACGCCATTACTCGCGGGGCGCAGGGCTTTATCGTCTCCCCGAACGACGTCAATGCGGTCTCCAGCGCGGTGGATGAAATTCAGGATGCGAAGCTGCCGATCGTCACCCTTGACCGCTCCGTCGACAGCCAGAAGAAAGTGCCGCACTTTGGCGCCAACAACTACAAGGGCGGCCAGGCGGTTGGCGACTTCGTCAAAACCAAATTCCCCAACGGCGCGGACATCATTCTCCTCACCGGCCAGCCGGGCTCCTCTTCCAATATTGAACGCACCAAAGGGATCCGCGACAGCCTGAAGGCGGGCGGGGACAAATACAAGATCGTCGCCGATCAGACCGGCAACTGGATGCGTTCGGAAGGGATGCGCATCGTTGAAAGCGTGCTGCCTTCGCTGCCGAAGCGCCCGCAGGTGATCCTCTCCGCCAACGACGATATGGCGCTGGGGGCGATTGAAGCGCTGCAGAGCCAGGGCGTGAAGCCGGGTGAAATCCTCGTAACCGGCTTTGATGCGGTGCCGGAAGCGCTGGCCCGCGTGCGCGACGGCTGGCTGGCGGTAACGGCGGATCAGCGTCCGGGCTTTGCGGTGCAGACGGCAATGAGCCAGCTGGTGGCCAACGTTCGCGAGAAGAAAGCCATCACCGGGGCCGACTACCCGCCGACGCTGATCACCAAAGAGAACCTGCAGCAGGCTGAGCGTATCGGTGAGGCCGGTAACTAATATGTCCCGAGCCGCCTCTGGCGGCTCATCATGAGGAGGAGCAGACTGATGTCGCAACCCTTACTGAAAGTGACCGACCTGGCAAAAAGCTTTTCCGGCGTCTGGGCGCTGAGCAGCGCTCAGCTGACCGTCGGCAGCGGAGAAATTCACGCCCTGCTGGGGGAAAACGGGGCGGGAAAATCCACGCTGCTGAAGGCGCTCGCGGGCGCACAGCCGCAAACGCGCGGGGATATCTGGTTCAACGGCGAAACGCTGCCGGTGGACGACTCCCCGGTGGCGCGCCAGAACAAGGGCATTATCACCATCTATCAGGAATTCAACCTGCTGCCCAACATGACCGTCGCGGAAAACATGTTTCTCGGGCGCGAGCCGCGCAGGCGTAACCTGATCGTCGACGAAAGGGCGGTTAACCAGGAGGCGCAGGTCATTCTCGATTACCTGCAGCTGAACGTCGCCCCGACCACGCCGGTCGCCCGTCTGAGCGTGGCCCAACAGCAGATGGTGGAGATCGCCCGGGCGCTGACCCTCAACGCCCGGTTAATCATTATGGACGAACCTTCCGCCGCGCTGAGCGACAGCGAGGTGGAAAGCCTGCACCGCGTGGTGCGGGAGCTTAAAAACCGCGGCGTGAGCATTATTTATGTTACCCACCGTCTGCACGAGGTTTTCCAGCTCTGCGATCGCTTTACCGTTTTCCAGGACGGCCGTTTCACCGGCACCGGCGCGGTGGCGGAGACCAACGTCGAACAGCTGATTCGCCTGATGGTCGGACGCGACGTGGCCTTTAACCGTCGCCCTGCAAGCGAAACCCATCATGAGGACAAACCCGTCCGCCTGGCGGTGAAGGGGCTGAGCCGCGAAAAGCCGCCGCTCGATCCGCACGGTATTGCCCTGCACGACATCAGCTTCCACGTCCACGCCGGGGAAGTTCTGGGCATTGCCGGGCTGGTGGGCGCGGGACGTACCGAAGTCGCCCGCTGCCTGTTTGGCGCTGATGCCTTTACCTCCGGGAGCTTTGAGCTGGACGGCGTGCCGTACCAGCCGCGCGACCCGCTGTATGCCCTCGATCAGGGCCTGGCGCTGGTGCCGGAAGATCGCAAAAAAGAGGGGGCGGTGCTGGGGCTGTCGATCCGCGACAACCTGTCGCTCTCCTGCCTCTCCTCGCTGCTGCAGTGGCGCTGGTTCGTGAACACCCGCAAAGAGGACGACCTGATTGAGTCCTACCGCCAGGCGCTGCAGATCAAAATGGTCAACAGCGAGCAGGAGGTGCGAAAGCTCTCCGGCGGCAACCAGCAAAAGGTGATCCTCGCGCGCTGCATGGCGCTTAACCCGCGGGTGCTGATCGTCGATGAGCCGACGCGCGGCATCGACGTGGGGACCAAATCGGAAGTGCACCAGGTGCTGTTTGACATGGCGAAAAAGGGCGTGGCGGTGATCGTGATCTCCTCCGATCTGCCTGAAGTGATGGCGGTGTCTGACCGGATCATCACCCTCAGCGAAGGCCGGGTGACCGGCGAGATCCACGGTGACGACGCTAACGAAGAACGGCTGATGACGATGATGGCCATCAACCACAACGCCCTGAACGCGGCATAACGGAGTTTCTCATGACGCAGATGATTTCTAAAACGCAGGCCCCGGTCAAACGCGCCGGACGCATCGATCCCATCGCCTTCTTCGAGCGCTTCGGAGTGCTGATTTTCATGATCCTGCTGCTGATCTTCTTCCAGTCGCAGAACAGCAATTTTTTCTCTGAACGCAATATTTTCAACATCCTGACCGAAGTCTCCATCTACGGGATCATGGCCGTGGGGATGACCTTCGTCATTCTGACCGCCGGGATTGACCTCTCCGTCGGCTCCATTCTGGCGGTGTGCGCCATGACCGCGGCGTACGTGATCAAAGGCGACAACTTCACCACCGTCGACCCGAACGCCTGGGGCGGCATGAGCTGGCTGATCGGGCTGGGGATTTGTCTGGCCATGGGCACGGCGATTGGCTTCCTGCACGGACTGGGCGTCACCCGCCTGCGCCTGCCGCCGTTCATCGTTACCCTCGGCGGGATGACCATCTGGCGCGGCCTGACGCTGGTGATTAACGACGGCGCGCCGATTGCCGGTTTCGACCCT
Organism: Enterobacter sp. KB-221C9; assembly: GCF_041320715.1. NCBI lineage: Bacteria > Pseudomonadati > Pseudomonadota > Gammaproteobacteria > Enterobacterales > Enterobacteriaceae > Enterobacter > Enterobacter sp. KB-221C9. Next base: position 112,262 of record NZ_JBGIWG010000012.1, read on the forward strand.
GGCTACCGCTGGTGGGGGCGCGGGGAGCTGCTCGGCATCTCTATTCCTATCTGGATCTTCGCCATCGTCGCCGTCGGCGGCTATCTGGCGCTGCATAAAACCCGCTGGGGCCGCTTCGTCTACGCCATCGGCGGCAACCCGGAGGCGGCGCGCCTGGCGGGGGTCAACGTCAAGCGCGTGCTGGTCAGCGTCTACGTGCTGATCGGCTGTCTGGCGGGGCTGGCGGGCTTCATCCTGAGCGCGCGACTGGGAAGCGCCGAGGCGGTGGCCGGGATCTCCTTTGAGCTGCGCGTCATCGCCTCGGTGGTGATCGGCGGCACCTCGCTGATGGGCGGCTACGGGCGCATCGGCGGCACCATTATCGGCTCCATCATTATGGGCATTCTGATTAACGGCCTGGTGCTGATGAACGTCTCGGCCTACTACCAGCAAATTATCACCGGATTAATTATCGTTCTGGCGGTGGCATTCGATACCTATGCCAAAAGCCGTCGCGGCGCACTGTGAGGATCACGATGAAAGAGGTTCGTATTGGATTAATTGGCACCGGGTATATCGGCAAGGCGCACGCTATCGCCTATGCCCAGGCCCCGACGGTGTTCAACCTGCGCGGCAGGCTGGTGCGCGAGATGGTGGCGGAAGTCACGCCGGAGCTGGCGGCAGAGCGCGCGCAGGCGTTTGGCTTCAACCGCTCCACCGGGGACTGGCGGGCGCTGGTGGCCGACCCGGCCATTGACGTGGTGGATATTTGTTCACCCAACCACCTGCATAAGGAGATGGCGCTGGAGGCGATCCGCCACGGCAAGCACGTCTACTCCGAGAAGCCGCTGGCGCTTAACGCCCACGACGCGCGCGAGATGGTCGACGCCGCGAAGCGGGCCGGGGTGAAAACGCTGGTGGGGTTCAACTACATGAAGAACCCGACCGCGCAGCTGGCGAAGGAGATTATCGCCCGCGGCGAGATTGGCGAGGTGATCCACTTCTACGGCACCCACAACGAAGACTATATGGCCGACCCGCTGTCGCCCATTCACTGGCACTGCTTTAAAGAGACCGCCGGGCTGGGGGCGCTGGGCGACCTCGCGGCGCATATCGTCAATATGGCTCAGTACCTGGTGGGGGATATCGAGCAGGTCTGCGGCGACCTGAAGATCGTGGTCCCGGAGCGCCCGGCGAAGGCCGGATCGTCGGAGATGATTGCCGTCGAAAACGAGGATCAGGCACACGCGATGGTGCGTTTTGCGGGCGGTGCGCAGGGCGTGATTGAAACCTCCCGCGTTGCCTGCGGCCGCAAGATGGGGCTGTCGTATGTCATTACCGGAACGAAGGGCGCCATCAGTTTTACCCAGGAGCGCATGGCGGAGCTGAAGCTCTATCTGCATGACGATCCGGTGAACCGTCAGGGGTTCCGCACGCTGCTCGTTGGCCCGTCACACCCGGACTACGCCGCGTTCTGCATGGGCGCGGGACACGGGATTGGCTTTAACGATCAAAAAACGGTGGAGGTGCGCGACCTGGTGGACGGGATTGCCGCCGACGCGCCGATGTGGCCGGACTTCGAAGAGGGCTGGAAGGTGTCGCGCGTGCTGGACGCGATTGCACTTTCGCACCGGGAAGGCCGCTGGCTGAACGTGAACGACATTGTCTGATGAGGTATCAACGTGGAAAAGCAGTTTGATGTGATATGCATGGGCCGCGTGGCGGTAGACCTCTACAGCCAGCAGATTGGTGCCCGTCTGGAGGACGCGTCGAGCTTCGCCAAATATCTCGGCGGGTCGTCCGGCAACGTGGCGTACGGCACCGCACGTCAGGGCCTGCGCTCGTCGATGCTGGCGCGCGTCGGCGATGAACATATGGGTCACTTCCTGCGGGAAGAACTCAACCAGGTGGGCTGCGATACCAGCCATCTGATTACCGATAAACAACGCCTCACGGCGCTGGTGCTACTCGGCATTAAAGACCGGGACACCTTTCCACTGATTTTTTATCGCGATAACTGCGCGGACATGGCGATTACCGCCAGCGATGTGGACGAACGCTACATTGCCTCCGCACGTTGTCTTGCCATCACCGGGACGCATCTTTCTCATCCGCAGACCCGCGAGGCGGTGCTGACGGCGCTGGGCTATGCCCGCCGCCACGGCGTGCGCACGGTGCTGGACATCGACTACCGTCCGGTGCTGTGGGGGCTCACCGCCTTAGGCGACGGCGAAACGCGCTTTATCGCCGCCGAGAAGGTCACCCGCGAGCTGCAGGAGGTGCTGCACCTCTTCGACGTCATTGTCGGCACCGAAGAGGAGTTTCACATTGCGGGCGGCAGCACGGAGACCCTGCTGGCGCTGGGGCAGGTGCGCGCCGTCAGTGACGCTGCGCTGGTCTGCAAACGCGGCGCGCTCGGCTGCTCGGTCTACACCGACGCCATTCCGTCCCGTCTGGACGACGGCCTGACGGTGACCGGCGTGCGCGTGGAGGTGCTGAACGTCCTCGGGGCAGGGGACGCGTTTATGTCCGGCCTGCTGCGCGGCTACCTGAACGACGAGGGCTGGGAGCAGGCGTGCCGCTACGCCAACGCCTGCGGCGCGCTGGTGGTCTCGCGCCACGGCTGCGCCCCGGCGATGCCGAGCAAAATCGAGCTGGATGACTATCTTTCCCGCGCTTCGAACGTGCCGCGCCCGGATCTCGACCCGCGTCTTAACCATCTCCACCGGGTGACCACGCGCCGCCGCGAGTGGCCGGAGCTGTGCGTGATGGCCTTCGACCACCGCAGCCAGCTTGAGGATATGGCAATGCAGTGCGGCGCGTCGCTTAAGCGCATTCCGGCGCTGAAGCAGCTGATCCTGCAGGCCAGCCGCGAGGCGGCGAGCCGCGCCGGGCTGGAGGGCAAAGCCGGCCTGCTGTGCGACGGCACCTTTGGTCAGGACGCGCTGAACGCGATCACCGGGGAAGGGTGGTGGATTGGCCGCCCCATCGAGCTGCCGGGCTCCCGGCCGCTGGAGATGGAGCACGGCAATATCGGCACCCAGCTTATCAGCTGGCCGCAGGAGCACGTGGTGAAGTGCCTGGTCTTCTTCCACCCGGAAGATGCCCACGGCCTGCGCCTGGAGCAGGAGCAGAAAATCGCCGAGGTGTACCACGCCTGCTGCCGGTCCGGGCACGAGCTGCTTCTGGAGGTGATCCTGCCCGCGACCATGCCGCGCAGCGACGAGCTCTACCTGCGCGCCATCTCCCGCTTCTACAACCTGGGTATTTACCCGGACTGGTGGAAGCTGCCGCCGCTCTCCGCCGACGGCTGGACGGCGCTGAGCGAGATTATCGAACGCCGTGACCCGCACTGCCGCGGGGTGGTGATCCTCGGCCTGGACGCCCCGGCGGAACAGCTGCGCGCCGACTTCAAAGCCGCATCAGGGCAGGCGCTGGTGAAAGGCTTCGCCGTGGGGCGCACGCTGTTTGGCGATGCCTCCCGCGCGTGGCTGAAGCACGATATTGACGATGCGCAGCTGGTGGCGCGCATCCGGGACAACTACCTGCAGCTTATCGCCTGGTGGCGCGAGCGCGGACACGCATAATGGAGACGACAATGAGTGTACAACTGGGCATTAACCCGCTGACGTGGACGAACGACGATCTGCCTTCTCTCGGCGCGGAGACGTCGCTGGAGACCTGTCTGAGCGAAGGTAAAGAGGCCGGTTTCGCCGGCTTCGAGCTGGGTAATAAATTCCCGCGCGAAGCGCGCCTGCTTGGCCCCATCCTGCAGCGTCACGACCTGCAGCTGGTCTCCGGCTGGTACTCCGGTCGCCTGCTGGAGCGCAGCGTGGAGGAGGAGATCGCCGCCGTGCAGTCCCACCTGACGCTGCTGCGCGAGCTGGGGGCGAAGGTGCTGGTCTTTGCGGAAGTGAGCGGCTGCATTCACGGCGAGCAGCAGACCCCGGTGCACCTGCGCCCGCGCTTCCCGCAGGAACGCTGGAAGGAGTACGGCGAGAAGCTCACCGAATTTGCCCGCTACACCCAGCAGCAGGGCGTGCAGATTGCCTACCATCACCATATGGGCACGGTGATTGAGTCCGCTGAGGACGTGAACAACCTGATGATCCACACCGGCGATGCGGTGGGGCTACTGCTGGATACCGGCCATCTGACCTTTGCCGGGGCCGATCCGCTGGCGGTGGCGCAGCGCTGGGCATCGCGCATCAACCACGTCCACTGCAAAGACGTGCGTGCCGACGTGCTGGCGGACGTCAAAAACCGTAAAACCAGCTTCCTCGATGCGGTGCTGAGCGGCGTGTTTACCGTGCCGGGCGACGGCTGCGTCGATTACCCGCCGATTATGCGGCTGCTGAAGGCGCAGGATTATCACGGCTGGCTGGTGGTCGAGGCGGAGCAGGATCCGGCGATTGCCCATCCGCTGACCTATGCCCGTCTGGGGTATAACAACCTGAGCCGTCTGGCCCGCGACGCCGGACTGATTTGAGGAGGGGACATGTCACGTCTGTTATCACGCTGGCAACAGCCGAACGCGGAGGGGCGCACCCAGTCCGTCACGCCGGAAAGCGCGGGGTGGGGCTACGTCGGCTTTGAGGCGTATGAGCTGCAGGAGGGGCAGACGCTGACGCTGCCCGCCGTCAGCGAAGAGCGCTGCCTGGTGCTGGTGGCCGGATGCGCCTCCATCCGCACGCCTTCCGCGCAGTTTGACGACATCGGCGAACGGATGAGCCCGTTCGAGCGCATCAAGCCGTGGGCGGTGTACGTCACGCCGCAGGAGACGGTGCAGGTGAAGGCGCTGACGAAGCTGGAGCTGGCGGTCTGCGCCGCGCCGGGCAAAGGCACGTATCCGACGCGGCTGATTGCGCCGCAGGATATCGACGGCGAGGCGCGCGGCAAGGGCAACAACCAGCGCTACGTGCATAATATTTTGCCGGAAGACAGGCCCGCCGACAGCCTGCTGGTGGTGGAGGTGTGGACCAGCGAGGGCTGCACCAGCTCGTACCCGAGCCACAAGCACGACACGGATAACCCGCCGCAGGAGACGTATCTGGAGGAGACCTACTACCATCGCCTCAACCCGGAGCAGGGGTTCTGCATGCAGCGCGTTTACACCGACGACAGAACGCTGGATGAGTGTATGGCGGTCTATAACCGTGACGTGGTCATGGTGCCGAAGGGCTACCATCCGGTGGCGACGATGGCCGGGTATGACAGCTACTACCTCAACGTGATGGCGGGGCCGGTGCGCAAATGGATGTTCACCTGGGAAGAGGACCACGCGTGGATTAACCGGGATTATCCCGTAGAGAGGGGGGACTGAGACGGCCTTTCTTGTCGGGTGGCGCTGCGCTTACCCGACCTACGACACTGCTTTTTGCCGGGTGCGCTGCGCTTACCCGGCCTACTAAACCGTAGGCCCGTGCAAGCGTAGCGCCGCCGGGCAAAATTGTGCTCACCGGATCCGCCACGCCTGCTCAACTGACGGGTTCTTAAAAATGGTGGACCGCCGCGTGGGGCGGGACGGTGAATTCAACGGCTTTGTGGTCGAGCGGCTTATGCGTCGGGTCGGCCAGAATAATGGTCACCTTGTGTTTACCGGCGGGGAGTCCCACCAGAATCACCGGCTCTCCGCTGGCGTCAGCCCAGTGCCACGGCGCTCCGTCCACCACCACGTGAATGTGCCCGATGCGCGGGGTGACCTTGAGCGCTTCGGGGCCGAATACCGGCTCGATGCGCAGGTTTTCGGCACGGTACTGAATAAACACCGCGCCTTTGCTCAGCGGCCCGGCAAGCGGCGGATCGACTATCAGCTTTGCGGGCGGCTGCGGCTGCGCCAGCGGAGCAACGGCGGCGGGGCCGTTCACGTCAGCGGCGCTCAGGTTGTCCAGCGGTGTGGCCTGGGCATGGACTACAGATGCCAGGACAAGCAGGGGGATAAGTGCATAACGACGAATCATCGGTTTCTCTCCTCATCGGTTCTGAATGGCGACAGGGAAAGAAAACCATTTTTATGTATCGGAGATATTTGCCGGAGGCGGCGTTTTGTACCCGTTTGTCAGCGTGGCGCTCTGGATACATTGCGATACACTTTGCCTGCCGGGACGGCGCACAATCGCTATCGCCAGCCCGGCAATCACCAGCGTCAGGCACGTTGATACCCACATTGCACCCGCGATCCCCAGCGTTTTATTCAGCCACGCATAGGCAAACGGTGAGGCTGCCGCCATCAGCTGGCCGGGGATCAGCAGCACGCCGGTGCGGCGGGCATAGCTTTCGGTGCTAAACAGCTCCAGCGGCAGCGTGGCTTTCACGATGGTGACCAGCCCGTTGATGGCGCCATAGCCCAGCACAAAACCGGCCGCACACCACGCAAACAGGGCGCTGCTCATCCCCAGAAGGAAGCAGAGCGGCATGGCGAGCGCGGTAAAAAGCGTGAGTTTGAAGGGGGTTAAGCGGGCACCCGCCAGCACTTCCAGCGAGCGAGCGCCCGTCTGGCCGAGTCCCCACAGCATGCCGATGGCGACAGGCAGGCCGAAGTGGGCAATAAACTCCGGCAGATGGGTGGACGTGCCGTTAGAGACAAAGGTGATGAGGGCAATGAAGGCGGCATAAAGCCAGCCGTTACGCCGCTCGTTGTTCAGCGGCGGCGCAACGACCTTTGTCGTCACCGCCAGCCGCTGCCGGGGAAGCATTCTTATCAGCGCCGCGCTCAGCAGGCCGAAGAGAGCATAGACGCGCAGCGCCTCCTGCCAGCTCATCACCTGAAGCAGAGCATCGCCCAGCGGCCAGAAGACGGCGGAGGCCAGCCCGCCCGCCAGCGTGACGCGTGAGATTGTTCTTCGCGCCTGCTGCCCGTAGAGGTTCACCAGCGCGGCGAACAGCGCATCGTAAAGCGACAGGCGCATCCCTATACCGGTGACCAGCCAGGCGCAGTACCAGCCAAAAAGCGTCTGGGTATACGCCATCCCTGCGCAGCTTGCGGCGATCAGCAACGTGCCGCTCATCACCACCGTCTGACCGCCAAAGCGTGCCAGCAGGCGGGCGACAAAAGGGGAAACCGCTGCCATCACCAGCATCGCCAGCGTCAGGCCGAGGTAAATCTGCGGAGATGACCATCCCCGGTCGGCTGCAATGGCCAGCGCAAAGGTGCCGGGCATATAAAACGAGATCCCCCAGTTGATGAGTTGATTACATCCCGCCATGAGGGCGAGGCGGCGAGGCAGGGCAGGTGTTTCCATTATTTTTCATTCCGCTATGCAGTTGTCCTGAGCATAACTCGCGCGGTATTGTGCTGGCAGGGCCGCAACCTTATGCGCGGTATAAGAGAAACTTTGAATGACGACGCTTAATCTGGGCTATCTCGCCACGTTCCGTCTGGTGATCCAGCGCGGCAGCTTTTCAGCGGCGGCGGATGCGCTGGGCATTTCCCAACCCGCCGTCAGCCTGCAAATACGCCAGCTGGAGCAGTTTCTGCAAACGCGGCTGGTGGAGCGGACCGGGCGGGGGATTAAGGCGACGGCTGCCGGGCAGGCTTTGCTGGTGCACGGGGAGCGTATTCAGCAGGCGGTGGATGACGCTATCCGGTCCGTGAGCGCCTTCAGCCACGATGTGAGCGGCACCATTACGCTGGGTACGGGGGCAACGGCCTGCATCCATCTTCTGCCGCCGCTGCTGGAACAACTACGCCGCGACTATCCGCTCCTGAGCGTGGGAGTCACGACGGGCAACACCCTCGACATCGTCAGGGCCATCGAAGAGAACCGTCTCGATATGGGGCTGGTGACGCTGCCGGTGAGCGGCAGGGCGCTGGACGTCATGCCGGTGATAGACGAAGAGTTTGTCTTTATCGCGTCGCGGGAGCAGCAGGAGGCTTTCAGGGCGTTCACCCCGGAGGCGCTGCACGCTCAGCCGCTGATTGCCTTTGAATCAGGCAGCGGCACCCGGGCGCTGATCGACGGCTGGTTTGCATCCAGTGGATTAGCGATCGCGCCGGCGATGCAGCTTGGCAGCATCGAGGCGATCAAACGCATGGTTCGCGCGGGGCTGGGCTATAGCATCGTGCCGCGAATGGCGGTCGAACAGGATGCCGATCGCGAAGGGCTATGCGTGACGTCGCTTACGCCCATGCTGCAGCGGCAGCTGGCGGTGGTGATGCGGCAGGATAAAATCCTCAGCAAAGGGATAGCAGGCATCATTCGGATAGTAAAAAACCCTCCGGCGGCCTAGCGGTCAGCGGTGTCGACGGTCAGGCTGGACTGCTGCGACTGGGTTTTATCCTGATGGTGATACCAGGCGCCAATCGAAGAGTAAACGAAGCGGCCAAAGAAAAACAGGAAGCTGATGAGCAGTATGATGCGGGTCATTCGGGTGTTAAATTGATGTCGTTTGCGCATACGCGTGACCTGACTCACTCTGTTTATCCTGGGTAAGCCCTTTTGGGCGATAGGGACATTAAGGCACAGCGGGAAGGTGGGGTCAATTCTGCTGTGTGTAAATAACCGTCAATGTTTACATTAATTAATGTTATTAAAATTAATTAATGCATTTACCATATTGATAATATGAAGAAAATGATTTCAAAAAAACACCGCAAAAAAGATATTTGCGTAAATTAGTTTGATTTAAGTCAACGGGTTCCCGGCCCTGATATTTAAAATCCTTCCTCCACACTGTTCGCCCCGCACGCCGCCGGGCGGTGCGTACGTCAGGTTGGATGCCTGTCTTTATTTTCCCTCTGGAGCGAAAGGGGTTTAACCGGGCATCTATGAACATTCTCGCTTTCCTGAAAAAAAATGAAAACCGCTGGTGGGCACTGCCGCTTATTTTGCCTGTGGTTTTACTTCCCGTGCTGAGCATTGCGAATACGTTCACGCAGCTGGGCGACGGCATTGTGGCACTCTATTATTTACCCCTCTCATTTTTGTTTTCGCTGATGATGTTCTTTGGGCTGGAAGCGCTGCCCGGGATCGTATTGTCGCTGTTTATTCGCTATTACCCCTCGGTCGGCATGTTCGAAACGGTCGCCGGCGTGCTCCACTTTATCGTCCCTTTAGTGCTCAGCTGGGGCGGCTACCGGGTGTTTGCGCCCAGACGGAATATGACCGCGTACGGCGACATCCGGCTGATGGCGCAGCGCATCTTCTGGCAGGCCTTCTGCCCCGCGACGCTGTTTCTGCTGCTGTTTCAGTTTGCAGTGTACCTGGGCGTGTATGAGAGCCGGCAGAGCCTTGCGGGATTAAACCCCCTCAATATTCGCACGCTCATCAACTATCAGACGCTGCTGGTCAGCGGGCTGACGGGCGTGCCGCTGAGCTATCTGCTGATCCGCCTGATTCGTCATCCGCGCTATCTCAAAAGCCTTATCTCGCAGATCCGTTCCCAGATAGACAAAAAGGTGACGATCGTTGAGTTTCTTGTATGGGCTATCGCGCTTGGCGGGCTGCTTTCGCTGCTGCTGCTCCCGATGAATGAAAACAGCTCCATTTTCACCACTAACTACACCCTGTCGCTGCTGATGCCGGTGATGCTCTGGGGCGCGATGCGTTTTGGCTATAAGCTGGTGTCGATAATCTGGATACCGGTACTGCTGGTGTCTATTCACTATTTTTACCGCTATATCCCGGTGAACCCGGGATATGACATTCAGCTGGCGATCACCTCTTCCAGTTACCTGGTCTTCTCGTTTGTGGTGATTTATATGTCGATGCTGGCGACCCGGCAGCGCGCGGTGAACAAACGCTCCCGCAGTCTGGCGCTGCTCGACCCGGTCGTCCATATGCCTAACCTGCGGGCGCTGTCGCGCGAACTGGCGAAAAACCCGTGGTCGGCGCTGTGCCTGCTGCGCATTCCGGAGCTGGAAATTCTGGGCCGAAATTACGGCGTGTTGCTGCGCATTCAGTACAAACAGCAGCTGGCGCAGTGGGTGAATGGCACGCTCCAGCCCAATGAGCAGGTTTATCACCTGACCGGGTATGACCTGGCGGTACGGCTCAACGCGGAATCGCACCAGCAGCGGATTGAGGCCCTGGACGAGCATCTTAAACAGTTCCGCTTTGTCTGGGACGGCATGCCGCTGCAGCCGCAGGTGGGCGTGAGCTATTGCTATGTCCGGTCCCCGGTTAACCATCTTTATCTGGTGCTGGGTGAACTAGGGGTGGTTGCCGATCTGTCGCTCTCCTCCAACCATCCGGAAAATCTTCAGCAGCGTGGGGCTGTCCATCTGCAGCGCAGCCTGAAGGATAAAGTCGCGATGATGAGCCGCCTGCAAAAGGCGCTCGATAACGACGAGTTCACCCTGCTGGTTCAACCCGTTCGCGGCCTTCGTGGCGATCGCTATCACGAAGTCCTGCTGCGGATGCCGGATGTCAACGGGCTATTGATCTCCCCCGACCAGTTCCTGCCCGTCGCGCAGGAGTTTGGCCTCTCCTCGCGGGTAGATTTGTGGGTGCTGGAGCATACCCTGCGCTTCCTTGCCGCGCATCGCGAAAAACTGCCCGGCCAGCGCTTTGCCATTAATCTGGCCCCGTCGACCGTGTGCCGGGTGCAGTTCCCGCTTGAGGTGAGCCGCCTGCTGGCGAAATACGCCATTGAGCCGTGGCAGCTCATTTTTGAAGTGACGGAGTGCAGCACTTTCGGCAGCGGGGAGCAGGCGCGACATATTCTCCAGCAGCTGCAGAAAATGGGGGTACGCATTGCGATTGATGATTTTGGTACCGGGTATGCGAGCTATGCGCGGCTGAAAAGCGTGGATGCCGACATTCTCAAGATTGACGGCAGCTTTATCCGCAATATCGTCAACAACAGCCTGGATTATCAGATCGTGGCGTCTATCTGCCATCTGGCGCGCATGAAGAAGATGCTGGTAGTGGCCGAGTACGTCGAGACGGAAGAGATACGTAGCGCGGTTCACGCGCTAGGCATCGATTATGTGCAGGGCTATCTGATTGGCAGGCCGGAACCGCTTGAGTCTCTGCTGGAAGCTGAGGCGTCCACCGCGGACGCCTGAGCCGTTATGCGGCGACGTCGGCGCTCTCTTCTTCGATTTTGAGCAGCCAGCCGGTGACCGCTTCCCAGTACTGCTGCTCTTTTTCCAGGTCCAGCAGGACCAGCGCGTTCTGGCTGAACCAGTCGTGCGGGAAGCTCAGCGTCCAGTGATGGTCGTCGGTTTTCAGCTTCAGCGTAGGCGGCGTGGTGGTGGCCTGGCGCTGGTTATTGAGCAGCACGCCCAGGCGCAGCAGCTGAATCAGCGGCAGGAACTGCTTCTTCTTGAACAGCGTGAAGCGCGGGAGGTCGTCGAGCTTGATGGCTTTGCGGTGATAGCGCACCAGGGTCGCCATCATGGTTTGCTGCTCCTGGTTGAAGCCGGGCAGATCGCTGTTTTGCAGAATGTAGGCCGAATGGCGATGCATCCCGCTGTGGTTGATGTTCAGCCCTACCTCGTGCAGCATCGCGGCCCATTTCAACAGCGCGGCAAGCTGCGGGTGCGCGAGCTTCGGATTTTGTTCTTCCCACTGTTCGTACATCTGCACCGTGGTTTCCAGCACGCGCTTCGCCTGTTCGCGATCGATGTTGTACTGGTTGGCCAGGCTTTGCGCGGTGCGGCTGCGAATATCCTGATGGCGGAAGCGACCTTCCATCTCATACAGCACGCCTTCACGCAGCGCGCCGTCTGAAAGACGCAGCTCCTTAATTGCCAGCGCATCAAACACGCCGCACAGGATCGCAAGCCCTGGTACGAAGACTGATTTCCGTTCATCGGACAGGCCCGGCAGGCTCAGGGCGTCGAAGCTTTTATGCTTCAGCACCTCTTCGGTGAGCAGAGACAGGCGTTCAGGGGTAATAATCCCGTCTTTTTCACCCATCGCCAGCAGCACTTCATGCGCGGCTTTAATCGAGCCGGATGCGCCCAGCGCCACGTTCCAGCCCTGGATACGATACTGCCAGGCCAGGTTTTCCAGCTTCTGGACAGCCGCCATACGCGCACGCTGGAAGTTCTCGCGGGTGATGGTGCCGCCCGGGAAATACATCTGCGCGAAGCTGACGCAGCCCATACGGCGGCTTTCCACCAGGCGCGGCTCAAAGTCTTCGCCGATCACCAGCTCCGTTGAGCCGCCGCCGATGTCGATAACCAGCTTGCGCCCTTTTTCCGGCTGGGTGTGCTCAACGCCCATGAAAATCAGACGCGCTTCCTCGTTGCCGGAGATGATCTCAATCGGGTAGGGGATCACCTTTTCGGCCCGCTTGAGGAACTCCGGGGCATTCAGCGCCTGGCGCAGGGTGTGGGTGCCAACGATGCACACGCTGGAGGGCGAGAAGCCCTGCAGGCGTTCAGCAAACAGCGACAGGCAGTTTAACCCGCGCTCCATTGCCTCTTCGCTGAGCATGCTGCGTTCATCAAGGCCATCCGCCAGGTGTACGCGCTGCTTCAGGCGACCGATGATCTGCAGCGCGCCATCCACCTCACGGGCGATGACCATGTGGAAACTGTTAGAGCCAAGATCGACCGCGGCGAATTCCTGCGGGCGTGGGGTCTTATCATTTATCGGCATAGGTTAATCGGGTTGCTCGAGTGATTTGATATAGTCGTAAATCGCCAGTTGCGACCGCACTTTGCGGCGGTTGCCGCGCGGCACATAGCGGTTACTGAGTTCTTTGTCGATATAGCGTGCTTTCACGGTATCGCTGAACAGAATCTCGATGATGTCGAGGATCTGCTGCTTCAGGCGCGGATCCAGCAGCGGTGCCGCGACTTCAATTCGGTAGTCAATATTGCGCGTCATCCAGTCTGCCGAAGAGAGATAGACCTGTTTATCACCCGCATTATCAAAAATATAGATCCGATCGTGTTCCAGGTAACGGTCAACAATGCTGATCACGCGAATATTGTCGCTGATGCCTTCCAGTTCCGGGATCAGCGAGCACATGCCGCGGATCAGCAGATTAACCGGCACGCCGGAGCTGGACGCCGCGTACAGCCTGTCCACCAGCCCTTTGTCGACCAGGTTGTTGAGCTTCAGCGTGATGCCGGACGACAGCCCTTTCTGGGCATTGGCGATCTCTTTATCGATCATATCGTACAGCAGACGGCGCGAGTTCTGCGGCGAGACCAGCAGGTAATCGAAGCTCACCGGACGGTACGGGTTCTCAATAAAGTTAAACACGCGACGCACCTCGTTCGTGATGCGGGCATCGGCGGTCAGCAGCGAGTAGTCGGTATAAATTCGCGCCGTTTTCTCGTTAAAGTTCCCGGTACCAATGTGGGCATAACGCACCACATCGTCGCCTTCTTTACGGGAGATGAGGAACAGCTTGGCGTGAATTTTTAGCCCCGGCGCGGAGAAGATGACGTGCACACCGGCTTCCGTCAGACGGCGCGCCCAGTGAATGTTCGCCTCTTCGTCGAAGCGCGCCTGCAGCTCAACCACCACGGTGACTTTTTTGGCGTTGTGCGCCGCATGGATCATTGCGTCGATGATGCGGGAATCTTTTGCCACGCGGTAGATGTTGATTTTGATCGCCAGCACGCTCGGGTCGAACGAGGCCTGACGCAGCAGCTCCAGCACGTGCTCGAACGTGTGGTACGGATAGTAGAGCAGCACATCGCGTTCGCGGATGGCGTCGAATCCGTTGCGGAATTTATCAAACCACAGATGGCGCAGGCGCGGCAGCGGCTTGTTCACCAGGTTGGCTTTGCCGACGTTCGGGAAGCCAATAAAGTCTTTAAAGTTGTGGTAACGACCACCTGGCACGATGGAGTCATAGCGCGAAATGGTCAGTTTATCGCGCAGCATCTCCACCATGGCGTCCGGCATATCGCGCTGATAAACAAAGCGAACCGGCTCGGCCGTCAGGCGCTGTTTCAGGCTGGAGGACATCAGCTCCATCATGCTGGCTTCCATCTCGTGCACCAGGTCATATTCGGCGTCACGGGTCATCTTCATCGAGTAGGCGTTTAACGCATCGTAATCGAAGAAGCCTTTGAAGATGTCGTCCAGACAGTAGCGCAGGATGTTGTCCAGCAGGATCATCGGCTTGCGTCTGCGCGGGGTTTCCGGCGGCAGGTTCACAAAGCGCGGCACCTTGTCGGACGGGATCTCCAGCAGCGCGTAACGGATGGATTCACCGCGAATAATTTCCACCGCCAGGTAGGTGTAGTCATCCTTCAGGAACTGTACCAGATCGGTTTCGCGGTTGATCAGAATCGGGGTAATGTGCTGGCGCAGGTAGTGTTTGAAGTAGTGGCGCAGCCAGTTTTGTTGGTTAACGGAAAGCTGGCGTTCGTTAATCAGGAAGATTTGATTGCGCGCCATCTCCAGCAGCAGTTCGTTATACAGGCCGTCAAATTCCTGATCGGCTTTCAGCACGCGGGACTGGATTTTGCCCAGCAGATGCCGCGAGTGCGAGTTTAAGCCCTGTTCTTCGCTGATGATGATGCGTCTTTTCAGCTCGGCAAAGCGAACCTTGTAGAACTCATCCAGGTTGTTGGAATAAATGCCCAAAAAACGCATGCGCTCGATCAGCGGGTTACTTTTGTCTGCCGCTTCCTGGAGTACACGTTCGTTAAATGCTAACCAGCTTAGCTCTTTCTCGATATATAACTTTTCCTGACCCATTACAGCTCACACTCCAGTTCAATCACAGGACGTGGTAAATCCGTCTCGTCCTTATTATGGCGAGCATTTCCACGATATGTCCAACAGTGCCAGAAAAGTATGACAGTTATTTTTTTTGTTGGGGATTTTAGAAGGTTGGAGAAGGGGATATCGGGTAATGCAATGTACAGGTCGGGTAAGCGCAGCAGCGCCACCCGACATAACAAACTACTCTTCCGCCGCATGACCCTGCGGGGGTAACTTCACGCCGTCCAGCCAGGCTGCGCCGTCGCGCATCTCGAGACGCCCGTCGACAAACCAGCTCACCACCAGCGGGTAGATGGCGTGTTCCTGGGTCTGCACGCGTTCGGTCACGTCTTCTTCGCTGTCGCCGTCAAAGACCGGGACTTTGGCCTGCAGGATCACCGGACCGCCGTCCAGCTCGTCGGTAACGAAATGCACGGAGGTGCCGTGCTCCTCATCGCCGTTTTCCAGAACCTGACGATGGGTGTGCAGGCCGGGATATTTTGGCAGCAGGGAAGGGTGGATATTCAGCAGACGACCGGCGAAGTGTTCGACGAAAGCCGGGCTCAGAATACGCATATAGCCCGCCAGCACGACCACGTCCGGCGCGTAGGCATCAATCTCCTGAACCAGCTCGCGGTCAAAGGCTTCACGCCCGGCGAACTGGCTGGCTTCCAGCGCGTGCGCAGGAATGTTTGCTTCCCGCGCGCGCTCAAGGCCGAACGCGTCGGCCTTGTTGCTGAAAACTGCCCGAATGGTGCCATTGATTTTCTTCTGTTTGCAGGCGTCTATGATTGCCTGCAAATTGCTTCCGTTACCGGAAATGAGCACCACGATGTTTTTCATTCAATGACCACACGCTGTTCGGAATCGGAAGATTTAATCGTACCGATTTTCCACGCGTTTTCACCTTTCTCTGTCAGCAGCTTAACCGCTTTATCCGCTTCGCTTGCCGGCAGGGCGATAACCATGCCCACGCCGCAGTTAAAGGTGCGGTACATTTCATGAGAGCTCACGTTGCCTGCGGTCTGCAGCCAGTTGAAGACGGCCGGCCACTGCCATGAGGATTCGTCGATCACCGCCTGGGTGTTATCCGGCAGGACGCGCGGGATGTTTTCCCAGAAGCCGCCGCCGGTCAGGTGAGCGATAGCGTGAACGTCGACGTTCTCGATAAGCTCAAGCACGTTTTTCACGTAGATACGGGTCGGCGCCAGCAGATGGTCAGCCAGCGGTTTACCGTCAAGCTCGGTAGTCTGCGGGTCGCAGCCGCTCACTTCGAGGATTTTACGCACCAGGGAGTAGCCGTTGGAGTGCGGGCCGCTGGAGGCCAGCGCGATCAGCACATCGCCATCCGCCACTTTGCTGCCGTCGATAATTTCTGATTTTTCTACTACGCCGACGCAGAAGCCCGCGACGTCATAATCTTCGCCGTGATACATGCCCGGCATTTCCGCGGTTTCACCACCGACCAGCGCACAGCCGGACTGCAGACACCCTTCGGCGATACCGTTGATCACGCTGGCAGCGGTATCCACGTCTAGTTTGCCGGTCGCGTAGTAATCGAGGAAGAAGAGCGGCTCTGCGCCCTGAACCACCAGGTCATTCACGCACATCGCGACCAGATCGATACCGATCGTGTCGTGACGCTTTAAATCCATCGCCAGGCGCAGTTTAGTGCCTACACCGTCAGTACCCGAGACCAGAACAGGTTCACGATATTTTTGCGGCAGCGCGCACAGTGCGCCGAAGCCACCCAGACCACCCATCACTTCCGGGCGGCGGGTTTTTTTCACCACACCTTTGATTCGGTCAACCAGCGCATTACCTGCGTCAATATCAACACCGGCATCTTTGTAGCTGAGAGAAGTTTTGTTGGTCACGGCTTAAATCCCCACGCGATTGCATAGCTAGTAAGAAAAATCGGCGCAATTCTAACAGTCCAGGCAAACGTTTGCGAGCCTATTCTGGACGTGGGGATCTTTTTTTCTGTGTGCCCCCGGAATGCAGCCAAACTTGACTCTGTTCACGAAAATGAAACCGGTTTCTGAGAACTGCTTGCAACGGTTATTCCCTTTGCACATCATCGAACTGAAACCGGTTTCTGTAATTGTTTTTGCAGAAAATAACGCAGAATGAGGGAAAGCGAATGTCAGGATTTAAAGCAGATTTTCTGTGGGGGGGGGCCGTTGCGGCGCATCAGCTGGAAGGCGGCTGGAAAGAGGGCGGCAAGGGCGTGAGCGTGGCCGATGTGATGACCGCGGGCGCGCACGGCGTGCCGCGTGAAATCACCAACGGCGTGCTGGACGGGAAAAATTACCCTAACCATGAAGCCATCGATTTCTACCATCGCTATAAAGAAGACATCAAACTCTTTGCCGAGATGGGGTTCAAGTGCTTCCGCACCTCTATCGCCTGGACGCGGATCTTCCCGAAAGGGGACGAGCGCGAGCCTAACGAGGCTGGCCTGAAATTCTATGACGATCTGTTCGACGAGTGCCTGAAGCACGGCATCGAACCGGTTATCACCCTGTCTCACTTCGAAATGCCTTTCCATCTGGTCACGGAGTACGGCGGCTGGCGCAACCGTAAGCTGATCGACTTCTTCGTTCGTTTCGCAAAAGTGGTCTTCCAGCGCTACCAGCATAAAGTGAAGTACTGGATGACCTTCAACGAGATCAACAACCAGGCCAACTTCCACGAAGACTTTGCGCCGTTCACCAACTCCGGGCTGAAGTACGCGCCGGGTGAAGATCGTGAGCCGGTGATGTTCCAGGCGGCGCACTATGAGCTGGTGGCCAGCGCCCTGGCGGTGAAGGCGGGGCGGGAGATTAACCCGTCGCTGCAGATTGGCTGCATGATTGCCATGTGTCCTATCTATCCGCTGACCTGCGCGCCGGACGATATGATGATGGCGATGAACGCCATGCACCGCCGCTACTGGTTCACCGACGTGCACGTGCGCGGCAAGTACCCGCAGCATCTGCTCAACTACTTCGAGCGTCGCGGCTTCGCGCTGGATATTACCGAAGAAGATAAAGCGGCGCTGACGCAGGGCTGCGTGGACTACATCGGGTTCAGCTACTACATGTCCTTCGCCACCAAGGCGACGGCGGACAACCCGCAGCTGGATTACGATGAGAGCAAGAGCCTGGTCTCTAACCCGTACGTGCAGAAATCCGACTGGGGCTGGCAGATTGACCCGGTGGGGCTTCGCTATTCCCTGAACTGGTTCTGGGATCACTACCAGCTGCCGCTGTTTATCGTTGAGAACGGCTTTGGCGCGATCGACGTGCAGGAGAGCGACGGCACGGTGAACGACCAGTACCGCATTGACTACCTGTCCGCCCACATTCGCGAGATGAAAAAAGCGGTGGTGGAGGATGGCGTAGACCTGATGGGCTATACCCCGTGGGGCTGTATCGACCTGGTGTCTGCCGGAACGGGCGAAATGAAAAAACGCTACGGCTTTATCTTTGTCGATAAAGACAATGAAGGGAACGGCACGCTGAACCGCAGTAAGAAGAAATCGTTCGACTGGTATAAGCAGGTGATTGCGAGCAACGGCGATAACCTGTAATTGTCGGGTGGCGCTAACGCTTACCCGACCTACACTACACGTAGGCCCGCGTAAGCGCAGCGCCACCGGGCAGAACCCGCACCCAAGCCGGAGTCACGCCTCCGGTTTTTTTGTCTCTAAATCACTTTGCTTGATATACATCAAGCAACATGGGTATGGCCTAATCCGAAAAAAGCGGTATAATCCCGCGATTTTTTTGCGGACGCCACCTCAGAGGAGAAAGAGAATGAAGATTGTGGAAGTGAAACACCCACTCGTTAAACACAAGTTGGGCCTGATGCGTGAGCATGACATCAGCACGAAGCGTTTTCGCGAACTGGCATCTGAAGTCGGCAGCCTGCTGACCTACGAAGCGACCTCTGATCTGGAAACAGAAAAAGTCACCATCGAAGGCTGGAACGGCCCGGTGCAGGTTGAGCAGATCAAAGGTAAGAAAATTACCGTGGTGCCAATCCTGCGTGCCGGTCTCGGCATGATGGAAGGCGTGCTGGAGCACGTGCCAAGCGCGCGCATCAGCGTGGTCGGGATCTACCGTAACGAAGAAACCCTTGAGCCGGTTCCTTACTTCCAGAAGCTGGTGTCTAACATCGACGAGCGTATGGCGCTGGTGGTTGACCCAATGCTCGCGACCGGTGGTTCTATGATCGCTACCATCGACCTGCTGAAAAATGCGGGCTGTAACAGCATTAAGGTGCTGGTACTGGTTGCCGCTCCGGAAGGGATCGCGGCGCTGGAAAAAGCGCACCCGGACGTTGAGCTGTATACCGCCTCTATCGACCAGGGGCTGAACGAGCACGGGTACATCATCCCGGGGCTCGGCGATGCCGGCGATAAGATCTTTGGTACGAAATAATCGAATAACGATAAATAAGCCGACTTTGATAGTCGGCTTTTTTTTGAATAAAACACCAACAATACTACACAGAGGAAAACACTATGACGCGCCGTGCTATCGGGGTGAGTGAAAGACCGCCGCTTTTACAGACTATCCCGCTTAGTTTGCAGCACCTGTTCGCCATGTTTGGCGCAACCGTGCTGGTGCCAATCCTGTTCCACATTAACCCGGCTACCGTGCTGCTGTTCAACGGCATTGGTACGCTGCTGTACCTCTTTATCTGTAAAGGCAAAATCCCGGCGTATCTCGGGTCGAGCTTCGCCTTTATCTCGCCGGTGTTACTACTGCTGCCGCTGGGTTATGAGGTCGCACTGGGCGGCTTTATCATGTGTGGCGTCCTGTTCTGCGTGGTCTCCTTCATTGTGAAGAAAGCCGGTACCGGCTGGCTGGACGTGATGTTCCCACCTGCGGCGATGGGCGCAATCGTTGCCGTCATCGGTCTGGAGCTGGCGGGCGTCGCGGCGAATATGGCCGGTCTGCTGCCTGCTGACGGCCAGTCACCGGATTCCAAAACCATTATCATCTCGCTGGTAACGCTGGGCGTGACGGTGTTTGGCTCCGTGCTGTTCCGCGGCTTCATGGCGATTATCCCGATCCTGATCGGCGTGCTGGCGGGCTATGCGCTCTCCTTCGTGATGGGCGTGGTGGACACCACCCCGATTGCGCAGGCGCACTGGTTCGCCCTGCCAACCTTCTATACGCCACGCTTTGAATGGTTTGCGATTTTCACCATTCTGCCTGCGGCGCTGGTGGTGATTGCGGAGCACGTCGGCCACCTGGTGGTGACGGCGAACATCGTTAAGCGCGATTTAATCCGCGACCCGGGCCTGCACCGCTCCATGTTTGCGAACGGTTTCTCCACCATCATCTCCGGTTTCTTTGGCTCCACGCCAAACACCACCTACGGCGAGAACATCGGCGTGATGGCAATTACCCGCGTCTACAGTACCTGGGTTATCGGCGGCGCGGCGATCATCGCCATCCTGCTCTCCTGCGTCGGCAAGCTGGCGGCAGCGATTCAGATCATTCCTGTGCCGGTGATGGGCGGCGTTTCTCTGCTACTGTACGGCGTGATCGGTGCCTCCGGTATTCGCGTGCTGATTGAGTCCAAGGTGGATTACAGCAAGGCGCAGAACCTGATCCTGACCTCCGTTATCCTGATTATCGGCGTGAGCGGCGCGAAGGTGCATATTGGTGCGGCCGAGCTGAAAGGCATGGCGCTGGCGACCATCGTTGGCGTGGGCCTGAGCCTGATCTTCAAGCTGATCTCGGTAATCCGCCCGGAAGAAGAAATTCTGGACGCGGACGACAGCGAAAAAGCGCCACATTGATCCTTTAACCGGGTG
The DNA here is from genome assembly GCF_041320715.1 of Enterobacter sp. KB-221C9. Lineage (NCBI taxonomy): Bacteria > Pseudomonadati > Pseudomonadota > Gammaproteobacteria > Enterobacterales > Enterobacteriaceae > Enterobacter > Enterobacter sp. KB-221C9. The sequence continues at coordinate 132,677 of NZ_JBGIWG010000012.1, forward strand.
GGCGATCCGCCCGGTTCTCTCCTTGCAGGTTCCGTGCTAAACTCCGTTCCGATTTTATGTAAGATCTGGTTGAGGTACTTCTGAACGGACCGGCACAGCTCTCTCTGCCACTCTATCTCCCTGACGACGAAACTTTCGCGAGTTTCTGGCCGGGTGATAACCCCTCTTTACTGGCTGCACTGCAAAACGTGCTGCGCCAGGATCACAGCGGATACATCTATATCTGGTCACGCGAAGGCGCGGGGCGCAGCCACCTGCTGCATGCCGCCTGCGCGGAGCTTTCGGCGCGCGGAGATGCGGTAGGCTATGTGCCGCTGGATAAACGTACCTGGTTCGTGCCTGAGGTGCTTGAGGGAATGGAACATCTTTCGCTGGTCTGCATCGATAATATCGAATGCGTGGCGGGGGATGAGCCGTGGGAAATGGCGATCTTTAACCTCTACAACCGCATTCTGGAATCAGGTAAAACCCGGCTGCTGATCACCGGCGATCGTCCGCCGCGTCAGCTCAATCTGGGGCTGCCGGATCTGGCGTCTCGTCTGGACTGGGGGCAAATCTACAAGCTCCAGCCGCTGTCGGATGAAGATAAGCTTCAGGCCTTACAGCTGCGCGCTAAGCAGCGTGGGTTTGAGCTGCCGGAGGACGTGGGGCGCTTCCTGCTGAAGCGTCTGGATCGCGAAATGCGCACCCTGTTTGACACGCTCGATCAGCTCGATCGCGCCTCCATTACCGCCCAGCGCAAGCTGACCATTCCGTTTGTGAAAGATATTCTCAAGCTGTAGCTGTGCCGGGTGGCGGCTGCGCCTTACCCGGCCTACAGGAACTGGAAGCGCTGCGGCATAAGAACTAGAGGATCTCGAGCACGTCTTCCGGCGGGCGTCCAATGCGCGCCTGGCCGTTCGCCACCACAATCGGGCGCTCAATCAGCTTTGGATTTTCTACCATCGCCTGGAGCAGCTCAGCCTCGGTGAGACGGCTGTCATCCAGGTTAAGCGACTTATACAGATCTTCTTTCTGGCGCATCAGCTCTCTTGCGCTGCCCATTCCCAGCATGTGAAGCAGCTGGCGGAGGGTTTGCGCGTCCGGTGGAGTGTCGAGGTACAGCACCACCTCCGGCTCAACGCCGTTAGACTTTAGCAGGCTCAGGGTATCCCGGCTCTTGGAGCAGCGGGGGTTATGATAGATTTTTACGGCGTCTGTCATGACGTGAATTCTCCTTTATTACATCTTCTCGTATGGCTTAAAGCGCTGCTGCAGGCCGCGCAGCTGATCGATACGCGCGTCGTAACGGGCCTGCTGGAGGCTGCCGAGTTTGACCTGCGCGCTGGCGCTGCTGAGGGTGGAAATCGCCTGATCGAGGCGGCCCACCAGGGCAAAACCTTCGGCACGCGCCGCCAGCTCCTGATCGCGGTTGCCGAGCTGGGCTTCCGCCTGAGCGAGCAGATCCCAGCCGTTTTGATCGTCTTTATTATTAAAGGTGTAGCGGTTCAGAATGGTCGCCGCTTCTCCCGGCTGGCCGCCCTGTAAGTAAGCGTTCGCCAGGTTAAGCTGCAGCACCGGGTTGGTACGGACCTCTTTCGCCCCTTTCAGACGGTTAATCGCATCGGCCGTTTTCTTCTGCCCCAGATCGATATCCGTCGACAGGTCGAGATACCACGGGTTATTTGGGTCGGCCGCCAGAAGCGGCTGCAGTGCTTTACGCGCCTCGTCGTATTTGCTGGCTTCCATCGCCTGGAGCGCCTGACCATACTGCGCGGCGTTTTTCTCACGCACGTTGCCTTTCGCCAGGGTATCCAGCAGGTCGCTGGTAAGCTGGTTACGCCCGGAATTGTACATCCCAAGCGTTCTCACCTTCGCCATGTAGAAATCCTGTGATGACTGGACCACGACCGGACGCATCTGGTTGGCACGGTTACGCGCGTCCGACAGACGGCTTTCAGGTAATGGGTGCGTCAGCAGGATTTCCGGCGGACGGGAAGAGTAACGCGCCTGATCGAGCAGTTTTTCCAGGAAGCTCGGCATGGCCTGCGGGTCAAAGCCCGAACGCTGCAGCACCTGAATCCCGATGCGGTCCGCTTCCTGTTCGTTTTGCTGGGTAAAGCTGATCATCCCCTGACGCGTTCCCGCCAGCGTACCGGTCAGGGCTGCCATCCCGGCCTGCGGGCTGGCCATCGCCAGCAGAATAGAGCCCAGCGCGCCCACCCAGGTGAGGGGGGCGTTACGTTTCTGATCTTCCATGGCACGCGCCAGGTGGCGCTGGGTGACGTGTGAAATTTCGTGCGCCATCACCGAGGCCAGCTGGCTTTCGTTGTCAGAGTAACGGAATAACGCCGAATGCAGCACCACGTTACCGCCAAAGAAGGCGAAGGCGTTGATTTCGTCATTATTGATTAAATAGAAATGGAAGGGCGTTTTTACCGAGTCGGCGTGCGAAACCAGACGCATCCCCAGCCCGTTAATGTACTGTACCAGCAAAGGGTCGTTAATCAGCGGGGCGCTGCCGCGCAGCTGGCGAACATAGTAATCCCCCATTTGCATCTCTTGCCCAATGGAGAGCGTGCTTCCTGCTGTGGTGCCCATGTCCGGCAATGAATCGGACGAGTCAGCAAAAGCGGGCAACACCTGACCGATCGTCACCGCGGCAATCAGTGTTGCAACCAGTGTTTTTCTCAACTGCCTGAACATAACCACTGTCCTGTATGTTGGATGTGCTAATTTGACCGATGAACCGGCTTATCGTTCATCTCTGCTGCCCTGCGAGTGTAGCCGTGTTACCGCATGAAGAAAATCCCATTCAGCAGGCTTTTGCGGATTGTGTCAGCGATACAAAAAGCGAAAGTCTTTTTTGTGACAGTTAGATACAATTCACCGTCTCACTCCCGCCATTCGATTCAGGGAAGGGTTGTATGCTCGAAATGTTAATGCAGTGGTACCGGCGTCGGTTCAGCGACCCGGAAGCCATTGCTTTGTTGGTTATTCTGGTTGCCGGGTTCGGTATTCTTTTTTTCTTCAGCGGCCTGCTCGCGCCCCTGCTGGTGGCGATTGTGCTGGCGTACCTGCTGGAGTGGCCAACGGCGCGACTGGAGCATATCGGCTGTTCCCGCCGCTGGGCGACCAGCATCGTCCTGGTGCTGTTTGTCGGCATCCTGCTGTTAATGGCCTTCGTAGTGATGCCGGTGGCCTGGCAGCAGGGGATCTACCTTATTCGCGATATGCCCGGCATGCTGAACAAGCTTTCTGATTTTGCCGCCACGCTGCCGCGCCGTTACCCGGCCCTGATGGATGCCGGGATTATTGATGCGATGGCCGAAAATATGCGCGCCCGCATCATGACGATGGGCGATTCGGTGGTGAAGTATTCTCTGGCCTCGCTGGTCGGACTGCTGACGCTGGCAGTTTACCTTGTGCTCGTGCCGCTGATGGTTTTCTTCCTGGTGAAAGACAAAGACCAGATGCTTAACGCCGTGCGCCGTATTCTGCCGCGCAACCGCGGGCTGGCTGGGCAGGTCTGGGAAGAGATGAACCAGCAGATCACAAACTACATTCGCGGCAAGGTGCTGGAGATGATTGTCGTGGGGGTAGCCACCTGGATTGGCTTCCTGATTTTCGGCCTGAACTACTCGCTGCTGCTGGCGGTGCTGGTGGGGCTGTCGGTCCTGATTCCGTACATCGGCGCGTTTGTGGTGACCATTCCGGTTATTGGGGTCGCGCTGTTCCAGTTTGGGCTGGGGACAGAGTTCTGGAGCTGCTTCGCGGTGTACCTGATTATTCAGGGGCTGGACGGTAATCTGCTGGTACCGGTGCTGTTCTCCGAAGCGGTGAACCTGCATCCGCTGGTGATTATCTTGTCCGTGGTGATTTTCGGCGGGCTGTGGGGCTTCTGGGGCGTGTTCTTTGCGATTCCGCTGGCGACGCTGATTAAAGCCGTGGTCCACGCGTGGCCGGATGTGCCGGCGGTGGAAGAGAAATAGGTTTTGTGCGGGCTGATGCCCTCACCCCGGCCCTCTCCCACGGGAGAGGGCGTAAATACTAAAAACGGCAACCAGGTTGCCGTTTTGCATTTACCTCGTAGGTCGGGTAAGGCGAAGCCACCACCCGACACTCACTTTCAGGCACTTTGTTTCAGCCAGTTCAACACCACGTCGTGGTGGTTGCTGGTTTTGAAGTCGTCAAACACATGTTCAACTTTACCGTCAGCGTCAATCAGGAAGCTGATGCGGTGAATGCCGTCGTAGGTTTTACCCATAAACGTCTTCTCGCCCCAGACGCCAAACTGCTCGCACACCTGATGATCTTCATCAGAAAGCAGCGTGAAGTTCAGCAGCTCTTTTTCAGCAAATCGTGACAGCTTTTCTGGTTTATCCGTGCTGATACCCAGCACTTCCACGCCAACTTTTTTCAACTCATCCATGTTATCGCGTAAGCCGCAGGCCTGTACGGTGCAGCCGGGGGTCATGGCTTTCGGGTAGAAATAGACCAGAACACGCTGTCCCTGGAAGTCGGTCAAATTTACTTGCTCGCCGTCTTGATCCGGTAAGCTAAATTTCGGTGCGATGTCACCGGCTTTCAGTGGGTTCATTACTCAACTCCATCCTGTTCGTGCTGCGAATAATTGACGACGCTTATACTGCCCTGCGCGTTTAATTCTGTACAGAGGGCTTTGAACGCTTGCTCGATATTTGACGCATCCTGTGAGGCAGGGCTGTGCGCGGTAATTTGAATAAACAGCACCGGAAGACCATGGTCATCGCTTGTCTGCGTACGGGAAACCAGTTCGGCAATATTCATCTGATGACTGTCAAAAAGCGCCGTGAAACGCTCAATCAGATGCGGAGAATCAGGGACTTCAACCTGCACCCAGACGGTAGAAGGCAGTGCCGGACGCGGACGCGCCGTGGTGCGCTTCATGACAATCAGCAAATCCAGTTCGGCCCCCTTCAGCGGCAGGGTCGATTCAATCAACGTAATGGCGTTCCATGTCCCTGAAAGCAACATAATAAATGTGAACTCTTCGCCAAGCATAGCCAGACGGCTGTCTTCGATATTACAGCCGCAGCTGCTTACGTGGCGGGTGATGGTGTTCACGATACCCGGCCTGTCGGCACCCAGCGCAGTGATAACCAGGTAATGTTGTGATGAGGTTGTCAAACCTGTTCTTCCTTTGCATGGTTAAGTCTTCCTAAGGAAAGCATAAAAAAAACATGCATACAACCGCCTGAGAGCCTCAGGTCGCTTGCTTTTATTACAGTTCCAAACGTAACATTGAGGCTCTTGTTCGCACAGAGGATGGCTCATGTTCACGGGAAGTATTGTCGCGCTTGTTACACCGATGGATGAAAAAGGTAATGTCTGCCGGTCAAGCATGAAGAAGCTCATTGATTACCATGTCGCCAACGGAACCTCGGCGATCGTTTCGGTAGGGACTACCGGTGAATCCGCAACGCTGAGCCACGACGAGCACGGCGATGTGGTGATGCTGACCCTGGAACTGGCTGACGGACGTATTCCGGTCATCGCGGGGACAGGGGCGAATGCAACCGCAGAAGCTATCAGCCTGACTAAACGTTTTAACGACAGCGGCATCGTTGGCTGTCTGACGGTGACCCCTTATTACAACCGTCCTACTCAGGAAGGTTTGTTCCAGCACTTCAAAGCCATCGCTGAACATACTGACTTGCCACAAATTCTGTATAATGTGCCGTCCCGTACCGGTTGCGATATGCTGCCGGAAACCGTTGGTCGTCTCTCGGAAGTAAAAAATATTATCGGTATTAAAGAGGCGACAGGGAACTTAAGCCGCGTTCATCAGATCAAAGAGCTGGTTTCAGACGACTTTATCCTGTTGAGTGGTGATGATGCGACCGCGCTGGACTTTATGCAGCTCGGTGGTCATGGCGTGATCTCCGTAACGGCAAACGTTGCGGCGCGCGATATGGCTGAAATGTGCAAACTGGCCGCAGCCGGCCACTTTGATGAAGCGCGTGTTATTAATCAGCGTCTGATGCCGCTGCACAATAAATTATTTGTCGAACCCAATCCGATCCCAGTGAAATGGGCATGTAAGGAGTTGGGACTTGTAGCATCCGACACGCTGCGTCTGCCAATGACACCGATTACCGACCACGGTCGTGATATCGTCAGGGCGGCGCTGAAGCATGCCGGTTTGCTGTAGAGTTTAGGGAGATTTGATGGCTTATTCAGTACAGAAGTCGCGCCTGGCGAAGGTTGCGAGTGTTTCGCTTGTTATGCTGCTCGCTGCCTGTAGTTCAGATTCGCGCTACAAGCGCCAGGTGAGCGGTGATGAATCCTATCTGGATGCGACCCCGCTTGCTGAACTTCACGCACCGGCTGGTATGATCCTGCCGATTCAGAACGGCGATTATAATATTCCCGTGACCAACGGCAGCGGCCTGGTCGGTAAAGCGCTTGATATTCGTCCGCCAGCACAGCCTCTGGCGCTGGTGAGCGGGGCGCGCACCCAGTTCACCGGTGATACGGCGTCTCTGATGGTTGAGAGCGCGCGCGGCACCACGCTGTGGCCGCAGGTTGTCAGCGTTATTCAGTCGAAGAACTACACCATCGATAAACGCGATGACGCCAGCCAGACGTTAACCACCGACTGGATCGAATGGAACCGTCTGGATGAAGACCAGCAGTACCGCGGTCGTTATCAAGTCTCCGTAAAACCACAGGGTTACCAGCAGGCGGTTAACGTTAAGCTGTTGAACCTGGAGCAGGCGGGTAAACCGGTTGCGGATGCCGCGTCCCTGCAGCGTTACAGCACCGAAATGCTGAACGTGATTGCCGCGGGTCTGGATAAGACCGCTACCGATGCCGCCAACGCCGCGCAGAGCCGCAACGGCGCGACCTTCGATGTGCAAAGCGGTGCGGATGATACCGGCCTGCCAATGCTGGTGGTTCGTGCACCGTTTAACCAGACCTGGCAGCGTCTGCCAGCGACGCTGGAAAAAGTGGGCATGAAAGTGACCGACAGCACGCGTTCGACCGGCAGCATGACGGCAACGTATAAGCCGCTCTCCGACAGCGCATGGCAGGAACTGGGCGCGAAAGATCCTCAGCTTGCCTCCGGCGACTACAAGATTCAGGTAGGCGACCTTGATAACCGCAGCAGTCTGCAGTTTATCGATCCAAAAGGTCACACGCTGACCCAGTCGCAGAACGATGCGCTGGTCGCTGTCTTCCAGGCAGCATTCAGCAAATAAATACGAGGGCTGGTGAATCCAGCCCTTTTTATTTTAGTGCCACGCAAACGTGTGCGTGGCATAATATTCCCAGTTTTGAACACAAATCATCACACCAGGAGTAATGAAGATGCAGAAGCAAGCTGAGTTGTATCGTGGCAAAGCGAAGACCGTATACAGCACGGAAAACCCGGATCTGTTGGTGCTCGAGTTCCGCAATGATACGTCAGCAGGGGATGGCGCACGCATTGAGCAGTTCGATCGTAAAGGCATGGTGAACAACAAGTTCAACCACTTCATTATGACCAAACTGGCCGAAGCGGGTATCCCGACCCAGATGGAAGCGTTGCTGTCCGATACGGAATGTCTGGTGAAAAAACTGGATATGGTTCCGGTTGAGTGCGTTATTCGTAACCGTGCGGCGGGCTCCCTGGTGAAGCGTCTCGGCATTGAAGAAGGTATCGAACTGAATCCACCGCTGTTCGACCTGTTCCTGAAAAACGATGCTATGCACGACCCGATGGTCAACGAATCCTACTGCGAAACCTTCGGCTGGGTGAGCAAAGAGAACCTGGCGCGTATGCAGGAGCTGACCTACAAAGCCAACGACGTGCTGAAAAAACTGTTTGATGACGCGGGCCTGATCCTCGTCGACTTCAAGCTGGAGTTTGGTCTGTTCAAAGGCGAAGTGGTGCTGGGCGATGAGTTCTCACCGGACGGTAGCCGCCTGTGGGATAAAGAAACCCTGGATAAAATGGACAAAGACCGTTTCCGTCAGAGCCTGGGTGGCCTGATTGAAGCGTACGAAGCGGTTGCTCACCGTTTAGGCGTTAAGCTCGACTAACTCCCTCACTTGCCAAAGGATGTTCTCATCCTTTGGCGTCTTACCCTTGTTTCCTATGGTAATCTTGCCGTTAACCGCCTACGATCATAGCTATTATAAATGGAATAGTTCGAGGTGGTTATGCGCTGGCAAGGGCGTCGTGAAAGTGACAATGTAGAAGACAGACGCAGTGATGGCGGCGGCGGTCCTTCAATGGGTGGGCCAGGCTTCCGGTTACCCAGCGGCAAGGGCGGGATAATCCTGCTGATTGTGGTTTTAGTCGCGGGTTACTACGGCGTTGACCTCACCGGGTTGATGACCGGTCAGCCGCTGCAACAGCAGGAGCATTCTCAGCGCTCCATCAGCCCGAATGAAGATGAAGCGGCCAAATTTACCTCCGTTATTCTCGCCACAACAGAAGACACCTGGGGTCAGCTGTTTGAGAAGATGGGGCGTACCTACCAGCAGCCGAAGCTGGTGATGTACCGCGGGGCAACCCGAACCGGATGCGGTACCGGGCAATCTGTGATGGGGCCGTTCTACTGCCCGGCAGACGGCACCGTCTATATCGATCTCTCTTTTTACGATGACATGAAACGCAAGCTTGGCGCTGACGGTGATTTTGCCCAGGGCTATGTGATCGCGCATGAAGTCGGCCATCACGTGCAAAAGCTGCTGGGGATTGAGCCAAAAGTACGCCAGCTTCAGCAAAATGCGTCTCAGGCTGAAGTGAACCGCCTTTCCGTTAAAATGGAGCTGCAGGCAGACTGCTTTGCGGGCGTCTGGGGCCACAGCATGCAGCAGCAGGGCGTGCTGGAATCCGGCGATCTTGAGGAGGCGTTAAATGCCGCTCAGGCTATCGGTGACGACCGTCTTCAGCAGCAGAGCCAGGGGCGCGTCGTGCCGGACAGCTTCACTCACGGTACCTCACAGCAGCGCTATAGCTGGTTTAAACGCGGCTTCGACAGCGGCGATCCGGCGCAGTGTAATACCTTCGGTAAAGCGATGTAATGCTGGAGTTTGAACAGCTGATAATCGAGCTTGAGCGCACCGGCCATCGTCGGCTGGTGGTGCTCAGCGGTGAGGCGCAGTGGACGTTAACCCAGGCGGTTTCCCTGCGTGACGCCTTGCCCGGAGACTGGGTAAGGTTTGACGAACATCCTTCAAAAGCCATCAGCGGCCTGCTGGGACGCGAGTTCCGCCATGCCGTTTTTGACGCCAGCGCCGGGTTTGATGTCGCCGCGTTTGCCGCCCTGAGCGGAACGCTGAGCGCCGGAAGCCTTCTGGTGCTGCGGGTTCCGCCGCTCGACGCGTGGGCCGAGTTGCCAGACAGCGATTCACTGCGCTGGAGCGACAGCGCCGAAGCGATAGCCACGCCGCATTTTGTACACCATTTCTGCCGCACGATTGCCGCCGATCCCGACGCGATTGTCTGGCTTCAGGGCCGCGCGTTATCCCTTCCGCCTTTACCCGACGCGCCAGACTGGCAGCCTGCCAGCGGCGCACCGCAGCGCGAGCAGGCTGAGATCCTGGATGTGCTGCAGGGGATGGCGGAGGGCATCGTGGCCGTCACCGCCGCGCGCGGGCGCGGAAAATCAGCCCTGGCGGGCATGCTGCTGAACCGCATTGCGGGCAGCGCCGTGGTCACCGCGCCGTCGAAGGGAGCGACGGATATCATCGCCCGCTTTGCCGGAGAGCGTTTTCATTTTATGGCCCCGGACGCGCTGCTTGCCTCTTCACACCGGGCTGACTGGCTGATTGTCGATGAAGCCGCTGCGATCCCCGGACCTCTGCTGGAAAAGTTAGCTGTCCGCTTCCCTCGCGTGCTGTTGACCACCACGGTGCAGGGATATGAAGGGACGGGTCGGGGATTCTTGCTTAAATTCTGCGGTCGCTTTGCCGGGCTGCAGCGCTACGGCTTATCTACACCGGTGCGCTGGGCTGCGGGCTGCCCGCTTGAGCGGGTTGTCGCCAGCGCGCTGCTGTTTGACGATACGCTGATTGACCGCCGCCCGGAAGGAGAGGTGCGTCTAACGTCCCTGACGCCAACGGCATGGGAAAGCCGCCCGGCGCTTGCAGCGAGCGTATACGAGCTCCTCTGCGCGGCACATTATCGCACCTCGCCGCTCGATTTACGCCGCATGATGGACGCGCCCGGGCAGCGGTTTGCCGTTGCCGAAACGAACCCGGATATCGCCGGGGCGCTGTGGCTGGTGGAGGAGGGCGGGCTGTCCCCCGAGCTTAGCCGCGCCGTGTGGGCAGGGTACCGGCGTCCGCGCGGTAACCTGGTGGCGCAGTCTCTGGCGGCGCACGGCGGCTCTCCGCTGGCGGCGACGCTCAGAGGACGACGGGTGACCCGCATTGCCGTACATCCTCACCGTCAGCGGGAAGGGATTGGCCAGGCGCTTGTTCGCAGCGCCAGCGGCGAAGATTATCTGTCGGTGAGCTTTGGCTATACCGATGAGCTTTGGCGTTTCTGGCAGCAATGCGGGTTTGTGCTGGTGCGGATGGGCAGCCATCGTGAAGCCAGCAGCGGCTGCTACACCGCGATGGCCTTGCTGCCGCAGAGTGAGGCAGGGCATCAGCTGTGCGAGCAGGCGCAGCAGCGTCTGAAGCGCGATGCGCGGGTGTTATCGGCCTGGAACGGTGAAAAGATACCCGTGGAGGATGGCTGGGAAGCTACCCTTAATAATGACGACTGGCTGGAGCTGGCGGGGTTTGCTTTTGCGCATCGGGCGTTTTCAACCTCGGTTGCCGCACTGACGCGGCTGTTGTTAACCGTGGACATGCCGCTTCCGGCCCTGCGTGGGAAAATGGAAGGGAAAGTGGAAGACGTCGGGCGAAAAGCGTTGCTGGCAACGTTGCGCAGTGAAACCGTGCAAGCGATTGAAAGTATTGACTATCCGCGCTGCCAGCAGCTGAAAGAAGATATTTTGCAATGGCAATTTTTTCAATGACTTCTTCAGTAAAGTGGCATGGTCATTCACGTCGGGAGGCGTAGAATCCAGGTCATCTATTAAGGAGACCACCATGAAACATGACCATTTTGTTGTTCAAAGCCCTGACAAACCGGCTAAACAGTTACTGCTTCTGTTTCATGGCGTTGGCGATAATGCCGTCAATATGGGTCAGATCGGCAGCTGGTTTGCGCCCGTTTTTCCGGAGGCATTGATTGTCAGCATCGGTGGCGTAGAGCCATGTGGTCCGAACGGACGCCAGTGGTTCTCTGTTCAGGGCGTGACGGAAGAGAATCGTCAGGCTCGCATCGACGCCATCATGCCCACCTTTATCGATATCGTCCGCTACTGGCAGCAGCAGAGCGGCGTGGGTGCCGACGCAACCGCGCTGATTGGCTTCTCGCAGGGGTCAATCATGTCGCTGGAAAGCGTTAAAGCGCAGCCGGGTCTGGTTTCACGCGTCATCGCGTTTAACGGCCGTTTTGCGACGCTACCGACCAGCGCGACCACGCGGACGACCATCCACCTCATCCACGGTGGTGAAGACCGGGTGATTGAGCTCTCGCATGCGGTTGCCGCCCAGGAAGCGCTGATTCGCGAAGGTGGGGATGTGACGCTGGATATCGTTGACGAGCTGGGCCACGCGATTGACGACCGTAGCATGCAGTTCGCGCTCGATCGTTTGCGCTATACCGTACCGAAGCACTACTTTGATGAAGCGCTCAGCGGCGGTAAGCCGGATAACGATGATATTGTAGAGTTTATGTGATTATTTCCCCTCACCTCTAAGGGGGGAGGGAACATGGCTCCCCTCGCCCCTCTGGGGAG